>NZ_JBHFAB010000001.1:0-311388 GCF_042510955.1 Streptacidiphilus cavernicola
GACCACCGCCCACAAATCATCGTCCACGACCCACGGCTTGACGCTCACACCATCACGAACGGCTCAATCGTCATACCGGTTACGGCCGATCTGCACCGCCCCACAAGATCGTGTTACGAGCTCTACGGACTCGTCGAGGTCGTAGCGCAGCGACATTCGATTGGCGGAGTTCTTCCAGGCGTCGACACCACTGGCGAGCGCCAACCACTCCATGACCTCCACCACGACAACGGTCAGCGGCAAGACGTTGCTTCTGCCGTGGCGGCGGTCAAGAGCGGAGACGAGGGACTTCAGCCATTCCGGTGTGCCAGCGGGCCAATCGTCTCTGACGTTATAGTCGATCATCATGTCGTCGCCACCCAGCTCGCTGTCCTCGCAATGGCCGCCATCATGGCCTACAGGTACGTGACCTGGGTCAGGTACTCGAACATGCCGCCGGGGAGATCGGCAGTCTTGCTCTTGGGGTTCTCGCCCCGGTACGAGGCCCCGTCGAGGTAAAGGACCTCCGCAGCTCGCACCAACTCGTCGGCCTTCTTCTCGACTTCAGCGACGAAGGCCGGTGGCGCACCGCCAATCACGTATTCCTCGCTGGGGAGGTACTTCCAGGACCACGTCATGCGCCCAGCACCCGATATGCGGCTCGGAGAATCTCGGCCGCGGCGAGGGCGTGGCCTCGGGAGTCAGCAGGATCCTCCGCCACCTGCATGAGGTACTCGACTCGACGGAGTTTGGAGGCAGTCTCCTGATGCCGTTCGACCTCTACCACGACAGCCCACCGCAGGAGGAATCCCCGGAGGGGATCAAGGGCGTCGGCGTCGATAGCCTTGGTGATCGCTTCAGCCTGCTCGGTCTGCATCTCCAGCAGACGGTCCGGAGCCACGACCGCAAGAGCAGCCTTGAGGGCAGTAGTAATGGTCCGTTCCGGGCGCGGGATCAGCGCTTCGGCATTCTGGTGCTCCGGCTGTGCGGTCACGTGTCCTCCGTGCAGTTGGGCCAGTACCACGCTACAACGCGGTCAGCTCGCTGCGCCCCCGATTCGGGCGACACCACGCCTTCTTCGGGCCGCATCACATCGACGGCCTCGCCACACTGGCCAAGGCCCGCTTACGAAGACTTCAGAACGCCGCCCCGACCCTCAGCGGCTCCATCACCGAACCAGCCTCATCCTCGCCCCCGTAGGCGACCCCGTCACCGTGATCCTGCAGGCTCGGCGGCAATGTCAGTGGAGGGCGCACGCCGCCAGGGACCGTCCTGGGAGGGAACCGCTCCGTGGAGGCGCGTGCGCTCCATTAGCTGCGACCCTTCTCACGAGCACCCGACCGTCTTGCACAGGCTGGACAACCCGTACCTCCACGCGTCCGATTCTTGACGGAGGTCTCCCATCGGAGATGGCAGACTCCGCAGCGCCATCGAACTCGATCGTGGCTTGCTCTGCGTACAATATCTGGCCCACTCCCCGGGCGAGTGAGATTCTCCTCAAACTCGCTGGCGATTATGGGAAACAGCTCCATGAGCGATTCACCATTCTTAGCCCTTGCTCGGCCGCTACCTGATGAGAGACGACCGCACGCAGGACATCCTGTTCCACCAACTCTTGAGGCTACGGTCGTAGCCCACTCCGAGGAGCAAGAAAGACATCTCCAGCGGCATCGCTTGTTGGACATCGGCAGTAGGTCATTTGGCGTTCTCTCCTCAACCAGGCACTCCACGAACTCTGCACTGATCTTGGGGAAGAGATCCGCCAGGGAGGAGCCGGCCTCCGCAAGCGTTCGGCTGAGTCGGGTTCGTTCTGCACCGCACCGTCGGCATCCTCGGCCACTGGTGCGCGCCGCTGGGGATGCCACCCATGTGTGTTCGCAGGTTCGGCATTTCCATCTGCATCGCTTATTTGATGACGGCCGTAGAATCTGGGGGGTAAAACTAGGATCATCCAGACACTCCAGGAATTCGGGCACGAGATCGGGCGCCGAGCGAGCAAAGGAGTCATCATCGTCAGCCATGGCACGAATTCGAGCGTCCACCTTTTGTCGAATTCTCGAACAATTGGGGCAGTTTGATCCAAGGAACGCCCGCGATGTCACTGAAGATCGCCACTCATGGCCGCACTCGGAGCATTTCCATAGACACCGATCTTTCGCGGCCGGCGGGAGCCACGCCAACCCGACGCCGGGGCGCGTTGTATTTTCCACGAACTCGTCCGCCAACCGAGGTGCAGCATCGAGAGCGGATGGGCTCGGTTTACCTCCAGTCAGGTTGGCCCACCTCTGTGCAGCTCTGGCAAGAGCGGCGTTGCGCTCCGATTCGCGTGGCAGGCGCCAGGAGCAGCCCTTTGCTACGAGCAGCCCCCGCAGCAAAGAGGCCCACTTCCAGGGATCGTCACTCGCTGCGCAGAGAATGGTCCCAGGCAACGGCGGAAGGCTGGCCTCGCGAATACGCACGTAATTCAAGTGCGAGAGCTTGACGGACTTTCTCAGATCTCTTTCTGTATCCTGATGCCATTTCTTGGGATCAAGGTCAACCCACAGATCGACACTTGGAATGTGCAGGTCCACTCGGGGCTGTCGTCCCGCCTGAACAGGAGGCAGTGCGTCAACTTCGACCAGGAGGCCCGTGGCGATGGCAATGAGTTCCGCGACTTCAAACTCAAACCGAGATTTTCCCGCAGAGCCGCACCGTGCACAGCCGGCCCCAGAGAAACGGGATGCGACAGTGGTCACCCATTCGTGCCCGCGTGGACAACGCCAACGGCATGGGTCGTTAGTCCCTGGATTAATTATAGCGGGAGTCCTAGCACGCATTTTCAGGTTTTCGACAAATTGTTGCGCAAGGTCCGGGCGAACATCAGCAAGAGATCTTCCCGGCTTGGGCGTGCGCCTGGTCTTGCTAATTTTGGCTGGCGCGCAAGCCGGGCAACCAGATCCACTTCGACCCCTGCTTACAATTGTCGATTGCCATTCGTGCGTACATGTAGAGCAGCGCCATCGGCAGCGGCATGTGGAGTTTTCGGCGAGAGTGCTAAGAGTTCTCCCTGGCAGAGTTACATTGGCAATGAATTCGACCTGGAGGTGCGGCCATGCGTCGGCTGCGCTTCTCTGGTTCAAGCGAAGGCGATAGTGTGCGGCACTGCGAGCTGCATTTGCACACACTGGGCAGCCGCTCACCCTGCGCCTAGCGGGGGGCGCAATCCAGATATTGTTGCACGACGAACATCTCCAACGGCAGCGTTGGGTTGATCCAGGTCGGAGCTTTGCCGGGGAAAAATCTGGTCGGTCCAGATTCTCAATGAATTCCGCCGCGATAGCGGGAAAGAGTTCCGCGAGAGACTCACCAGGAGGTGCTGTGGCGCGCGACGTAGCACGCTTCTCCCATGCGCATTCCGGGCATCCACGGCCAGCAGTCCGGCTGGCCGCAGTGGCGTTCCACTCGTGCCCGCACCCGACGCATTGCCAACGGACAGGCAGGTTGCTGTGTGGTTTCAGCTGCGCGGGGATGAGGTTGGGTCGACCTACGACTTCGATAGCTTCTCGGGCAAGCTGTTCGAGTAGCTGCGGAGCCAAATCCATCGCTCCTGGCGCATGTCCCTCGTCCCCGTTCCTCATCTGTTTGGCCATGCCCCTCTCGCTCCCTGCGCTGCGGACTCAGCGGGGGCAGTCTGCCATCGAGGTCTGACAAGAGCTGTGCTGCACAGGCGCGACGGCGGGCTTGGCCTTTCCGGCCTCCTGGCCAGCGCACCTGGATCGCCCGGCTACTTCTGCCACCCGAGAACACCACCGGACCGAGGCTGGTGCCGGAGCGCCATGATCCCTTACACCACGTCATGGGGGCACGATCCGGAATGCGGTCAACCAGATTCATGTACGGAGCCCGTAGGCACCACCTTCCGCAGTTTGCAAGTTCACCGGTCAAGGATGCGGATGATTGGCCTCAGCCTCCCGACCAGCCAGCATCCGGCTGACCGCTGTATCGACGGCCTGACGCATGTTCACGCCAAATAGCAGCAACACGGAACGCTGGCCATCCCCAGTCCGATTCGAACACGCCTCCCTCCACCGAAGCGGTGGCCTTCCAGTTGAACCACGCTCGCCCAGAGGCCGCGCATTCGAAAACGAGCACTACCGCGGCGTCGTGGTGGCGTCCCGGAGAAGGTAGCTTTCGGCCTTCATGACACGTTCTGCTTGTGATCAATTACTCAGTGTCCGCACTCTGGGTGTGCGGTGCCCACGGGGGGCGCGTGGAGGGGGATGCATGAGTGTCGAGTTCGACGTGATGGCGTTGGCTGCCGAGGCGTCCAGCATCCTGGTGGCCGAGGCTACCAGGACCAGCTGGCAGGGCCTGCGGGGCGCCGTGGCGCACTTCTTCCGTCGTGATGGCGAGGAGTCCAGGGAGCGGCAGTTGGCCATCTTGGATCGTGCGCATGAGCCGCTGTCGTCCGAAGACGCCGACGTGCGCACTGCGGCGCATGAAGCCCTCGGCCAGCAGTGGTTGATCCAGGTGGCCGGGTACCTCCAGCGGTTCCCGGAAGCAGCGGATGAACTGCGCGCCCTGCTGACCCAGACCGGCGCCGCCGCCGAGGCAAGAGAGGAGGCCAGCTCCATCGTGGCGAAGTTCAACACCGGAAGCGTTGTCCTGCAGGCCCGGGGCAATATCGACGCTGGATCCGGCGGCATCAACTACAATACGCCGCGGCGGTCAAGCTGATCGCGGATCGCCCCCTGGTCAGCCTGCGCAAGTCGGCTGTACTGCTTCCCACGGGGGTCATGCAGGCCAACAACAACCACAACTCCGTGGTTGCGCAAGGGGGCGGGAACGTCACCGTCCATCTGCACCAGCGCCGGTTGCTCCCAGCGCGTCCAATCGACGACTTCTACCTGCAAGCGGCACGGCTGGCCTGGGCGAAGGTCGCTCCAGACGGCACAGCCATCACCGTACCCGCGCGGATACGCGATCTGATCGCCGTACAAGGCCACGGTCTGGCGGTCGTGTCCGGTGCAGCGGGGACGGGCAGGACCGCTGCGGCGGTCAAGGCCCTGGCCATGATTGCCGAAGAGCGGCACCGTGCCGATCCCGATAAGGAGATGCACCTTGAGCAACTGGTTCCCGACTGGGATCCTCCGGACACGGAACTGCTGCCGCTGCAGGAGAACTTCGGCTACGTGCTCGACGTCTCTCCCGAGATCAGCGGGTGGCACAGACGCAGTGCCCTCGCCAAGGATCTGGTCGATCACGGGAAGAAGCTCGCGGGGATGCGCTCCTGTCTGATCCTGATCGTCGACAAGGACGGCTGGCCGGCCGCTGGGGAGCCGGCCGACTTTCTGGTCCGGGCAGCACGTCCCTCACCTCGACTGCTGTGCAGGGCTCACCTCTCGGTTCTGTACCGCCGGAGCGACCTGGCCCAGCGGCTGGACCCTGCAACCGACGCCGCTCCGGGCCAGGTGGGCTTGGCCCACTTGGTCAAGGAGGGGATGCACCCGTCTGATGCCGCTGAACTGGCACGGCTGCTCGGAGTCACCGACCGCTCGGAGAGTTCGGTGGCAATCGCGGTAGGCACCTTCAACCAGTGGCTCGGCCGCATCAAGGAGGTGTTCGACGACACCCGGGACAACCCCGACGACCGGGCACTCCTGCTAGCTGCAGTCTTCCTGGAGGGCTGTTCTCCCTCCCAGGTGCAGAGAGCCGCCAGGATCTTGCTGGACGAAACCCCGGAAACGGATGTCCGCCGGGTGCTGTCCGGCATGGACCTCGCCAGCCGCCTGCAGTCCGTGGGCGCAGAGGTCGTCGACGGTGTCGTCACTTTCCGCCACCTGCCCGGGTTCGGTCCCGCGGTGCTGCGACACGTATGGACACAGCTCTCCGACGTCCAGTCACACCTCACACGCTGGATCGGAAAGATCACCGCCCACGGGAGCGTAGGCGCCGACTGCCGCGAACAGATCGCAGACCTGCTGGCAGGTCTCGCGATCAGCCAGAACGACACCAGCATCCTGCCGAGCCACCAGTCCGTGGCCCGGTCCGATCTGGCCCCGCTCGCTCGGGGCCCGGTGGCGGCGAGAATGCTCGCTACCGCAGCACAGCAGCCGGTGTTCGGCGCAAAGGTGAGAGAGCAGTTGCGCGACCGCTGGGCGATGAGCGAGGACTGCAGCGTGGCGGAGGTCGCTGCCCTGGTCTGCCAGGAGCCGTTCGCAAAGCAGTACCCCAAGCAGGCGCTGGTGCGGTTACGGTGGGTTCTGGACCGGCACCAGAACGACTCAGCGGTACAGGAGGCCGAACGCGCCCTGCTCAAGATGGCCGCAGACAGCGCCCTGCTGCCCGACGTGTGGTCCAGCGTCGTAAACTGGACCAACGTGTCAGGCTTCCGAGCCGGACGGCGGGCGTTCCTGTCCCTGGTAGATCCCAAAGCAGCCCCCGGCGTCCTGCGGGTCTTGATCACCGACGCCGAGCAGGACCCGAGGGTCGTTGACGAGCTGATCACCGCGTGGAGCCGCGTGCTGTCGGACCCCGAGCTGGAAGACCAGTGCGAGAAGGTCCTCGCCGCATGGGCCCAGGCAGTGGCCGACGGGTACGTGGCGAGCGAGACCGTGGTGAATGTGCTGCACCAGGTCGTCACCGATCACCTGTTCACCGGTCCGATGTCGTCCTTCCTGATGGGCAAGGAAGGCGTCGGCTACCCGCCGGCTGTGATCGCCATGCGCCACCGGATTCTGGAACGACAAGGGTTCGCACCCGCAGACACGAGCGGCACGTCCGAGGGAGCGCAGCCCTGATGGCCGGCACCGCAAAGTTCAGCCGTACCCAGCGCCGTGTCCTGAGGCGGGAGGTCACGGCGTTCCCCGCAGTACTGCCCACCCGCCTTCCCGGGATCCGCTTCACCGCAACCATCACCGCGACCGTGTACCCCGAATACCTCCCGACCCGGACGGTCCCGGAACTGGCGCACCTGGTCAGGACCACGCTGCGTGCGGCTACTTGCGAGATCGCCAGCCGGCTTGACCCAACCGACCTGCCCGGCGCCCGAGAAATGTGTGACGAGTATCTGGGACGTCCCCGGCTCCTGTTAGGAGCACCGACCGAGTCGGTCCAAGGCAGTGTGCGCCTCGGTCTCGACGAAGGCGCCCGATCGGCGTTACAAACAATAGCCGAAGCCCAGCAGCACCAGACCATCCAAGATCTCGTCTTTCTTCAGCACGCGCGGGCAAAGGCAGCAGCGCTGGCTGATCCTGCGGTACTGCTAGCCAGTCGAGTATCGGAAGGAGGTGACCTATCCGGTGCTCTCTCTGACATGGGGGCGCTCAAGGCCACAGCTGCCGTTTTCGCGACCCTACGCAGCGGCCCCGACGAGCCAATCGAGTACCAGGTGACAGAAATCCTCCGCTCGTTCCTAGGAAGTTTCGAACGCCATGACCAGAAGCAGTTAATGCTGACGGTCTTGGCTTCAGCCATGCGAGCCGTCAAACAGAACGAACACGCGCAAGCCGTCGAGACCCTTGCCCAGTCATCCCGCGCTCAAGATCAAGTCGCAGGAGGCCCAGTGGTCTCCAAGCAGCCGGGATCTCGATTATGAGCATCGAGATCAAACGCTGGCTCCTGGCCCCGCGAACTAGTTGGCAGGCATGGCACATGTCCCGCCGCAAAGAGAACCGTGACTTCGACGCGGCCTGGCGCAGAAGCCGCGTCCTCCTCTGCCCCGACGAAATCGAATTCCGCGACCACGGGCACCAACCCCCCTCCAACCCGACCGTGATCACCGGCGTCAATGAGAGCAGACGTCACTCTGATTGAACTCGGGGGCTCGGTCAGGGAGACCGCTCATGATCACCTCGATGCACATGACATCTGCATTGCATGTCACACTGCCCAAAGGTCGACCGGCTGCCCCCGGATCCACCGGCCAATGAGCGTGTCAGTGGGCAACGGCCAAGCGTCCGCGCCATCCTCGGCGCGAACGCCCCGGAGCGCGAGATCAGCGGGACAGCGTCGTGGCCCCACGCAGCCCCTATCGGCCGCAGAGTGACCCAGTTCGCCCCCCGGGCTCCAAGGAGAGCGAGGATGCTCGCCCACTTCTCCGCGGACCAGGTGGGCGAGAGGGCGATCCGCTCCTCCCCCCAGGCGCCGATCAGCCCGTCCTCCTGCGCCTTTCGGTCGTCGCTGCTGGTGCCCATGATGCAACCTCCCGACATCACACCAGGTCAGAGGCTCTTGCTTCTGCGCATACACTGGCACCAGTGGCACGCCGCGTAGCCGACGGAGAGCAGCACCGGCACGTCCCGCCGCCGCGCCTCGTTGAAGGCCTCCGGCGCCCAGGGCCACCAGTCGACCGGGTTGTCAGCGTGCTGAAGCAGATAAGGCGAGGTCACACCAGCCAGCCGGTTCATGCGGCCCAGCTTCTCACGCCACCCCCACCCCGGCGGCGAAGCACGCGATCCCTGCCCCCGCGCGCCCACTGCGTACCTCCAACGGCCCGCTGGAACCGAGGCCGCAGGGCGGGCGGGTGGCCGCGGTGGGCCGCGCTCTTGTGGAGCGCGGCCCACCGTCAAGCGTCAGGCCGGGTTTTCAGGCAATCGCGGTGATCTGGCTCCAGTCGATCCCTGAGGTGGCGATGGACTGCGCGGGACCGAAGCCGCCGGTCGCGGTGCCGGGGAACAGTACGAGGGTGCCGGCCCTGGTGACGGCGTACAGGTCGGGCAGTCCGTCGCCGTTGACGTCCCCGAGCGAGGTCAGCAGCGGATAGTCGGAGGCCTTGAAGTGCTTGCCGATTTCCTTCCAGGTGCTCGGGCCGCCGAAGCTGCCGTCCGCGTTGCTGGGCGCCAGGAACAGCTTGCCGTTGTTGGCCTGGCGCACCAGGAAGTCGCCGTGGCCATCGCCGTTCATGTCGCCCGGGGCGACCAGAGCGGCGTCGGTGCCGAAGCTGGGGTCGATGACGGTGGACGTGCCCTGGATGCCCATGCCTGTGCCCGGCCAGTCGAGCAGTTGCCCGTTCTCCACGCTGAGTAGGGTTCCGCCGCCGGATCCGGCACTGTCGGCGTCCGGGCCCAGAAGCGCGATCTGAGTGGCGCTCGCCCACGTGTTGCCGTCATTTCGGTACCAGCCCGTGGAGCTGCGGTTGAAGTCGCCAAGGCCGTTGTTGACCACAGTGCTGGCATACCCCGTGGGGCTGATGCGCAGGATGTCCTGGAAGCCGTCGCCGGCTGCCAGGTCACCGTTCTGAGCGATGAGGGTGGAGGCCCAGTCGGTTCCGGCGTCGGCGTAGGTGGTGGCTGGCTGCAGGGCGCCGCCGCCACGGCCGTAGAGGATGTAGAGCTTGCCGTCCTTGCCGGTGGCGACCAGGTCGGGGAGCTTGTCACCGTTGAGGTCGCTGCGGGCGTCAGGTCCGTTCCACGTCGTGAAGAACATGTAGCGAGTGGGCTGGGAGGTTTGGCCATCCGCGTTCTCGGTGCGCACGTCGATCCAGTTGTCCCACTCGGTGGGGTCCAGGGTGACGGTCGCGGTGCCGTCCGCGGCGATCGGAACCCACCCGGATCCGGAGCCTGCCATGGTCGGCGAGGGGGTGGAGCCGTCGACGCTGGGCAGTTCGCTGTTGAGGTCGTACTGGAAGCGGACGGGATCCCCGGTGGTGCCCGCGCCCACGGTGAACGTCACAGTTCCGGGGGTGCGCATGAGCGGGATGGTGCCGCCCGCTCCGACGCTGGGGAAGTAGGTGGAACTGACGCTCGGTGCAGGCAGGGTGTCACTGGCGTGTGCGGCCGAGGCCAGCGCGAAGCTGGCCGCGACCGTGACCGCGGTGGCAAACGTAAGGCGGCGTGACGTAGTGGTGCGCAACATGGTCCCCCTGGTGTCGGTGTTCGCATCCGCGAGGCTACGGGCCGGCACTGACAGAGAGCCACCGTTTTGATCACCGAGGCTGCATCAGACAGCGGGGTGGAGCTGGCAGCACTGGTCACCGGGCAGGTGGCCGTTTGGGAACGCCCCAGGAGGTCGTTGCGGTACCAGGCAGCGGACCAGGTCGCACACCACCGATTCCTCGGCCCGCAACCGCGGCGGAATCGGTGGCAGGCCCCACGCCGCGGCGTTGCCCAACCTGCCACCGCAGCCCGAGAGATCTCACCGGGGGCCTTGGCCAAGGACCGTGACTCCGCCTTGAGGACGCGCGCGGACATTGCGCGTGCATGGGGCATCGGCAGAGAAATTACTGCGCCATCAGCTCTGCACTATTCCTACGAAACAGAAGAGCAATCCGCACGCGGCGAAGACGGCCCCGCACCACATCAGGATCTTCCGCTTGATCGCACTGAAGGGGGTATGGGGGCTCAAGGACCGTCCGTCCCTCAGGGCCCGGCGATTCTGCATCGCCATGCCGATTCCTGCCACGGTCACAATAAAGCCCATGGCCAGAAGAGTGTGGCCCTGGCTACTGGTCGCGGAAGCTAGATACACGGCGGGTTTCTCTCTGTTCTAAATTCGCAAAACATTGCGGTGTTATCCAAGCAGAGGCCCGTCTTCCTACCGAAGGAATGACCCCACCGTCAAGGCAGAAGGAGAAAGGAGACCGGCGCCGCCGCGGCACCCCGGGGCACTCAGGGTGAAACTGCCGCACACCGGTTGCTACCAGCACGGATGCCCCGGGGTCGGGCCTGCGGCCGGGGACAGATCACGTGGCGTTGTCGGACTCGCTTGGGGTGGGGAGGGGCTCGTCCGTTTCGGCGGCGTTGGTTGCTGCCCAGGAGGCGAGGAGTTGGAGCGCGTCGTGGTCGGGGGTGCCGGGGGCGGCGCTGTAGGCGCTGAGGGTCAGGCCGGGTTGGGCGGGTAGTTCCATGGCGTCGAAGTCGAGGGTGATCTCGCCGACGGCGGGGTGGCGGAAGGACTTTCGTCCGGTGTAGTGCAGGCGCACATTGTGCTTGGCCCAGACGGTACGGAATTCCTCGCTGCGGGTGACGAGTTCGCCGATCAGCCCGGTCAGCTCGGTGTCGTGCGGGGCGCGGCCCGCTTCGGTGCGCAGCAGGGCGACGGTGGTGTTGACGGAGGTCTCCCACTGGGGGAAGAAGTCGCGCCCCGCGGGGGTGAGGAACTGGGCACGGGCAATGTTGGTGGTCCGGGCGGTGGGGTCGGCGAACAGGGGCGCGTACAGGGCACGGCCCAGGGTGTTGGTGGCCAGGATGTCGAGCCGGCCGTTGCGGATGAAGGCCGGGGAGTCAGTCATGGAGTGCAGTACCCGCAGCACGCTGTCCGGCAGCGGTCCGCGGAGGCGCCGGGCCTTGCGGACGGGGCGTTTGGCGGCGGCGCGGGCCAGGTCGTGCAGGTGCTCGCGTTCGGCGTCGTCCAGTTGCAGGGCACGGGCGACGGCGTCGAGGACTCCCTCGGAGGCTCCGGCGATGTGGCCGCGTTCCAGGCGCACGTAGTAGTCGATGCTGACGCCGGCAAGCAGGGCGACTTCCTCACGGCGAAGGCCCGGCACGCGCCGGTTGCCGCCGTAGGCGGGCAGTCCGGCCTGCTGCGGGGTGACCTTGGCGCGGCGGGAGGCCAGGAACTCGCGGATGTCGCTCTCGGTACTCACGCCTTCCAGGCTAGGACGGACCGCACGCGGGCGGGGGGTCCTGTCAGTACCTGGAAGGGCAGGCCCTCCCCCACCTCCGGGATCTGGGGTTTCCTCGATATCGAGGGCGTCGGGACCGAGACCGATACCGATTCCGGAATTGATGAGCCGAGGAGATGTGCCGTGCCGAAGATGTCCGCCCCGAAGGAGCTGGCCGGGATCGCGCCGAAGCTGATCGAGGTCAGCAACCAGGTCCTTTTCGATGACGTGTGGCAGCGCCCGGGGCTCTCCCCGCGGGACCGGAGCCTGGTGACCGTCAGCGCGCTGGTCGCCCTGTACCGCGGTGAGCAGTTGGGCTACCACCTGAGCCTGGCGCTGGACAACGGGGTGAGCGCGGAGGAACTGTCCGAGGCGATCACGCACCTGGCGTTCTACTCCGGATGGCCCACCGCGATGAGCGCGATCACCCAGCTGAAGGAGATCACCGACGCGCGCGCCGCGTCCTGACCGCCCGTAACCGCACCGCACCCGCGCTAGGAGAACCGCACCATGGAGCTTTTGAGCAAGCAGCCGACGCTGAAGCTGCCGGAGAAGATGTTCACCGGCGACGCCTGGGCCGATGTGATCTACCGCGGCGAGGAACCCTCCCGGGCCCGCGCCAACGCGGTGCGCTTCGCTCCCGGCGCGCGGACCGCCTGGCACTCCCACGGCCTGGGCCAGACCCTCTACATCGTCGAGGGCATCGCGCTGATCCAGTCCCGCGGCGGCGCCGTCCTCGAAGCCCACCCCGGCGACGTGGTGTGGACCCCGCCGGGCGAGGAGCACTGGCACGGCGCCGCCCCCGACCGCTTCATGGTCCACGTCGCCCTGTGGGAGACCGACGAGGTCGACTGGCTCGCCCACGTCACCGACGCCGAGTACACCGGCCCGCGGCAGAGCACCCGGGCCGCCTGACCCCCGTACCCACCACCCTGTTCAGCCCCCGGCTCCCCGCTCGCAGGGCCCAAAAGCCGGACGGGAGCCCCGCTGTCCCGCTGCCCGCTTGTCCCAGCCCGGAAGGAAAGGCATCACCATGCGCGGAACCGTCCTCTACGCCCCCGGCGACGTGCGCTTCGAGGAGCGCCCCGACCCGACGATCCTCAAGCCCACCGACGCGGTCATCCGCACCGTCGCCACCTGCGTCTGCGGCTCGGACCTGTGGAACTACCGCGGCATCAACCCCACCGACGGGCCCACCCCGTTCGGACACGAGTACGTCGGCATCGTCGAGGAGGTCGGCGGCGACGTCACCGGCATCCGGCCCGGCCAGTTCGTCGTCGGTTCGTTCTTCGCCAGCGACAACACCTGTGCGAACTGCCGCAACGGCTACCAGACCAGCTGCCTGCACCGGGAGTTCATCGGGGCCGGCGGCTGCCAGGCCGAACGCATCCGCGTCCCGCTGGCCGACGGCACCCTCGTCGCCACCCCGGGCCTGCCCGCCGATGACCTGATCCCCAGTCTGTTGGCGTGCTCCGACGTGATGGGCACCGGCTGGTACGCGGCCGTCGCCGCGCAGGTGCGGCCCGGCGACACGGTCGCCGTGGTCGGCGACGGCGCGGTGGGCCTGTGCGCGGTCATCGCCGCCAGGGAACTGGGCGCGGAACGGATCATCGCCATGTCCCGGCACCGGTCCCGCCAGGACCTGGCACGGGAGTTCGGCGCCACCGACATCGTCGCCGAGCGCGGCGAGGAGGGCGTGGCCCGATCAAGGAGATGACCGGCGGCGTCGGCGCGGACCGCGTCCTTGAGTGCGTCGGGGACGCGAACTCCATGCGGCAGGCGCTGCGCTCCACCCGCCCCGGCGGCAACGTCGGCTTCGTCGGCGTGCCGCACGGCGTCGAGATCGAGGGCACGGAGCTGTTCTACTCGCACGTCGGCCTGCGCGGCGGCCCCGCCCCCGTACGCCAGTACCTGCCCGACCTGATCGAGCTGGTTCTTGCCGGTCGCATCAACCCCGGCAAGGTCTTCGACCTGCACCTGCCGCTGTCCCAAGTGGCCGAGGGCTACCGGGCCATGGACGAGCGCCGCGCCATCAAGGCCCTCCTCAGGCCCTGAAACCGGCCTGCACGGTCCCCCGTCGGCGCTCTCGGCCGCCCGACGCCGTCACCTGCCCGGTTGCCGCAGCGACAAGGAACACAAGGAACAAGGAGTTCTCTCGTGCACACGCGCACTCTCGGCCAGGGGCTTGAGGTCTCGGCCATCGGCATGGGCTGCATGGGCATGTCCCAGAGCTACGGCCCCAACCCCGGCGACCGTGCCGACATGATCGCCGTACTGCGCGGTGCGGTTGAACGGGGTGTCACTTTCTTCGACACCGCGGAGGTCTACGGTCCCTACGTCAACGAGGAGTTGGTGGGCGAGGCGGTCGCTCCGCTCCGCGACCAGGTGGTGCTCGCAACCAAGTTCGGCTGGCGCATCGAGGACGGCACCTCCGTCGGCCTGGACAGCCGGCCCGAGCAGATCAAGCGCGTCGCCGACGCCTCCCTGCGGAGGCTGCGCACCGATGTGATCGACCTGTTCTACCAGCACCGGGTGGACCCCGACGTCCCGATCGAGGACGTCGCCGGGGCCGTCGGAGAGCTGGTGGCCGCCGGTAAGGTCCGTCACTTCGGGCTCTCGGAAGCGTCGGCAGGGACGATTCGCCGCGCCCACGCCGTGCACCCGGTCACCGCGGTCCAGAGCGAGTACTCGCTGTGGACCCGCGACCCCGAGCCCGAAGTCCTGCCCACCCTGGCCGAACTGGGCATCGGCTTCGTCCCGTTCAGCCCCCTCGGCAAGGGCTTCCTCACCGGCACCGTCGACACCACCACCACGTTTGCCGCCGGCGACGTGCGCAGCACCATCCCCCGCTTCAGCGAGGCCAACCGCGCCGCCAACCGCGCCCTGGTGGACCACGTCGCCGCCCTGGCCCAGGCGAAGGACGCCACTCCAGGGCAGGTCGCCCTGGCCTGGCTGCTGGCCCAGCACCCGGCCATCGCGCCCATCCCCGGCACCCGCCGACTCTCCCGCGTGCGGGAGAACGCCGCCGCCACCGGCGTGGCCCTGTCCGCCGACGAGAAGGCCGACCTCGACCGGGCCGCGGCCCGCCTCGGCGTCCAGGGCGACCGCTACAACGCCCACCACATGGGCCTGGTCGGCAGATGAACCGCCCCCGGCCGCCGCACCCGTACCTCTGGCCACACCCATACCTCCGGCCGCACTTGCACCCGCACCCCCACCCCCGCCTGCACTCGCGCTGGCAGCCGCCGATCGGGCCGCTCCTCGAACCGAAGATCACCCTCCTCGGCTCCGGCACACCGCCGGCACGGCCGGGAGCCGCACTCGCGGCGGCACTGCTCGGGTTCTTCGTCATCACCCTGGACGCGCTGGTCGTCAACGTCGCCCTGCCGAGCATCCGTGCCGACCTCGGAGGCGGGATCGTCGGCCTGCAATGGGTCCTGGACGGCTACACCCTGATGCTCGCGGCGCTGCTGCTGTCGGCCGGCTCCCTGTCGGACCGCGTCGGCGCGCGCCGGGCCTTCGCGCCGGGCCTGGCCGTGTTCGTCGCGGCGTCCGCTGCCTGCGGACTGGCTGGCTCGCTCCCGGTGCTCATCGCCGCGCGCCTGGTGCAGGGCAGGGCGCAGGGGCCGCAGCGGTGATGCCGACCAGCCTGGCCCTGATCCGCGGGGCGTATCCCGACCCGGTCAGGCGCGGGCGGGCCGTGGCCCTGTGGGCGGTCGGCGGCGCGGTCGCCTCCGCGGCCGGCCCCGTCGCGGGCGGCGCGGCGAGCCTGGTCAGCTGGCGCATCATCTTCTTCATCAACCTGCCCGTCGGCGCGCTCGCGCTCGCCCTGCTGGCCTTCACCGCCCGCTCACCGCGCCGCCGCACGCCCTTTGACGCCACCGGCCGGATCAGTGCGGTCGTGGCCATGGCAGCACTGACCTTCGCCGCCATCGAGGCCGGCTCCGTCGGACCGGCAGCACCGCGGGTGTGGGTGGCGGCGCTGCTGGCGCTCGGCGCGGCGGTGGTCTTCGTCCGCGCCCAGATCCACGCCGACCACCCGATGGTGCCCCTGGGACTTCTCCGCCGCCCCGCCGTGATGGTCGCCTGCAGTACCGGGTTCGCGTTCATGGTCGCGTGCTACGGGATGGTGTTCGTCTTCAGCATCTACCTCCAGCAGCAACGCGGCCTGTCCCCGCTGGCGACCGGCCTCGCGTTCGTCCCGATGACCGTGCTGTCCGCGTTCATCAACCCCCTGTTCGCCCGCGCCGCCGAACGCTACGGGCACCGGGTCCCGATCGTCACCGGCATGCTCCTGATGACCACTGGCCTGACCCTGCTGGCGGTGGCCCCGGCCCACACCCCGACCTGGGCGCTCGCCCTGCTGATGCTCCCGGTCGGCATGGGCGGCCCGCTGGCCATGCCGCCCACCACCGCGCTGCTGGTCAACAGCGTGCCCGCGCACCAGACCGGCATCGCCAGCGGCGTCTTCAACACCAGCCGCCAACTCGGCGGCGCCCTGTCCGTCGCCGTCTTCGGAGCCCTCATCGCCGACCAGCACACCTCCTGCCCGGCCTCCGCACCAGCCTGGCCCTCGCCGCCCTGACCACCCTGACGGCCGCCGCGGGCCTACGCCTGGCCGACAGCCAACCGACGCCCCCGGTTGAACACTGACGCGGGCCGCCGAACTCCAGGCCTCGCCAGACTTGCCGGGAATCCGCGCTGCTGCTTCAGCTGTTCGCGAAGTAGCAGTAGACGTCCACGATGAGTTGCACCGTGAGGAACCCGCGGAGGGTGCGGGAGTAGTTGCGGTCACCGCTGAGGCAGGCGCGGGTGCCGGGTCGGGCCCGGGCCGACTGGACGCCGGCCTGGGCCCTCCCTGGTGACGGGTCATCCGGTGGTGCAGGGGGTTCCGTTCAGGGCGAAGCCGGACGGGGTGCCGTTCGTGCCGGGGGTGGAGGTGCCGCTGAAGCCGAAGTTGACGTTGGCGCCGGGGGCGATGCTGACGTTGTAGCTGCTCGGGTTGGTCGCGGTGACCTTCTTCCCGGTCTGGACGTAGTCGGCGTTCCAGATGCTGGTGATGGCCTGGGCGCCGGGGAAGCTGAAGACCAGGGACCATCCGTTGACGGGCGTGCTTCCGGTGTTGGTGATGGTCACGCTCCCGTTGAAGCTGGTGCCCCAGTCAGAGAGGACGTAGGTGACCTTGCAGGGGCCCGCGGCGGAGGTCGCCGACGGCGTGGACGTCGGCGTGGCGGAGCTGGACGGCGACGAGGTCGGGGACTGGCTCGCGGTGGCCGAGGCGGTGGGAGTCGGCGAGGCCGACTGGGTGGGTGTGGCGGAGGCGCTCGGGGTGGGCGAAGCGCTGGTCGCCGTTCCGCTCCTGGCCTTGTCGACGGCGGAGTGCGCGGCGAACACGCTCAGCACGGGGTCGCCGTGCAGGACGCCGTAGGTTCCGTCCTTCTGGGTGTTCTCGTACCACCAGAAGGCGTCGGCGTCCGCGTTGCCCGCTTCCAGGGTGCTGTAGATGGCTGGCCAGTAGGTGGCCCGGGTGCTGGCGCTGGTGTTGAACTCGCCCAGGAAGAAGGGCTTGCCCACCGTGCTGTGGGCGTCGTTGATGTAGGCGTTCAGCAGGGTCTGGGTGGCGCCGACGGACAGGTTGGCCCAGGACTCGGTCGGGTAGATGTGGGCGGTGCAGAAGTCGATGTACGGGGACTGGCACTCGTAGCTGTAGGGGACGCCGTTGTCGCTGCCGTAGCCGTAGCCGGTGCCCTGGCCCTCGACGCCGTTGTCGATCATGTGATTCGGGTCGATGCCCTTGATGTAGGCGCCGACCTTGTCCTCCCAGGCCCGGAAGACGGTCCCGGCGGTGTTGTCCGCGGTGGAGACGTCCTGGTAGCGCGGCTCGTTCATGAGTTCCCAGGCGAAGATGGTCGGGTCGTTCCTATAGGCGACGCCGGTGTAGTGGTTGACCCGGTTCAGGGCGTAGTTGACGTTGTACTCGTAGTCGGCGAGGCAGCCCGCGCAGGTCGCCGGGTTGAAGAAGTTGCCCGAGTTGCCGGTGGAGGTGCCCTCCCAGGTGAGAACGGTGTTCACGCCGCCGTAGGCGGTCCAGTAGTTCTCCAGCGTCGGGATCACCCGCAGCCCGTGCTGGGCGGCGGAGTAGAGGATGTAGTCGAACTCGGCCCACTCCTGCTCGTTCATGGTGTTCTTGGCGGTCTCGAACCCGTGCCAGCTCTCGTGGTTGAACATCCACGTGCGCACGACGGTGACGCCGTCGGCGGCCATGTTCGCCATCTGCTGGTCGATGGCGGCCTTGTCCATGTACTGGGTCTCGGTGTCGCCCGAGCCGCTGCCGTAGGTGAACAGGTCGTAGGAGTTGGCGCCGGCGAAGTACGCCGTCCGACCGTCGACGCAGAAGTGGATCCCGCAGCGCTGGACGAAGTCCGTGGCTGCGGCGTGGGCCCGGCCGGGGCCGGCGAATGCGAGGAGCGCGCCGAGGATCGTGACGAGGGCCGCCATGACGGCGGTGGTCCCTCTCCTGCGGTGGAGCAGCATGGAGTTCTCCCGGGTGGGGGGGTGGGGATGGACGGGGGCTTCCCGGACAGGACGGGCGGTCCCCTGCCAGCAGCGTTCGCCGGTCGCGGCGGCCCGTACTTCACCGGTTAAGTAGCCATGAAATTACCGGGAGATGACGCCATGTCAAGAGGTGCTGCACGAGATCGCGCTTTCTCGTTTCCATCGCAGGGCGGGGCCTGGGTAGCAGGCGACGACAGGTGCGGTGGACGGATCTGCGAAGCAGTGCTCAAGCGGTTCATGGATTGCGGGCACAGCTGGGTCCTATGATGGTTCCCACGTCCGACTGCGCAGCCGCGCGGCAGGGAGTCGAGGAACGGGAGCGCCCGACGGTGGCCCAGTACGCGCATGGCGAGCAGTGGTTCAGGCCAGCCAACGCGAGCAGGTCGCGCGGATGAGCCGCCCCCAGGCCCAGCGCCGGGTGACGATCCGCGACGTCGCCGCCGCCGCCGGGGTGTCCACCGCCGCGGTGTCGCTGGCGCTGAACAACCGGGCCGGGGTCTCGGAGGCGACGCGGGCGCGCATTCTCGCGACGGCCGAGAAGATGGGTTGGACGCCCAACACCGCTGCCCAGTCGCTGTCGATCCACGAGACGCACACGGTGGGCCTGGTGCTGGCGCGGCCGGCCCACCTGCTGGGTCGCGAACCCTTCTACATGGAGTTCATCGCGGGTCTGGAGAAGACCCTCTCCGCGCAGCACTACTCGCTGCTGCTGCGGCTGGTGGACGACGTGGCGGAGGAGATCGAGGTGCACCGCCAGTGGTGGCAGGGCCGCCGGGTGGACGGTGCCCTCCTAGTGGACCTGCAGGTCGACGACCCGCGGATCGAGGCCCTGTCGCAGATCGGCCTTTCGGCCGTCGCCGTGGGGCACCCGTCCCTGGCGGGTCCGTTCCCCGCGGTGTGGACCGACGACGCGCAGGCAGTCACGGAGGCCGTGCGCTATCTCGCGGCACTGGGGCACCGGCGGATCGCGCGGGTGGGCGGCCCGACGGCGCTGGGCCACAGCGCGATCCGCGCGGCGGCGTTCACGGCGACGGCCGAGGAGCTGGGGCTGCCGGACGCGACCACCGTGGCGGCGGACTTTTCCGGGGACGACGGCTCGCGGGCGACCCGGTCGTTGCTGGCCGCGAAGGTGCGACCGACCGCGATCATCTACGACAACGACATCATGGCCGTGGCCGGGCTGGCCGTGGCGGCGGAGATGGGTGTGCAGGTTCCCCAGCAGCTGTCCCTGCTGGCCTGGGACGACTCGCAGTTGTGCGAGTTGGTGCGGCCCAAGCTCTCGGCGATGAGCCATGACGTGTTCGCGTTTGGGGAGCTGGCGGGCCAACGCCTGTTCGAGGTCATCCGGTCGGGCGCGACCGCCTCCGCTCCTGCGGCGGCACCGGTGCTGGTGCCGCGGGGGTCCACGGCACCGCCCGGTCCCGAGCGCTGACCGCCGGGACCCGGAGCGTCTGCCGGTCGAGCGTGTCCCGGTCGAGCGTGTCCCGATCGCGCCTCCCCCGGTCGGCGGGAGCGGTGCTGCCCCGCACCCGCAGCCGGGCGGTCGGCTCCTGGCGGGAGTCGCCGGTCCCGTCGCCGACGCTGTCCAGCAGCACCCGGGCCACGGCGGCGCCGTAGGCCTGGACGTTGCGGGAGACCGCGGTGAGGGCCGGGTAGACCATTTCGCACAGCTGGGAGTCATCACCGGCCACGATCGACAGCTCCCCCGGCACGGCGACGCCGAGCTGGCGCGCGGCGCTGAGTCCGGCCAGTGCCATCACGTCGTTGTCGAAGACGATGGCCGTGGGCCGGAGGCGTCCGGTGAGCAGGTGATGGGTGGCCAGGGCGCCCTGCTCCCAGCTGTAGTCGGTGGCCAGCACCGGCGCGCTGCGCAGGCCGTGCCGGACGGCCGCGGCCCGGAACGCGCCGGTCCGCACGTGGGTGTGCTGGAGCGCAGTCAGTCCGGCGACCCGGGCGATGTCCCGGTGGCCGAGTTCCACCAGGTGGTCCACGGCCGTGGTCACGGCAGCCGCGTCGTCGCTCCAGACCGCGGGGAACGGGCAGCCCGGCCGGGGCGCGCCGACCAGGACGGTGGGGACACCCATCCGTTCCAGTTCGGGAAGGCGCAGGTCGTGGTTCCACAGGTCGGTCACGATGACGCCGTCCACCCGCTTCTCCGCCCACCAGTCCCGCATCGTCTCCAGTGCCTCGTGGTGGTCGCCTGCCACCTGGAGCAGCAACCCCGTTCGGTGGGCCGCGAGTTCGCCCTCCATACCGGCGATGAACCGCATGAAGAAGGGCTCGATGCCGAGGGTGGCGGCGTCGCGGGTGATGGCCAGTCCCACGGTCTGGGCGCGGGCGACCTTCAGCGCTCGGGCGGCGGCGCTGGGGCGCCAACCCAACTCGTCGGCGATGCGCAGGATGCGTTCCCGGGTCTGCGCGGAGACCCCCGGGCGGTCGTTCAGCGCATAGGAGACCGTTCCGTTGGACACCCCTGCCATGGTGGCGATGTCACTGATGGTCAGGCGCTTCACCGGCCCGGACCGGGGCCGCCCGGCGCCGGGCGGTTCACTTGGTGGCCCCCTTGGTCAGCCCGCTGTAGATGAACCGCTGCAGAAACAGGAAGGCGAGCAGGCTGGGGATGATCACCAGGACGGCGCCGGCCGAGATGTCCTGCCACTGGGCGCCGAAAGGCCCCTTGAAGCGGAACAGCGAGGTGGAGACGGTGCCGAGGTTCTCGTCCGGCATGTAGAGGAAGGGGATGTAGAAGTCGTTGTAGACGGCGATGCCCTTGATGATGACGACGGTCGCGATGGCGGGCCGCAGCAGCGGCAGGATGATCGTCCAGTAGATCCGCAGCGACGAGGCGCCGTCGATCCGCGCGGCCTCGTCGAGGGAGACCGGGATGCCGCGGATGAACTGCAGGAAGATGTAGATCGAGACGATGTCGGTGCCCATGTAGAGCAGGATCGGGGCCCATCGGGTGTCGAACAGGCCGAAGCCGTTGATCACCTGGAAGGTGGCGACCTGGGTGGTGACCGCGGGGACCAGGGTGGCCACCAGGAACAGGCTCACCACCAGCTTCTTGAACCGGAACTCGAAGCGGTCGATGGCGTAGGCGGCCATGGAGCCGATCAGGACGGTGCCGACGATGGAGAACAGCAGGATGAACAGGGTGTTGCCGAAGCCCTGGAGCATGCCGCCGTCCTTGAAGGCGGTCACGTAGTTGGCGAAGTTGAACCAGTTGTGCGGCGCGGTGAGCGCACCGCTGCCCCTGGCCATCTCCCCCGAGGTCTTGAACGAGGTCATCAGCACCGAGGTCAGCGGCACCAGCACGACCAGGCAGGCCAGGACGAGCGAGAGGTACTTGGCGGCCACGGCCGACAGGGCCAGCGGGCCGGAGCCGCGGCGGGCGCGGGGTGCGCCGGGGCTGCGGCGGGCGCGGGGTGCGGTGGTGCTCATACGAGGTCGACCCTTTCGTCCGGGACCAGGCGGCGCTGGATCCAGGTCACCAGCAGGACGATCGCCAGCAGCATCACGGCCGCGGCCGACGCCAGGCCGGTCTTGTTGAACACGAAGGCCATCTTGATCGTCTGGATGACGAAGGTCTCGGTGTTGCCCGAGCCCCCGGTCATGACGTAGGGGATCTCGAACACCGACAGTGCTCCGGAGACGGCCAGGATGAGACTGAGGCCCAGGAGCGGCTTGATGCTGGGCAGGATGATGTGGCGGAACTGGTGCCAGCGGTTGGCGCCGTCCAGTTCGGCGGCCTCGTAGAGCTCGGGTGAGATCGACTGGATGCCGCCGAGGAAGAGCACGAAGTTCAGGCCCGTGTACCGCCACACCGACACCCCGGACAGCGAGATGTTGGCCAGGGCGGGGTTGCCGAGCCAGTAGTGGTGCCCGTGGACGCCCAGCCCGGACAGGACGGTGTCCAGGGTGCCGCCGGACTGGAAGAAGTAGAGGAAGACGAACCCGACCGCGACCCCGTTGATCAGGTAGGGGAAGAACAGGATGCCGCGGAACAGGTTGCTGAAACGGGTGTTGAAGCTGAGCACGGTGGCGAAATAGAGCGCGAGCGCCAGTTGCACGAAGGAGGCGACGACGTAGTACCCGCTGACGAAGAACACCTGGAACAGCTGGGGTCGGGTGAAGATGTCGATGTAGTTCTGGAAGCCGACCAGGTTCGAGTCTGGGCTGACCCCGTCCCAGTCGGTGAAGCTGTACTGGATCATCCTGGCCACCGGGACGTAGGTGAAGATGATCAGGAAGGCGAGCGGCAGCAGCAGGAACAGCCAGGGGGTCCATACGAAGCGCCGCCGCGGGCGGGGTGCCGCCGGTACGCCGGCCGCGCCGCGCACCGGGCCGTGCTGTGACGTCGGCTGCGGCTGCGGGACGCCGACGTCGTGCTCGGTCGTGGTCCGGGATACGTCCATCGGGAAATCTTCTTCCTCGGCTGCGGCGCCGCGGCCGGATAGTCTTCTGAGCAGTGCCAGGGCGACACGCGACGTCGCCCCGGCACGGAGCACCGCTCCGGTGGATCAGGAACCGGCGGTCTCCTGGCCGGTCGACCACTTCTTGGACAGGTCGGCGAGGACGCTCGCCAGGCTGCCGGGAGCCGCTCCGCGGGCGACGTCGACCAGGTGCTGACGGTAGTCGGGTGCGGTGATCCCGACCTCGGAGGCCTTGTCGATGTCGTTGACCTGCTTGGCCAGGTCCTGCCGCTCGATGATCATCTGGACGTTGTTGGTCTCGAAGTCCTTCAGCGCGCTCGGCAGCGGGGCCCCGAGGATGCTGGAGATGCCGGAGTTGTCCTGGGCGAAGCCGGACTCGTTGACGACCCAGTCGATCCAGGCCCGAGCAGCCGCCTTGTGAGCGGAGTGGATGCTGACCGCGTACTGGTAGTCGGGGTTCTCGACCGAACAGGACTTGCCGCCGACCTGGGCCGGGAAGGGCATGAAGCCGATCTCGGAGGGGTCCTGGCCGGCCTTGGTCGCAGCCGCCTGCATCTGCGGGATGGCCCAGGAGCCGAGCCACATCGAGGAGATCTTGCCGGTGGCCAGCAGGGACTTGGAGTTCTCCCAGTTGGTGGTGGTCGGGTCCGGCTCGGAGAGCTTGTCGTGGACGACGTTGAACAGCAGCGAGTCGGCGAGGTTGTAGTCCGCGCCCTGCGCCCAGGGGTCAGTGGTGGTGAGCAGGTCGTTCGCCCCGGGGTTGCACGTCGCCGAACCGATGGAGTTGGACCACTGGGTCAGCGGCCAGCCGTCCTTGTAGTTGGTGTAGTAGGGGATTGCCCCGGTCTTGCCCTTGACCGCCTTCAGGTCCGCCAGCATCTGGTCGGTGCTGGTCGGCCAGGCGGTGATCCCGGCCTGCTGCCACACCTTCTTGTTGTAGACGAAGCCGGTGGCCGAGGCGAACGAGACCAGACCGTAGGTCTTGCCGTCGACACTGCTGGTGTCGACGAACTGGTACTTCTTCGACAGGTCGGCGAAGCTTCCGAGCGGTGCGAAGAACTTCGGGTAGTCGCTGCGGCTGACCGCGTTGGGGATCAGCAGCACGTCGCCGTAGTTCGAGGTGTTCATCCGGATCTTGGTCTCGCCCTCGTAGTCGGTGAGGGCCTGGAACTTCACGTGCACCTGGGGGTAGAGCTTGGTGAACGCCGCCGCGTACTTGGCCAGCGTGCCGTCCTGCTGCAGGTCGGTCCGGTTGGTCAGGACGGTGATGTCGCCCGAGACCTTCGCTGGGTCGGCCGGGGCCGCCGCTGATCCCGCGGCACTGCCACCGCTGCTGCAGGCCGCCATGACCATCATGGCCGCCAGCGCCGTCACTGCCGCTGCCGTTCTCCGCATCGCGTCATCTCCGTTTTCGAAGGAAAGCCCGCATCACCGGGCGGGTACCGAACTGCCTTAATCGGTTCAGTAGTGCGGAACTCTGGCACGCACCAACCGGGCGGTAAAGGGCAGGACTCCCCGGCGATACGTAACCGTTACAAGCAGTTCACCTTGCATCGCTCAGACGAATACTGCTTGACCTGGGAATATGTTGGGATAAAGCGCTTCAGTTCCACCGAGTCACCGCGCCACCTCGGAAGTCGCGTCACATCAGGAGCGACGCGGCGCCGATCAGGCCGGCCGAGGTGCCGAGCTCCGCGGTCCTGATCCGCAGCCGCTGGGTGAACGGCAGCGCCAGGTATCCGCGCAGGTGGTGCCGCAGCCGCGGGAGCAGCAGGTCGGCGGCCTGCATGACGCCCCCGCCGAGCACCGCGACCTCGATCTCCACCAGGGCGGCGACCGCAGCGATGCCCGAGGCCAGGGCCTGCGCGGCCAGGTCGAACGCCTGGAGCGCGGCGGGGTGCCCCAACCTGGCGTCGACGGCCGCGGAGGAGGCCGTGGCGGCCGTTCCGGGCGGGGGCGTCCAGCCCAGGCGGGTGGCGTGGCGGGCGATGGCGGTGCCGCTGGACAGCCGTTCCAGGCACCCGTGGGAGCCGCAGGGGCAGGGTTCGCCGGCGTAGTCGACGCTGATGTGGCCCAGGTGGCCGGCGTTGCCGGTGATGCCGTAGCGGACCTGCCCGTCCAGGATCAGGCCGGCGCCGATGCCGGTGGAGACGACCAGGCACAGCGCGTCCCGGTGGCCGCGCGCCGCGCCGAAGCGGTGTTCCGCGGCGGCCATGGCCACCGCGTCGCCGACGAAGGCGCAGGGCAGTCCGGCCAGGGCCGGGTGCCCGGTGAGCCGATCAATCACCGGGAAGTCGCGCCAGGCCGGGATGTTGACCGGGCTGACCAGGCCGTTCTTCACGTCCACCGGTCCGGCGCTGCAGACGCCGAGACCCACGACCTGCGCCCAGGCGCGGTGGCGGCGCAGGTCGGTGACGGTCTCTCCGACGGTGCGCAGCACGGTCGCCGCGTCGGCGGCGGTGGGCGTGGGTCGCTCGCAGGAGGCGACGAGCGTACCCCGGGAGTCGACCAGTCCGGCGGCGATCTTGGTGCCGCCGATGTCGACGGCGACGACGAGCCGCTGGTCGACGGGGGTGGGGTCGGGGGTGGCGGCGGGGTCGGGAGTGGGGGTGGGCACGGAGGCGGAGACGGGGGCGGGGACGGATTGCGACATGACGGGTCCTCGGATCTGCTCGGCTCGGTGGCGGCGCGAAGGCGCCCTCATCACCCGGCTACCAGCCATGAGCTGGGCTTTCTCCGACAAGGACGGAATGGCCCACAAAGCCGGGTCGACCAGGCCGGACCAGAGTAGCTGCACCGGTTAATAGACAGCGGCCCGAGCGGGACGTAGATTTGCCGCTACCGCGTCGGCGGCCTGTTTGAGGAGCAGGCCGGTGGCGCGGCCCGCCTTCATGCCCGTCATGCCCGTCATGCCCGTCATGCCTGTCATGCCTTCATGCCTGTCATGCCCTTCATTGCCCCACCGCCTCACGGTCACGGTCGGCCCCGCCCGATCCCCCCAATCCGCAGGCCCGGGTGCGGTCCCTTCCTTCCCCCGGCCTCCCTAGGAGCACTCATGCTGGTCGCCCACCCGTTGACCCACCCCTGGACCCTGCGGCACGACGGCCCGGTCACTCCGTCCCAGTTGGAGGAGGGCGCGGTCTTCGCCGCCCAGGTCCCCGGGTGCGTGCACAGCGACCTGCTGGCCGTCGGCGCGATACCCGATCCCTTTCTGGACCGCAACGAGACGGAGATCGGCTGGGTGGGCCGCACCGGCTGGCGCTACGACACCACGCTGTCCGACGCCTTCGAAGGCCACGAGCGCACCGATCTGGTCTTCGAGGGCCTGGACACGTTCGCACGGGTCAGCGTCGCCGGACGGCAGGTGGGTGAGTCGCAGAACATGCACCGCGGCTACCGCTGGGACATCAGCGGCCAGGTCGGCGCGGAAGGCGTTCCGCTGACGGTGCGCTTCGCCGACGCCTACAGCGAGGCGGACAAGGTGCGCGAGGAGGTCGGCGCCCGTCCCAACGTCTACCCCGAGCCGTTCAACTACGTGCGCAAGATGGCGAGCAGCTTCGGCTGGGACTGGGGGCCGACGGTGGTGACCGCCGGCATCTGGCGCCCGGTCAGGCTGGAGTCCTGGAGTACGGCCCGGTTGGCCCAGGTCCGCCCCCAGGTCACCGTGGACGGTTCCACCGGGACCGTGCGCGTCCAGGCGGATCTGGAGCGCACCGCGACCGGCCGGTCCCGGAGCCTGCGGCTGCGCGTCAGCGCGGGAGGGCAGTCGGCGACCCTGGACCTCTCCCCGGAGCAGGACACGGCGGAACTGCGGCTACAGGTCCAGGACGTGGAGCTGTGGTGGCCGCACTCCCTCGGGGCGCAGCCCCGCTACGAGACGTTGGTCGAACTCCTCGACCCGGCCGCGGACACCGTCCTGGACACCTGGTCCCGCCGGCTCGGGTTCCGGACCGTCGCACTGGACACGACGGCGGACGAGCACGGAAGCGCCTTCACCATCAAGGTCAACGGTGTGCCGGTGTTCGCCCGCGGTGTCAACTGGATCCCCGACGACGTGCTGCCCTCCCGGATCACCCCCGAGCGCTATCGGCTGCGCCTGGAACAGGCCAAGGCCGCCAATGTCGACCTGGTGCGGATCTGGGGCGGCGGCATCTACGAGGACCGCGCCTTCTACGACGCGTGCGACGAACTGGGGCTGCTGGTCTGGCAGGACTTCCTGTTCGCCTGCGCGGCCTACCCCGAGGAGGGCCCGCTGCCGGCCGAGGTCGAGGCGGAGGCCCGCGAGAACGTGGTCCGGCTGATGCCGCACCCCAGCCTGGTGCTGTGGAACGGCAACAACGAGAACCTCTGGGGCTTCGAGGACTGGGACTGGAAGCCGGAACTCGACGGCGCCACCTGGGGTCGCGGCTACTACTTCGACCTGCTGCCGAGGGTGGTGGCCGAGCTCGACCCCAGCCGCCCCTACTGGGCCGGCAGCCCCTGGTCCGGCAGCACCAACCTGCACCCCAACGACTCCCGCCACGGCACCACCCACCTGTGGGAGGCCTGGAACCGGCGCGACTACGCCGACTACCTCACCGACGTGCCCCGGTTCGTCGCCGAGTTCGGCTGGCAGGCGCCGCCGGCCCTGGCCACGATCGAACGCTCCGTCAGCGACCGGCCGCTGGCCTCCGACTCCCCCGGCATGCTGCACCATCAGAAGGCCGAGGACGGCAACGGCAAACTCGCCCGCGGACTGGCCCCGCACTTCGCCGACCCCGCCGACTTCGACACCTGGCACTACCTCACCCAGCTCAACCAGGCCCGCGCCATCGCCACCGGGATCGAGCACTGGCGGGCGAACTGGCCCCGGTGCGCGGGAAGCATCGTGTGGCAGCTGAACGACTGCTGGCCGGTCACCTCCTGGGCGGCCATCGACGGCGACGGCCACCTGAAGCCGCTCTACTTCGAACTCCAGCGCCTCTACGCGGACCGACTGCTCACCTTCACCACCGACGGCGGCCGAATCCGGCTGGCTGCCGTCAACCAGGGCGCCCGGCCCTGGAACGCACCGGTCGAGTTGCGCCGGGTGGCCGCCGACGGCACGACGACAGCCCGGTTCACCACGACCGTCGAGGCGGCGGAGCGCTCCGTCGCACACGTCGAACTGCCCTCGGAGCTGACCTGCGACGCGGACCGGGCGAAGGAGTTCTGGGTCGCCGACGCGGACGGGCTGCGCGCCCTGCACTTCGCCGCGGCGGACCGCGACTTCGCCTACCCCCAGGCCGAGTTCGACGTCACCGTCGACACCCGCGAACACGACACGCTGATCACTGTCACCGCCCGCACCCTGTTGCGCGACCTGCTGCTGCGGGCCGACCGGCTCGATCCGGCCGCGGCCACCGACCGCGGCCGGATCACCCTGCTGCCCGGCGAACAGGCCGCCTTCACCGTCACTGGATGGGACTCACCCGGCATCCACGCGGCGCGGCGCGCGCTGCGCTGCGTCAACGGCCTCTCCCCGGAACACGCATGACCCACCCTGCTCGGCCCGGCCCGGCCCCGCGCCCTCCCGCGCCAAGCAGACGGGAGCGGGGACGGGGGACGAGGGCAGGGGACGGGGGCGCGGACGACGGCCTACCGAACCGCCCCTCGGGCGCTCAACTGCTCGGCCAGTCGCGCGAGTTCGGCCACCGCCGCGGGGGAATCGTCGCTGAGGCCGCTGCGGACGGCTGTCCGGCTGCGCAGGAAGCGCCGCAGCACGGCCACGAGCAGCCCTTCGGGCAGGGTCTGCAGGGCGGCGAACGCGCGGGGGACCGGCGGCGTCGGCATGGCGGCCAGGTTCTGCCGCATCAGCCGGAGCATGCCGCGGACCGCGGCGGGATCGTCGGCCAGCGCCACCGGGCCGCCGGCCGCGTGCACCTGCTGCCCCAGCGGCACTTCGAACGCGGCGTGCGTCGTGAGCCAGGCATCCATCCGCGGCTCGGCCTTGGCATTGATCCCGACGGGGCGGAACTCCCGGACGATCCGCTCCAGTCGCGGGGTGGTCCGGCCGTCGGGCTCGCCGATCGGCATCGGGACCCGGTTGATCATGAAGCTGGGCGCGCGGTGGCGGACCACGCCGCCGTCCATCGTGCCGCCGGCCAGCCCCGGGGGGAAGCCGAGCAGCACCCGCCCGTGGCCGATCGCCGCGCCCAACGGCTCAGCGCCGCCTGCCCAGTTGTGCAGGAACAGCACGTCGCCTTCGAGGTCGGCCAGTGACTCCAGCACCGTGTCGACCTGATGGGCGCGCACGAGGACGGCGGTCAGGTCGTACCCGCCGGTCGGATGCTCGACCACCGGCACCGGCACCCGCCTGACGGTCGGGCTGTCGTCCTCGGCGAGCTGCACGCCGTGCTGACGCAGGGAGGCCAGGCGCTCGCCCCGGGCGAGGAGCGAGATGTCGAATCCGGCCTCGTGCAGGCGGGCGGCGAACAGGCTGCCGCAGACCCCGGCACCGTAGACGAGCAGTTTCATGGCCATCCCCTCAAGTGAGTCAAACGTTCGTTTTATTCAAACGTACGTATAGTACGTCCCATGACGCCACTCGATACCCGGACCAAGATCCTCGATGCGGCCGAACGCCTCTTCGCCGAGCACGGCTACCGCGGCACCTCGGTCCGCGCGATCACCGACCTCGCCGGGGCGAACCTGGCCGCCGTCGGCTACCACTTCGGCTCGAAGGCGGACCTGCTGGCCGCGGTCGCCCGTCGCGCGTTCGAGCCCGTCACCGCCGCCCAGCGCACCGGGCTCGACGAACTGCTCGCCCGCACCCCGGACCCGCCGGTCGCCGCACTGGTGGAAGCTTTCGCGGGGCCGCTCTTCGACGGGATGCCGGCCGGCGACGAGAGCGGAGCCCGGACCTCCCGGCTGATCATGATGATCATCAGCGACCCGGCCGACGAGGCCCGCAGTTGGACCGGCCCCGACGAGGACACGGTCCGCGAGCGCTACCTAGCGGCCTTCACACGCGCACTGCCCGACCTCGCCCCGCAGGAGCTGTGGTTCCGCATCCGGGGAATCCTCGCCGTGACAGCCGTGGACCGCGTCGAGGTCTACCAACAGCCCTCCCCCGCCTGCCCGACGACAACGGCAGGCTGGGAGGCCCGAAACTGGGCGATCACCTTCCTGACGGCCGCGATGAGCGCGCCACCGACCGACCCGGGCAGCCCGGGACGGCCCACCTCCGAACCTGGCGCGGCGGATGAATGACGCGACCCGACCGCCGCTGCCCGGGTGAAGGGTGGGCTGCGGGGCCGGGTCGGGGTTGGGGCTGGGCTGCGGGGCCGGGGCGCTGCAGGGGGTCAGCCGCAGGGGGCAGCCGCCCGGGGGGGTCAGCCGCGGAGGGTCAGCCGCGGATCACTGTGGTTTCGCGGGTGAACTGGCGGTGGCCGATCAGCTTGTAGGCCAGGCGGGCCGGGGCCGGCACCACCTGCATGAACCTCTGCCGTTCCGCGTCGTCGGTCTCCTCGGCGATGTGGCCGAGGATCACCAGCCGCCGGGTGACCGGGATCGCGCTCATGCCGTGCTTGCCGAGTGCGTCCCACTCGCTCTGCGTCAGCGTGACCGAGACGATCGGGAGCAGCTTCCGCTCCTCCTCCGCCAGGTGGTCGATCAGCGTCGGCATCGTGGCGTCGATCAGGGCCGCCATCCGCTCGCCGACGGCGGCGTCCGCGCTCGCCGTCCAGGCCGGCAGGTCCGCGCCGAGGGCCGTGACGGCGGCGTCGACCTGCGCGTGCTGCGCGTCCATCCGGTCCATCAACTCCGGGTCGAGCACGGCTCTCTGACGCAGCAGCGGAAAGAGCAGTTCGTCCTCGCCGGTGTGGTGCGTGTGGAGGAAGTCCAGCATCTCCCGGGCGTGCGCGCCGATGACCTTGGACCGCGCACGGTCACCGGCCGCGGAACGGAACAGCCGGGGCAGCTGACCGAACTCGCGCCGGATGACGCGGTGGATCAGCACCATCTCGTGGGTGTCGACGCCGGATCCGGTGCTGCTCACCGTGACTCCCCGACGGCCGCGGCGGCGCTCCGGACGGCTTCGCGCGCCGTGGTGGCCGGCCGGCCGATCAGCTTGACCAGGTCGTCGCTGGCGGTGAACAGCTCTCCGCGGGCCAGGCCGGCATCGGCGTCGGCGACGGCGGCGGCCATCTCCGGCGGCAGCCCGGCACCGGTCAGAGCACTGGTGTAGTCGGCGACCGACATGTCCTGGTAGGCGATGTGGGTGCCGAGGACGTCGCTCATCGTGGCGGCGAGTTCGGTCAGGGTGAACGGCGTCCCGCCGAGCTCGTAGGTCGCTCCCAGGTGCCCGTCCTGGGTCAGCACCACGGCGGCGGCAGCAGCGAAGTCGTGCCGGCCGGCCGCGCTGACCAGGCCGTCGTGCGCGCTGCCCAGCAACGCGTGGTACTGGGTGATCATCGGGAGCTGGTCGGTGTAGTTCTCCAGGTACCACCCGTTGCGCAGGATGACGAACTCGCAGCCGCTGGCCCGCAGGTAGTCCTCGGTGCGGCGGTGCTCGTCGGCGAGCGTCATCCGCGCGGTGGAGGCGTTGACGATGCTGGTGTAGACGATCCGGGACACGTCCGCCCGGATTGCCGCGTCGATGGCCTGCCGGTGGTTGTCGAACCGCTCGCCGACCGTCGTCGTGGAGACCAGCAGCATCGCGTCGGCGCCCGCGAAGGCGCGGTCGAGGGTGCTCGGGTCGGCGAAGTCCGCGCGCCGCACGGTGACCCCGTTCTGTTCGAGGTCGGCGAGCTTGCCGACGTCCCGGCCAGTGGCCACGATCTGCGCCGGCGGCGTTCCGGCGGCGAGGAGCTGGTCCACGACGAGCCGGCCGAGGTGACCCGACGCTCCGGTGATAACGATGGACATGGTGTTTCCCTTCGACAACGTGCGTTCCAATTAGTCAGCAACATTGACTACTGTAGGCACAGGGAAGCATCGATGGCAACCGCGGAAGGAGCGGAGCCGACGAGGGGCGGCCGAGCGGCGGTCCGGCCCGGCGGCGCTGCCGTAGGGTGTGAACCTCGTGGGATCAGGCGGGCGGACGGAGCCGAGGGCGGCATGAACGACGAGCAGCGGGTTGATCTAGGGGTGTCGTTGTTCATCCCGTACCGGTACACCGAGGACCGGATTTTCCGGGCCATCCAGGACGCCGGTTTCGACGACTGGACCCTCGCCCAGTGCCGGGTGTTCCAACGCATCTCCCCGGACGGTTCGCGCCTCACCGACCTCGCTGACCAGGCACAGATGAGCAAGCAGAGCGCCGGCGTCCTGGTCGACCAACTGGAGCGGCTGGGCTATGTCCGCCGGGTCCCCGACCCCACCGACGGCCGGGCCAGGTTGATCGTGATCGAGGAGCGCGGCCGACGGGCGGTCGCGGTGGCCGCGGCGACGCTCGACGAGATCCTCGCCGAGTGGAAGGCCTACCTGGGCACCCGCAACTTCGCACTGCTGCAGCAGATCCTGGATCAGCTCCGCGAGATCACCGACCCCTACGCGCGGTAGGACCGACCGCGACGGGCCGCCCGGCATCGATGCCTCGACATAGTCAAACCAGCTGACCAGTTCATCAATGATCCTGACGACCTTCAGGGCACCGTGGCCGCCCGTGCCCCCTCAGCCCTCCCGGGCGTCCACCGCCAGGACGGCGGCGCGGACGTCGCCGAGGGCCCGCCGGGCGAGGTCACCGAAACGGTCGGTGCCGTCCGGGTCGCTCCACTGCTCGTAGGCCGTCTTCAGGGCGAGTGCGCCCAGCTCCGCGGAGACCCGGGCGGCGAGGACGGGCACGCCGCGGCCCGCCACAGCACGGGCCATCGAGGCGGTGAGGCTCACGCCCTTGAGGGCCTCGCGCTCCTGGAGGTCGGCGTGGGCCTCGATCACCGCCCGCCTGCGGGCAGCGAACGCGCGGTAGTCGGGCGTGAAGACATCCCGCCCCAGGACGTCGAGGCCGCGCGCCACCGCTTCGAGCGGGGAGTCCCCGGCAGGCGCCGCCGTGATCGCGCCGACCAGACGCCCGGTCAGCGCGTCCTCGCCGAACGGAGCCGCACGCGGGAGCAGGTGAGGTACGGGTGCGGGTGGCCGCGGTCGGCCTCAACCCGATGGACTGGATCCTGTCCTCGATGCCGGAGGTGGCACAGCAGTTCGGGATCACCCTGCCGTCCTGCTTCGGCACCGACTTCGCCGGGACCGTGGACGAGGTGGGCGACGGCGTCTCCGGCTTCGCGGTGGGCGACCGGGTCTACGGGGCCGCGACCGGCCGGGCCGCCGCCGACTTCGTGGTGGTCGACCCCGCCGGAGCGGACAGCCTCCTGCACACCCCGGCCGAGGTCACTGACGAGGTGGCCGGCACGCTGACCGTGGCCGGACTGACCGCAGCGGCGGCGCTCGCGACGGTCGGCGCGGGGGCCGGCGACACCGTCCTGGTCGGCGGCGCGGCCGGCGGGGTCGGGGTGCTGGCCGTCCAACTCGCCGGGCTCACCGGGGCCCGGGTGATCGGAACCGCCTCGGAAGGCACCTTCGACTTCGTCCGGCGCTTCGGCGCCACCCCCGTCGCCTACGGTCCCGGGCTGGAGGACCGGGTGCGCGCGGCGGCCCCCGACGGCGTGGACGCGGCGACCGACCTCTACGGCACCGAGGCAGCCGAGGCGGCCCTCGCCCTCGGCGTCCCCGCGGAGCGGATCTCCACGATCGCCGCCGGTCCCAACCCGCCCGGCGGCGTGCGGCCCACCGGCGGCATCGACGCCCGCCCCGGGGATCTGGAGCGGATCGCCGACGCCGTCGCCGCCGGTGAGATCACCGTGCCGATCGCCGCGGCCTTCCCGGTCGAACAGATCCAGGAGGCGGTGCGACTGCAGGCAGGACGCCATGTCCACGGGAAGGTCGTGGTCACCTTCCAGGCCGCGGTGCGTTCCGGGACACCGTCCAGTTCATGATCGACCGGGCTGTGCGGCCGGGCTGTGTCGACGGCCCGCACGTCCGACCCGGCCGCCCCCTCCCTTGACAGGCGGCTCGGATGCTTGGTTAGTTGGCGGCGACGGCCGCTAACCGAATGTTCGGTCGGCAGAGAGGGTGGGACCGCTGATGAACGAGGCAACCGGAGCCGAAGGCAGCCCGGCCACCAACCCCGCCACCAACCCGGCGGAGGCGATGTTCGCCGCGGACAAGGCCTCGCAGGGGCTCGGCATCGAGCTGCTGGAGGCCGGACCGGGCACCGCCCGGCTGCGCATGGCGGTGACCGCCGCCATGGTCAACGGCCATGGCACCGCCCACGGCGGCTACCTCTTCCTCTTCGCGGACACCGCCTTCGCCTGCGCCTGCAACTCCTACGGCCCCGCCACCGTCGCGGCCGGAGCCGACGTCAGCTTCGTCGCCCCCGCGCACGAGGGCGACCTGCTGACCGCCACCGCCCAGGAGCGCACCCGCTACGGCCGCAGTGGCATCTACGACGTCACCGTCCTGCGCGGCAGCGACGTCATCGCGGAGTTCCGCGGCCGTAGCCGCACGATCGCAACCGCACCGCCGGAGCCGCCCACCGCGCCGTGACCGCGGGCGCGGGCAGGCGACCGGCACGGGCAGGCGACCGGCACGGGCGGGTGACCGGGAGGTGGCGCTCCCCTTGACCCCGTGACCCGGCGGCGGCCAGGATACCGACCAGTCGGTCTGCGCACCGCGCCCACCCCGCGCCCACCCCGCTCCCACCCCGGGGCCGCCCCGCCCCCCGCCCGAAGGGCCCCCGCCGTGGACGGCTACCTCCTTGCCTTCGCCGTGCTCGGGCTGGCCGCGTTCGCCCAGACCGTGGCCGGCTTCGGCTTCGCGCTGATCGCCGTCCCGCTGCTGAGCGCGGTCGGCCCGGCGCGCACCGCGGTGGTCGCGGTGACCCTGGTCAGCCTGGCGCTCACCGCCGTGACCACGGCCGCCGAACGGCGCCAGGTGAGCTGGCCGGTGACGCTGCGCCTCTGCGTCCCGGCCGTACTCGGCATGCCGCTCGGCCTGGTCGCGCTGGCGCGGCTTCCGGACGCGCTGCTGGGCGCGGTGATCGCGGTAGTCGTCTGCGGCAGCTCGCTCGCGGTCTGGCGCGGCTGGCGGCTGCGCCCGACCGCGGGGCGGATCGGCGCGATCGGCTTCCTCAGCGGAGTGCTGCTGACCTCGACCGGCACCAACGGCCCACCACTGGTGGCCTGCCTGCAGGCCCTGCGGCTGGACCCGCGCGGGTTCCGGGCGACCTCCGCCGCGGCGCTGACGCTCAGCGGCGCGGTCGGTGTCGCCGGGTTCCTCGCGGCCGGCCAGATCAGCGCCGGAGCCTGGGCACTGAGCGGGACCGGACTAGCCGCCTGCGCGGTCGGCGGCCTGCTCGGGAACCTGGTCTTCCGCCGGATCGACGCGGCCGGTTTCCGCCGCATCGTGCTGTCCGCACTGCTGGTCAGCGCCCTGGTCGCGGTGGCCGGCGCGGCCCTCGGCTAGGTCACGAATCTATTACAGACCGACTGGTCGGTCTTGACGCCCGGCGGCCCGAGGACTCAGATTCCCTCCCATGAGCCACTTCCGCAGCAACGTCCGTGACGTGAAGTTCACCCTCTTCGATCTGCTCGGCCTGGACCACCTGCTCCCGGCCGACCTGGACCGCGACACCGTCGAGGCCATGATCGACGAGGTGGACCGGCTGTCCCGGAACGTGCTGGCCGACTCGTACGCGGACGGCGACCGCAACCCGCCCGTGTTCGACCCGGAGACGTCCAGCGTCCGGCTGCCCGAGCCCTTCCGCCAGGCGTTCCGCGCCTACCTGGACGGCGGCTGGTGGCGGCTCGACGTGCCGGAGGAGCTGGGCGGCACCGCCGCGCCGCGGGCCCTGTGGTGGGCGCTGATGGAGCTGGTCCAGGGCGCCAACGCCCCCGTGTTCATGTACAGCGCCGGCCCCTCGATGGCCGGCCTGCTGTACCGGCTGGGCACCCCGGAACAGCAGCGGACCGCCCGGACGATGATCGAGAAGAGCTGGGCCGCCACCATGGTGCTGACCGAGCCCGAGGCCGGCTCCGACGTGGGCGCCGGACGGACCGTGGCGCGTCGTCAGCCGGACGGCAGCTGGCACATCGAGGGCGTCAAGCGCTTCATCACCTCGGGCGAGCACGACCTCGCCGAGAACATCGTCCACTTCGTGCTGGCACGGCCCGAGGGCGCGGCGGCCGGGACCAAGGGCCTGTCGATGTTCGTGGTGCCCAAGTTCCTGTTCGACCGCGAGACCGGTGAGCTGCTGGACCGCAACGGCGTCCACGCCACCAACGTTGAGCGGAAGATGGGCATCAAGGTCTCCACCACCTGCGAACTGACCTTCGGCGCGAAGCAGCCCGCGGTCGGCTGGCTGGTCGGCGACCGGCACGAGGGCATCGCGCAGATGTTCAAGGTGATCGAGGGCGCCCGGATGCAGGTCGGGGTCAAGGCGATCGCCACCCTGTCCACCGGCTACCTCAACGCTCGCGCCTACGCCGCCGAGCGGGTGCAGGGCTCGGACCTGACCCGCCGGGCCGACCCCTCGGCGCCCCGGGTGACCATCGACCAGCACCCGGACGTGCGCCGGATGCTGATGCTGCAGAAGTGCTACGCCGAGGGCCTGCGCGCGCTCTACCTGTTCACCGCCGCCCAGCTCGACCTGGGCGACCCGGCACTGAACGACCTGCTGCTGCCGCTGGTCAAGGGGGTCGGCTCGGAGCGCTCCTTCGAGATGCTGACGCTGAGCCTGCAGACCCTCGGCGGCTCCGGCTTCCTCCAGGACCACCCGATGGAGCAGTACCTCCGCGACACCAAGATCGACACCCTCTACGAGGGCACCACCGGGATCCAGGGCCAGGACCTGTTCTTCCGCAAGATCGCCCGGGACCGCGGCGCGGTGCTGGACCGGCTGCTGGACCGGATCGACGACCCGGAGCTGGCCGAGGCGGTCGCCGAGGTGCGGGCCATGACCGGGATGATGCTCGGCTGGGACGACGACGCCCGGAAGGACCCGGCCGAGGTCTACCGGATCGGTGCCCACACCACCCGGCTGCTGCTGAGCCTCGGCGACCTGCTGGTCGGCTGGCTGCTGCGGTGTCAGGCCCGGCTCTGCGAGGGGCGCGAGGACGGCTTCGCCCGTGGGAAGGTCGCGGCGGCACAGTTCTTCACCGCCACCGTCCTGCCCGAGCTCGCCGCGCGTCGGCGGATCATGGAGCGGACCGGCCCCGAGCTCATGGAGGTACCCGATGACGCTTTCTGACACCGCCCCCGAGGACGTCCCGGCCCGGCCCCGTCGCGGCCGCCCCCGGCAGGGGGACATCAGGGCCCGGGTGATCGAGACCGCGGTCGACCTGTTCGCCGCCCAGGGTTACGACGCCACCTCGGTGCAGCAGATCGTCACCGCGGCCGGGACCACCAAGGGCGGCTTCTACCACCACTTCGCGGCCAAGGAGGAACTGCTCTACGCGATGTACCACGAGAGCATCGCCGGGCAGTTGGCGGACCTCCAGCGGATCCTGGCACTCGGCCAGGATCCGGAGCGGACCCTGCGCGCGGTGATCGAGTCGATCGTCTGCGAGACCGCCGCGACCATGAAGGCCAACTCGGTCTTCGCCCAGGAGATCGCCAGGATGGACCCGGAGCGCTACCAGCAGCTCCAGGTCGACTGGCGCCAGTACCAGGACTCGGTAAGGGAGTTGATCCGCTCGGCGCAGGAGTCCGGCCGGTTCGCGCTGACCGCCTCGCCGCAGGTGGTCAGCTGGGCGATCTTCGGGGTGACCAACTCGCTGCACACCTGGTTCCGCCCGGACGGCCCGATGACCGCCCAGCAGATCGCCGGCGAACTCGCCGACCTGATGATGGCCGGTCTGACCCCCAAGGAGAGCCCGTGACCTCCACCGAACTCGACGGCCTGGACGCGGTGGCGATGGGCGCCGCGGTCCGCCGCGGCGAGCTGACGCCGGCCGACCTGGTCGAGCACTGCCTGAGCCGGATCGCCCGGTTCGACGCGGCGCTCGGGGCCTTCGTCACCGTCACCGCCGAGGCGGCCAGGGCACGGGCGGCCGAGCACCCGGCCGCTCCGGCCGGGGACGCCTCGCCGCTGGCCGGGGTGCCGACCGCGGTCAAGGACCTGATCGGCACCGCGGACACGGTCACCACCTTCGGCTCGGCCGCCTTCCGCGGCTTCCGGCCGGCCGTCGACGCGCACACGGTCACCCTGCTCCGCCGGGCCGGGATGATCAGCCTGGGCAAGACCAACACCCCGGAGTTCGGCGCCTCCCCCTACACCGACAACGACGTCGCGCCCTCGGCCCGCAGCCCCTGGGACCCGGCCAGGACGGCCGGCGGCTCCAGCGGCGGCGCGGCGGTGGCGGTGGCCGCCGGCATGGTCCCGGTGGCGCACGGCAGCGACGGCGGCGGCTCGCTCCGGATCCCGGCCTCGGCCTGCGGGGTGTTCGGTTTCAAGCCGTCCCGGGGCCGGGTCAGCAACGGCCCGCTGGGCAACGACGTGACCGGCCTCTCCGTACAGGGCCCGATCTCACGGACGGTGCGGGACGCCGCGGCGATGCTGGACGCGCTGGCGGTGCCGATGCCCGGCGACCCGTTCTGGGCGCCGCCGCTGCCGCCCGGCGAGACCTTCCTCGCCGCCACCGGCCGCGAGCCGGGACGGCTGCGGATCGCCTGCTACGCGCCGCAGGCCGACCCGGACTGCCGGACCGCGTTCGACCGGGCCGCGGCACTGCTGGCGGAACTCGGCCACCGGGTCGAGCCGATCGACAGCCCGTTCGGCGAGGACCTGGTCGAGCCGTACCTGGTGACCTGGGCGATGCAGCAACTGAACGTGCCAGTGGCGGCGGCGGACGAGCACCTGCTGCGGCCGGTGTCCCGCTGGTGGCGCGAGCGGGCCCGCGGGCTGAGCGGCGAGAGCGTGTTCGGCGCGCTGACCGCGCTGCAGCTCGGCGCCCGGCGGGCGGTAGCCGCGCTGGCCCCGTACGACGCCGTACTCACCCCGACCCTGGGCACGCTGCCGCCACCGCCGGGCTGGTTCGGCGAACCGGAGGACCGGACCGGCGAGATCGAGCGCCAGTCGGCGTTCAGCCCCTACACCGCCGCGTTCAACATCACCGGCCAGCCCTCGGCCAGCCTGCCGCTGCACTGGACCGCCCAGGGCTTCCCGGTCGGCGTGATGCTGACCGGCCGTCCGGCCGGCGACGCGGCCCTGCTGAGCCTGTGCGCCCAGGTGGAGGCCGCGCACCCCTGGGCCCACCGCCGGCCGCCGCTGCCCGGCGATCCGGCCCCCGAACGTCCCGGCGCCTGACCCGGGCGAAACCGCACAGCACGTCCGCAGGAGGCGGCTCACGCCGTCCCCGGCTCCAGTCTGCCCGTTTCCTGCCTTCCGTTGGTGAACATTTCCGCACGCATCATGACAAACGCATCATGACAAAGGAGTCTCCGATGACTGACAGACGCGCCCCTGTGCGCACGATGGCGATGCTGGTCGGGGTGGGGCTGGCGGTGTCCGCCTGCACCACCGGCGGCACCGCGGGCAGCAGTGGCGGGGCGACCGGATCGGGCGGCTCCGCGGCGGCGAAGACCTCGGCGGTCTCGATCGCCCTGGCCTCCGACCCGACCACGCTGGACCCGGCCAAGGGATCCGTCGCCGCGGACTTCCTGATGGAGCGGATGATGTTCGACACCCTGGTCCGCCAGGACGACGGCGGCACCGTCATCCCCGGTCTGGCCAGCAGCTGGAAGGTCACCCCCACCAGCGCCACCTTCACCCTGCAGCACGGGGTCAGCTGCAGCGACGGCACCGCGCTGACCGCCACCGACGTGGCCAAGTCGCTCTCCCGCTTCGCCGACCCGGCCACCGCCGCGCCCGCCGTGGGGCAGGTCTTCGGCAGCAACAAGCCGGTGATCACCGGCGACGACCAGGCCGGCACGGTCACGGTGACCCTGCAGACCCCCTGGGCCAGCATGCTCAACAGCCTGACCATCCCGCAGACCAGCATCGTCTGCCCGGCGGGCCTGGCGAACCCGCAGGTGCTCAAGGACGGCCTGAAGGGCGCCGGCACCGGCCCCTACTACTCGGCCTCGGCGAGCGCCCTCAAGCCCGGCATCGGCTACGCGCTCACCGCGCGCTCCGGTTACACCTGGGGCCCGAAGTACCAGAACGCCCCGGCCGGCACCGTCCCGGCCACGGTGAACATGAACGTGTTCGCCTCCGAGAGCACCATGGCCAACGAACTGCTCTCCGGTCAGCTCGACTACGCCGGTCTGACCGGCCCCGACACCGCCAGGTTCGTCGGCAAGTCCGGCTACACCGTCAAGGGCTCACCGATCGTCACCATGTTCGCGGTGTTCAACGAGCGGGCCGGACACGCGACCGCCAAGCCCGCGGTGCGGACCGCGGTCGCCCAGGCGCTGAGCCAGAGCGCGTTCAACAGCGCGGTCACCAAGGGCACCGGCGCGCTGATCAACAGCATCGCCTCGTCCCAGGTGGCGTGCGTCAACACCGACAAGTCGCTGCTCACCCCGTACGACGCGGCGGCGGCGAAGTCAGCGCTGAAGGGCGTCAAGATCACCGTAGAGGGCACCAACGCGGTCGCCGCCGGGGCCGGGAACGAGTACGTGCAGGCCGCGCTCCAGGCCGCGGGCGCGAACGTGACGCTGAAGAACCAGGACAGCGCCACCTGGAGCAGCGACGTGCTGGCCGGCCAGGGCAACTGGGACGTCACCGTGCTGCCCAACCTCAACCTGACCAACCAGATGGTGGTCCCGGCCAGCTTCTTCATCGGCGGACCGCCGCCGGCCGGCCGCAACTTCGGTGACATCCAGAACTCCGCCTTCACCGGGGCGTTCCAGCAGGCGAACGCGACCACTGACCCGACCGCCCAGTGCGCCGCCTGGCAGTCCGCCCAGGCCGCGCTGCTGAGCAGCCACGACGTGGTGCCGCTGGCGTCGGTCGACGCGTACTCCATCTACGCCAAGCGGATCGCCCTGCTCACCCCGGACGGGCTGTTCGATCCCAGCACGGTCCGCGTCGCGGGCTGATCCACGTCCCGTCCCTGCAAGGAGAGGAAGGTGCCGGCCCCATGACGCAGTCCCGCTGGCTCCGGTTCGCGATACACAGGCTGGCCAGTCTGTGCGCCGTCCTCGGCGCCCTGGTGGTCGGCACCTTCCTGATCGTCCAGCTGATCCCCGGCGATCCGGCCCGCGTGCTGGCCGGACAGGACGCCACCGGCGCGCAGGTGGCGGTGATCCGCCACCAGTTGCGCCTCGATCAACCGCTGTGGCGTCAGTTCTGGTCCTACCTGGGCCAGTTGGCGCACGGCAATCTCGGCACCTCGTTCTCGCAGAACGGGCAGCAGGTGGCCGCGCTGATCGGTGACCGGCTCCCCTACACCGCCGAGCTGGCCTTCCTCGGGCTCGCCCTGGTGCTGCTGGTCAGCGTCCCGCTAGGACTGGCTGTGGCGGTCGGCTGCCAGGGCGGCCGCCGCGGCGCGCTGGACAGCGGCTTCACCGCGGTCACCGCGCTGTTCGGCGCGGTCCCCGAGTACGTGCTCGGCACCGTGCTGGTGGCGTTGTTCGCGCTGAAGCTGGGCTGGTTCCCGCCGGCCGGCGCGGCCACCCTGGACGCACTGGTACTGCCGGTGCTCGCGGTGGCGGTCGGCCCGATCTGCGCGCTGGCCCGGATCGTGCGCCGGGAGGCCGGGGTGGTGCTCGGCCAGGAGTACCTGCGCACCGCCCGCGGCAAGCGGCTCGGCGCGGCCCGGCTGCACCTGCGGCACGCCCTGCCGAACCTGCTGACCAGCACGCTGACCCTGGGCGGGCTGATGCTGACCGGGCTGCTCGGCGGCACGGTGGTGATCGAAACCGTGTTCGGCTGGCCCGGCCTCGGCAGCATGGTGGTTCAGGCCATCCTGGCCCGCGACTACCCGGTGATCCAGGGCATCGTGCTGGTCCTCGGGCTGATCGCCACCAGCATCAACATCCTCATCGACATCCTGCTCGGCGTCCTCGACCCGCGCAGGCTCGGCGGAGCGGAGACGCACGCATGAAGCGCATCAGCCTGATCGCCGGCCTGGCCCTGATGGCCGTCCTGGTGGTCGTCGCGGTCGTCGCACCGTGGGTCTGGGGCAACGCCGCCACCCAGCTGACCGACCAGGCCAACCTGACCGCCTCCGGCCGGCACCTGTTCGGCACCGACGCGCTGGGCCGCGACGTGTTCGCCCGGACCATGGTCGCCACCCGGATCACCCTGCTGATGTCCGTCGCCGCCGCCGCGCTCGCCTCGGTGGCCGGCATCGCGATCGGGGCCGCGATCTGGGTCTGCGGCCCCCGGGTGCGGGAGATCGGGCTGCGGGTGATCGACGTGATGATCTCCTACCCGGCGGTGATCCTGGCCCTGGTGGTGGCCGCGGTCCTGGGCCCCGGCGCGGTCACCTCGGTGGTCGCGATCGGCCTGGCCACCTGCCCGGCCTTCGCCCGGCTGACCGCGAACCTGGTCGCCTCGGTGGCCGCCCGGGACTTCGTCTGGTCGGCCCGGCTGCTCGGGGTCTCCCGGCGCCGGCTGCTGCGCCGCCATCTGCTGCCCAACATCGCCGAACCGCTGCTGGTGCTGACCTCGGTCTCGTTCACCGTGGCGCTGAAGGCGCTGTCCGGGCTGTCCTTCCTGAGCCTCGGCGTGCAGCCGCCCGGCTACGACTGGGGACGGCTGCTCGCCACCGGTCTGCAGGGCATCTACACCAACCCGGCGGCGGCGCTCGGCCCGGCCGCGGCGATCGTGCTGGCCGGGCTGGCCGGCGGCCTGGTCGGCGACGGCCTGGCCGCCTCGCTCGACCCGCGGGCGGCCCGGCTCGCCACCATGAAGCGCACCCCCAAGGCGGCGCCGGTCCCGGCGGCGGCCTCGGACGCGGTGTCCGGCACCGACCCGGCGACCGCGTCCGCCGCGGCCGTGGCCGAGGAGCTGGTGGTGTTCGGCCCCGACGGGTCGCGGCTGGTCGACGGCGTCTCGCTGGCCGTCGCCGACGGCGAGGTGGTCGGCCTGGTCGGCGAGTCCGGCTCGGGCAAGAGCCTGACCGCGATGGCGCTGGCCCGGCTGCTGCCGGAGGGGCTGACCGCCGAGGCGGAGCAGCTCCGGTCGGCCGGGCTCGACCTGCGCGGCCGTCCCGACCGGGGGCGGCTGGCCCGCCGGATCGGCATCGTCTACCAGGACCCGGCCGCCTCGTTCAACCCCACCATGAAGGTCGGCACCCAGCTCACCGAGGTGCTGCGGGTGCACGGCACCGACACCGGCGGCCGGGTGCCGGCGGCGGAGGCCCGCCGGCTCGCGGCCGAGCAGCTGGACCTGGCCAAGGTCGACGCGCCGGAGCGCCGGATGCGGCAGTACCCGCACGAGCTGTCCGGCGGAATGCGGCAGCGCGCCATGATCGCCTCGGCGCTGCTGACCGGGCCCCGGCTGCTGATCGCGGACGAGCCGACCACCGCGCTGGACGTCACCGTCCAGGCCGAGGTGCTGGAGCTGCTGCGCCGGGCGAACCAGCGGGACGGCACCGCGGTGCTGCTGATCTCGCACGACATCGGCGTGATCGCGTCGGTGTGCAGCCGGGTGCTGGTGATGTACAGCGGCCGGATCGTCGAGGAGCTGACCGTCGCCGACCTGCGCGCCGGGAACGTCCGGCACCCGTACACCAGGGCGCTGCTGGCAGCCACCCCCCGGGTGTTCGAGCAGCAGGACCCGGAGCCGCCCCGCGCCGCCGAACCGTCCGACGCCGGGGCCGACGCCGCCGGTACCGACGATGCCGCTGCCGCGGCCGAGCCGGCGCCGCTGGCCACCATCCCCGGCCGTCCGCCGGCCCCGGCGCTCCGCCCGGCCGGCTGCGCCTTCGCGCCGCGCTGCGCGCTGGCCGTGGACCGCTGCCGTACCGAGCCGCCGGCCTTCGCCGACCGGGTCGCCTGCCATGTCGCCGCGGCCGAGGCCGCCGCCACCGAAGGAGCCGACCGATGCTGACCGTCAGCGGGCTGAACGTGGGGTTCGGGCGGCACACGGTGCTGCACGACGTCGACCTCGACCTGGCCGAGGGCCGCACCCTCGGCCTGGTCGGGGAGTCGGGATCGGGCAAGTCCACGCTGGCCAAGGCGGTGGTCGGGATGGTCAAGCCGCGCTCCGGCAGCATCACCGTGGCCGCCGAGGCCCGCCGGGTCCAGCTCGTCCCGCAGGACCCGTACGGCTCGCTGAACCCCCGGATGACGGTGGGTCAGACCCTGGCCGAGGCGATCGACCCCCGGCGCGGCCGCCCGGCCGAGCACCGGGACCGGATCGCCGAGCTGCTGGAGACCGTCGCCCTCGACCCACAGGCGGCCGACCGCTACCCGCACCAGTTCTCCGGCGGCCAGCGGCAGCGGGTCGCCATCGCCAGGGCCCTGGCCGTGCGCCCGGCGCTGCTGATCGCCGACGAGATCACCTCGGCGCTCGACTGCTCGGTCCAGGCCGAGGTGCTCAACGTGCTCCGCAGCCTGCGCGTCCGGTTCGGCCTGACCATGCTCTTCATCTCGCACGACCTCGCCGTGGTGCGCCACGTCAGCGACGAGATCGCGGTGATGCGGGCCGGCGAGATCGTCGAACGGGCCCCGCGCGACCAGCTGTTCCGCTCCCCCGCGCACGCGTACACCCAGCGACTGCTCGCGAGCGCGCTGTACTGACGGTGCGTCAGCACCGGCTCCCCTCCCACACAGATCCACACAAGGGCGTGACCATGCACTTCGGATTCGACGACCGCACCGAGCAGCTCCGACGGGACCTGCTCGCCTTCATGGACGAGCGGATCCGCCCGGCCGAACGCGAGCTGTACCAGGCCGACCCGCGCCCCCCGGTGACCGGCTGGCACACCCACCCGGTGATGGAGCGGCTCAAGGCCGAGGCCCGCTCCCGCGGCCTGTGGAACCTGTTCCGCGATCTGCCCAACCTCGCCTACGCCCCGCTGGCCGAGATCACCGGGCACAGCCCCGCGCTCGCCCCCGAGGCGCTCAACTGCGGCGCCCCCGACACCGGCAACATGGGCGTGCTGGACGAGTTCGGCACCCCGGAGCAGAAGGAGCGCTGGCTGCGCCCCCTGCTCGACGGGACCATCCGCTCGGCCTTCGCGATGACCGAGCCCGACGTCGCCTCCTCCGACGCCACCAACATCACCACCCGCATCCGCCGCGACGGCGGCGACTACGTGCTCGACGGCCGCAAGTGGTTCATCTCCGGGGCGATGAACCCCAACTGCGCGGTGTTCGTCGTCATGGGCAAGACCGACCCGGACGCCCCCCGGCACCGGCAGCAGAGCATGGTCCTGGTGCCCAGGGACACCCCCGGCGTCGAAGTGGTCCGGCCGATGACGGCCTTCGGCTACCGGGACGAGTGGCACGGCGGCCACGCCGAGGTGCGCTTCACCGGCGCCCGGGTCCCGGCCGGGAACCTGATCGCCGGGGAGGGCGAGGGCTTCGCGATCTCGCAGGCCCGGCTCGGACCCGGCCGGATCCACCACTGCATGCGGCTGATCGGGATGGCCGAGCGCGGCCTCGAACTGATGTGCCGTCGGGCCGACGAACGGGTCGCCTTCGGTCGGACGCTGGCCGAACAGGGCGTGGTCAGGGAGTGGATCGCCGAGTCCCGGGTCCGGATCGAGCAGGCCCGGCTGCTGGTGCTGAAGACCGCCTGGCTGATGGACACCGTCGGCAACAAGGGCGCGCACAGCGAGATCCAGGCCATCAAGATCGTGGTCCCGTCGATGGCGGAATGGGTGCTGGACAAGGCGATCCAGACCCACGGCGGCGGCGGCGTCAGCCAGGACTTCCCGCTGGCCGAACTGTGGGTCGGAGCGCGGGCGCTGCGGTTGGCGGACGGCCCCGACGAGGTGCACCGGCACTCCCTGGCCAAGCGCGAGCTCGCCGCCCAGGCCCGGTCCCGGGCAGACCGGCCGGACCCGGAGTCCGCCCGATGAGCTTCAACCTGGCCGACATGCTCCGCGCGTCCGCGCTGGCCCACCCGGACAAGGCCTTCTGCCACAGCGCGGCGGGCACCCTGAGCTACCGTCGGCTGGACGAGCTCTCCGGCCTGGTGGCCGCCGCGCTGCGGGACAGCGGACTGCGCGACGGCGACCGGGTCACCGTGCAGCTGCCGAACGTGCCGGAGTTCGTCGTCGCCTACTTCGGCATCCTCAAGGCGGGCCTGGTCATGGTCCCGGTCAACCCGATGCTCACCCCGGCCGAGGCCGGCTACCAGCGGGAGCACTCCCGGGCCCGGCTCCACCTCGACCGCCCCGAGCAGGTGGACGCGCTGGCGGCGCGGCCCCGGGCCGCCCTGCCCGCCGCGGCCACCCGCCCGGACGACACCGCCGTCGTCATCTACACGAGCGGGACCACCGGGCGGCCCAAGGGCGCCGAACTGACGCACTTCCAGCTCTACATGACCTGCACCGCCGCCGGCGAGGCCTTCGGCGTCCGGGCGGACGACGTGACCCTCGCCGCCCTCCCGCTCTCCCACATCTACGGCCTGTCCTCGCTGGTCAACTCCAGTGTCCTGTTCGGCACCACGCTCAGCCTGGTGCCCCGCTTCGAGACCGGGGCGGTGCTGGACGCCGTGGCCAGGGACCGGGTCACGGTGATGCTCGGCGTGCCGACCATGTACCACGCGCTGCTGGCCGCCGACCTCGGCGGGCGCGACCTGGGCAGCCTGCGGATCGGCTCCAGCGGCGGGGCGTCCATGCCGGCCGTGGTCCTCGACGCCTTCGAGAAGCGGTTCGGCGCCCCGGTGCTGGAGGGCTTCGGGATGTCCGAGACCGGCGCGGCCGGACTGCTGAACCGGCCCGACGACCGCCGCGCCCTGTCGGTGGGCCGGCCGCTCCGCGGCATCGAGGCGCGGATCGCCGGCACCGACGCCTCCGGCGAGGAGCACGTCGGGGAGCTGCTGCTCAAGGGCTTCGCGGTGATGAAGGGCTACCTCGACGACCCGGCCGCGACCGCCGCCGCCGTCGTCGACGGCTGGCTGCACACTGGCGACCTGGCCTTCCGCGACGACGACGGCTTCTACTACATCGTCGACCGGATCAAGGACCTGATCATCCGCGGCGGCTACAACGTGTACCCGCGCGAGGTGGAGGAGGTCCTCGGCACCCACCCCGCGGTCCGCGAGGCCGCGGTGATCGGCCGTCAGGACGACCGGCTCGGCGAGGAGGTGGTCGCGGTGCTGTCGCTGCGCCCGGGCGCCCGGGTGACCCCGGACGAGATCACCGCCTACTGCCGGGAGCGGCTCGCCCCGTACAAGTACCCGCGCGAGGTGCGCTTCCTGCCCGAACTGCCGAAGAGCGCCTCCGGCAAATACCTCAAACGAGAGATGCGATAACCATGCCCGAAGCCGTCATCGTCGCCGCCACCCGCTCCCCGATCGGCCGCGCCCGCAAGGGCTCGCTGGCAACGCTGCGCCCCGACGAACTCACCGCCCAGGTGGTGCGGGCCGCACTGGACCAGGTCCCACAGCTGGACCCGGCCGAGATCGACGACCTGCTGCTCGGCTGCGGCGAGCCGTACGGCGAGCAGGGCCAGAACCTGGCCCGGGTGGTCGCCGTGCTGCTCGGCCAGGACCAGCTGCCGGGCTGCACCACCACCCGGTTCTGCTCCTCCAGCCTGCAGACCACCCGGATGGCGCTGCACGCCATCAGGTCCGGCGAGGGCGAGGTGTTCATCTCCGCGGGCGTCGAGGCGGTCTCCCGCTACCCCGTGCTTGAGCCGGCCCTGAACCCGCGCTTCGACCAGGCCAGGGCCCGCAGCGAGCAGTTCGCGCCGTGGCGGGACCCGCGGCTGGACGGGCTGCTGCCGGACGTCTACATCGCGATGGGCCAGACCGCGGAGAACGTTGCCGAGTCGCGCGGGATCAGCCGCCGGGAGATGGACGAGTTCGCCGTCCGCTCGCAGAACCTGGCCGAGGAGGCCGTCGCGGACGGCTTCTGGGCCCGCGAGATCACCCCGGTGACCACCCCGGACGGCACCGTGGTCAGCGCCGACGACGGCCCGCGCGCGGGCGTCACCCTGGAGGCGGTCTCCGGCCTGAAGCCGGTGTTCCGCCCGGACGGCCGGGTGACCGCGGGGAACTGCTGCTCGCTCAACGACGGAGCGGCCGCGCTGGTGGTCATGTCCGACCGCAAGGCAGCGCAGTTGGGCATCACCCCGCTCGCCCGGGTGGTCTCCACCGCGGTCTCCGGGATCTCCCCGGAGATCATGGGCCTCGGCCCGGTGGAGGCGTCCAGGCGCGCCCTGGCCCTGGCCGGGATGAGCATCGACGACATCGACCTGGTCGAAATCAACGAGGCGTTCGCAGCCCAGGTCATCCCCTCCTACCAGGACCTGGGCATCCCGCTGGAGAAGCTGAACATCAACGGCGGCGCCATCGCGGTCGGCCACCCGTTCGGGATGACCGGCGCCCGGATCGCCACCACGCTGATCAACTCGCTGCGCTGGCACGACAAGCAGTTCGGCCTGGAGACCATGTGCGTCGGCGGCGGCCAGGGCATGGCCATGGTCGTCGAGCGGCTCTCCTAGGCCGTGTGTCGAGATACGACAAGCTCGCGGTCCGCTATGAGGCGACCGTCCTCGTCGCGGCCATCAACGAGTGGCTGTGACCACACGCGCGCACCGCCTTTTCGTTAACCCGTTGCCCAGGGGTCACTCGGCCCGCTAGGTTCACCCAGCCGCCCGCATCGGTGCAGGCCGGCGCTGTCGACCAGGAGGTGTGGAGCACATGCGCACGAGTGCCCAGGAGTTGAGCTCGCGTACTGACCCTTGCCACCTCCTCTCGACGGAGACACCTTGTCCCTTCGCATCACCCCACTGACCGACCCCGCTCACGGGCCGCACGGCCGGCGTCTCGCCTGGCTGGCGTCGGACGCGGACTCCATCCCTGCCGGGACCGCCTTCCTGCGCCTGCTCGACGACGGACAGGAGGACCTCGCCGAGCTCGACCTCCACGTTCACCCCGCGGAGCGCCGCAAGGGCGTCGGCTCCCGCCTCCTCGACACCGTCGTGGCCACCGCCCGGGACAACGCCCGACGCCGCGTCGTCGCGCAGGCAGAAGCCGGATCGCCCGGCGACCACTTCCTGGCGGCGCGCGGTTTCCGGAAGGTACTCACCTTCAGGTACACCCGTCTGGCAATGGCTGAGGTGGACACCACCGTCCTCGCCGGAATCGTCGAGCGTCCTCATCCCGGCTACCGGCTGACGTCATGGCAGGGAACCGTCCCCGACGACCTCGCCCGGACGTTCGCCGCCTCACGCCGCGCCATGGACGACATGCCCATGGACGACGCCGAGTACGGCACCGTGGCCTGGGACGTGGACCGCTTGCGGGCCGCGGCGAAGGCCGTCGAACAGCGCGGCGACCACCTGTACACCGTCGTCGCCATCGACGCCTCCAATGGCTCGATCGCCGGGTTCACCGAACTCGTCATCCCCGGCAACGGCGCGGGTGACGGCCAGCACTACGGCACGGGCGTGCTGCCCGAGCACCGTGGTCACGGCCTCGGTCGATGGATGAAGGCCGAGTCGATCCGTCAAGCCCGTAGGGACTATCCGGACCTCGATGGCCTTCTGACCGACACCGCCGACAGCAACGCGCACATGAGACAGATCAACGACGGTCTCGGCTACACACCCACGCACACGACACACCAGCATCAGCTCGACCTTTAGCAGAGAGCGGACGGGCCGGACCGGGGCATCACCCCGCCCGGCCTGTCCGTGCTTTCGATACACGCCCTAGCGGGGCCCGCTCCGCCGCAGGAGTCAGTCGCCGGCGGTCACCGGGCCGACGTAGGTGCCGGGGTGGGTGGCGCCGCTCTGGTCCATGACGTCGGCGAAGCCGTCCCACTTCAGGGTGGCGGAGTGGGTCTCACCGGGCGGGGTGACCAGGATGTCCGCGGCCTTGAAGGCCACCGAGCCACCGGGGCTGCCGGAGTCGAAGGGCATGTAGGTGATTTCGAAGGAGGCCTTGGCGCCCGGTTTCAGCGTCACCGTGCGGACGCTCGCGGCCTGCCGGGCGAGTGACCAGTGAGTACCGGACTTGCTGACGATGTCGACCCCCGGGAAGCCGTACAGGGTGCAGTCGCCGCCACCCTTGTTGGTGAGCACCACGTCGATCCCGCCCTGGCTGCCCACCGCCTGGGCCCCACTGTCGGGGCCGAAGGAGAAGCCGAGGTTCGCGGTCCGGCAGCGGGTGGTGGTCGCGGCGGCGCCGGCCGCCCCCGCGGCGGCGCCGGAACCGGCGCCGGAACCGCCGCCAGTTCCACCGTTACCGCCCCCGCTGGACCCGCTCGCCGCGGCCGTCGTCGGGGCGGGAGCAGGGGCGGCCGTGGATCCGGCACCCCCCGCACCGGCGTCCCCCGCACCCGCGCTCGCCGCCGCCGAGGCGGACACCGTGGCGCCCCCGACGACCGCGCTCCCCGACGCGCCGCCCTGGCAGGCCGTGAGCGCCGCGCCCGCCGCCAGCACCATTCCGACCGTCGCCGCCATCCGCAGGTTGCCCAGGCCACGCAGCTGAACACTCATCAGAAATCCCCCAACGGGCCGGATGTGGCACTTTCGCCGCTCTGCTCCGGCCTCACATGATTTTTTACACGCGCCCAGGGAAGATCCGGTTGCCGCAGTGACATGGCTGTGACAGCGGTGACCGAACGGTCACAAACCCCCGCGTGGATCAACGGTGGGTCGCCGGTGAGTCGAACTCACCGCCCAGCCGGTCGACCGGTCTGCTGAGCGGCGGCAAGGCCCTCCTCGACGGTGGCGTGGACGGGGGCCTCGCCGAGCGGGTGCCGGGCGAGGTCGTCCCAGGCCATCGCCCGGATCCGGACCAGGCGCAGGGTGACGCCCTGGTGGTCGAGTTCGCCGCACAGGTCGAGGAGCGCGTCCAGGACCGGCAGGCCGAAGCGGTAGCTGGCGTTCAGGTCGAGCAGCACGCTGCCGGGACGCGGGTCGGCCGCGGCGACCCGGGCCAGCACGGTCAGCCGCACCCGGTCCGCGTTGCCGAAGAACAGGGCCGAGTCGGGTCGCAGCACCAGGACGCCGGGGACGGTGCGGGCGGTCGGGGCGTCGGCGGTGTCGCCCCAGCGCTCGGTGCCGGGCAGTCGCCCCAGCACCGCGACGGGCGGGCGGCTGGCGGCGCCGATGAACATGAGCAGCGAGAGCACCACCGCCAGGAGCAGGCCGGGCAGCAGGTCGAAGACCAGCACGCCGGTGATGGCGGTGAGGGCGATCCACAGGCTGGGCCGGTCGAGCCGGGCGTAACGGCGCAGTTCGCCGACCCGCAGGAAGCCGCGGACGGCGACGATGACGATCGCACCCAGGACGGGTTCGGGCAGGTCGGTGAACAGCGGGGTCAGGAACGCGCCGGTGACCAGGACCAGCACCGCGGCGATCAGCGAGACCATCGGGGTCGCGGCGCCCGCGCCCTTGGCGGCGGCCGTGCGCGAGGCGCTTCCGGATACCACGAAGCCGCGGAAGAAGCCGACCGCGATGTTGCTCGCACCGAGGGCGGCCATCTCCCGGTCGGCGTCGACCTCGTCGCCGCTCTCCCGGGCGAAGCGTCCGGCGATGCTGAACGCCTCGGCGAAGCAGACCAGCGCGACGCCGAAGGCCCCGGCGGTGAGGGTGAGCCAGTCCTCGGCCGGGATGCCGGGCAGGTGCGGGGTCGGGATCGCGGACGGGATCTTCCCGACGATCTCGACGCCGTGGTCCTTCAGTTGCGCGGCGGCGGACACCGCCAGGCCGAGGACCAGCACGATCAGTGAGGCCGGGAGCTTGGGCAGAAAGCGCTCCAGGCCGAACAGCAGCGCCATCGCCAGCACGCCCACCGCGATGGACAGCCCGCTCCAGTCGCCGATGTGGGCGAACAGGTGCCAGATCCGCTGGAAGAAGTCGCCGTCGCCGCTGGAGACGCCGAGGATCTTCGCGGCCTGCCGGACCACGATGGTCAGTGCCATCCCGAACAGGAAGCCGACCAGGGCGGGTTCGGCCAGGAAGTTGGTGATGAAGCCGAGCCGGGCGATCCCGGCCGCCAGCAGGACGCCGCCGGCCAGGATCGCCAGCGCGGCCGAGAGCCCGACCGCCTGCTTCGGGTCGGTGCTGATGCCGCTGACGGTGGCCCCGGAGAGGACGGCCGCCGCGGAGGTGGCCCCGATGATCAGGAAGCGGGAACGGCCCAGCAGCGCGTAGACCAGCAGGGCGACCGGGGCGGCGTAGAAGGCGTTCTGCGGCGGGACTCCGGCGATCTGCGCGTAGGCCACGCACTCGGGCACGATCAGCGCCCACGCCGTCAGCGCGGCGAGGCTGTCCCCGCGCAGCAGGTCGCCCGGCCGGTAGCCGCGCAGCCAGTCCGCCACCGGCCAGGCCCGACCACCACCGGTACCCGAGCCCGTACCCGAGCCCCCGCCACCGCCCGTACCCCCGGCCCGGCCCGCAGCCGCGCTACCGCTCCCGCCCCCGCTCATGCGGTGAGCGCGCTGATCGCGTCGCCGATGTACTTGGCGCCCAGGATCAGCAGCAGCACGGTCATGATCGCCCCGTTGTGCGCGGCCATCCAGGTCTTCCAGGACTGCAGGGTGTCCGCCGCGCGTTCGCCGCCCAACAGGTAGACGCCCAGCGGCAGCAGCGCACACAGTGAGCCGACCAGCACGAACAGCACGGTGGCGACCGTCTTGCCGCCGACGCCGCCGGTGCTGGCAGCGACGGACAGGGCACCGCCGACGGCCAGCACCAGGTTCTTCGGGTTCAGCCCGGCCAACGCGGCGGCCAGACCGGCGGACTTGCCCGGGGTGAAGGAGTCGACGGTCCGCATCCACCCGGGCATCTGCGCCTCCTCGCCCGCTTTCGGCCTGCCGGTCCACTGCTTGACGCCCAGCAGCAGGAACACCAGCCCGAGGACGAGCTTGGTCCAGGAGGTCCAGGTGGCCGGGCCGCCGTCACTGTGGGCGCCGCCGCCGGAGCCGAGCAGCACCACGACGGTGCTGACCAGGCCGAGGGTGAGCAGCCAGGCGAGCGTGAAGGCGATGCCGTTGGCGCGTCCGCGTTCGGTGGCGAGCATCAGCACGACGGCGATGATCGGAATCGGGCTGATCGCGATACCGACCGCCGAGGCCAGCATCTGGCCGACGGCGTTGCCCACGACGCCCTCCCCTTCTCGACGGGTCAGCTCAGCAACTCTGGACTATATGGGCGGAATATCGCTTTTGCCCCATAGCAACGCCGCAGGCGCCGCTCTTCGTCGGAGGCATTCTCACGATGGTCCTTATGGAGGAGTCATGAACACTTGCTAAGTTGCGCATCTGTGGAACCGGGGTCCGAGGGTGGTGAGTCCTCACTCCTGTGCCTTCGACACCAACCAGGGATGTGACGATGAGCGACACCAGGGGCGACGGCGGTCGCGCGGCGATACGCAAGGCCGCGAAGAAAGGCGGCCGGCGGAAACCGCTCAAGCTGATAGCCATCGGCACCGCGGGCGTGCTGGTGGTGGCCCTGGCGGGAGGGGTGTACGCGTACGAGAAGCTCAACGGCAACATCAAGAGCGACGCGCTGTTCTCCGGGACCACCGGCAACGCCGGCACCGAGAAGGTCGACGCCTTCGGCCGCAGCCCCATCAACATGCTGGTGATCGGCTCCGACGGACGGGCCGACGCCGCCGACTGCAAGCTCGGCGGCGACTGCGCCGGGGGCGTCGACCCCAGCCACGGCAACGCCGACGTCGAGATGCTGGTGCACATCTCCGCCGACCGCAGCAACGCGACGGTGATGAGCATCCCGCGCGACCTGATGACCTCGCTGCCCGCCTGCAAGGACGACAAGTCCGGCGCCAGCACCTCCGGCGGCACCGGCATGATCAACAGCGCTCTCGCCTACGGACCCGGGTGCAGCGTCGCCGCCATCCACCAGTTGACCGGCGTCCCGATCGACCACTTCGCCCTGGTCGACTTCAGCGGCGTGGTCGCCATGTCGGACGCGGTGGGCGGGGTGAACGTCTGCGTCAGCAACAACGTCTACGACCCCCAGTCGCACCTGAAGCTCGCCAAGGGCACCCACACCCTCAAGGGCGTGGCGGCGCTGGAGTTCGTCCGGACCCGGCACGGCTTCGGCGACGGCGGCGACGTCGGGCGCACCGCCGCCCAGCACATCTTCCTGACCGCGATGATCAACCAGATGAAGAGCGCGGGCACGCTCACCAGCCCGACCAGGCTCTGGGACCTGGCCAACGCCGCCACCAAGGCGCTCACCGTGGACCCCGGCCTCGACAGCATCCCCAAGCTGACCGGCCTGGCCGACGACCTCAACAAGGTCCCCACCGACCGGATCACCTTCACCACCATGCAGACCTCGCTGGACCCGGCGAACCAGAACCGCCTGGTGATCGCCGCGGGCGCGCAGACCCTCTTCTCCGGCATCGCCAACGACCAGTCGCTGACCACCGCGGCCGGGACCAGGTCCGCCGCCGGGGCCTCGGCCGCCGCCTCCGCCGCCGCGTCCCACGCGCCCGCCGCCCCGGCCAAGTCGGCGACGGCGCCCGCGGACATCGCGGTCCACGTGGCGAACGGCACCACGGTCCAGGGTCACGCCGGGGCCGTGCTGCAGTCGCTGATCAGCGACGGCTACGCCTCCAACAGCGCCATCGAGAGCCCGCCGTCCACCGACGTCAGGACCACCGCGCTCAGCTACGGTCCGGGCCGCCAGGCGGACGCCCAGGAGGTCGCGGCCAGCCTCGGCCTGCCGAGCAGCGCGCTCAAGCAGGGCAGCGCCGCGGGCATCCACCTGGTCATCGGCGCCGACTGGACCAGCGGCACCGTCTTCCCCGGCGGCAAGGCCTCGGCCGCGCCGCTCAACACCAAGGTCGCGCTCAGCAACGCCCATGTGCAGACCGGCAACCAGACCGGCTCCTGCGCCCAGGTCGGCACCCAGTACACGGTCAGCCTCCCCGGGTACGGCGGGATGACCCCGATCCGGGCCTACGCCCTCAGCCCCAAGGTCCCGAACTCCGCGCCGTGACCCGGGCGGGTCACACGGAGGCGGTCCGCCGACCGGAGCGGTCCCAGGAGCACGGGAGCACGGGAGACAGATGACACCGCATCAGCACCACGAAGGCCCCACGCCCGACGCCGGCGCCGACTGCGGCAACAGCGACAGCACTGGCGACGCCGCCGAGCACCGCGTCCCGGCCTGGCAGCCGCCGCAGGCCGAGGTCAGGCGGGTCTACCGGCCGGTCGAGATCCGCTCCCCTGACGGGGCCTGGCAGTTGGGGCGGATCACCGCCTGGTGGCAGCCCGCCGAGGGCCGCCCGTGGTGCCGGGTCACGGCCATCGGCGACGGCGGGCGCTCGCGCTGGCTTCCGGCCGACTCCGAGAGCCTGGTCCCGCTGCCCTCCGCGGGGATCTGACACCTGGTCAACCGGCGTGTGCCCCACGGCGCGCACGCCTCATGAACGCGCCCACGCCTACGCCGACACCTGGGCATTAGTTGCTATATTGCGCAACTGAGTAACCGTTGGCGGCCGGTAGAGACGAGGCAGTTCAGCCATGACCGCACGCGAGGGACGCCCGGGGCTGCCCCGGCGCAGTCGGGCCGGGCGGCAGCAGGCCGCGGGGGCGCGGAGCCGGAAGCCGCGGCGGGCCCGGCCGTTGTCACGGCCGAAGCGGATCGCCCGGGTGCTGGCCCTCGCGGTGTCCGCGCTGGTCCTGGTCACCGCGGGGGCCGGGGTGCTGCTGTACCGCCATCTGAGCGGGAACCTGCACACCGCCTCGCTGTCCGACGGCGTCGGGGGCTCGGAGAAGGCGGACGCCTTCGGCCGGACCCCGATCGACCTGCTGGTGATCGGCTCCGACGGACGGGCCAACGCCGCCGACTGCAAGCTCGGCGGCGGCTGCGGCTCGGCGAGCTCGCAGCCGGGGGCCAACGCCGACGTCGAGATGGTCGTCCACATCTCCGCGGACCGCTCCAACGCGACCGTGGTCAGCATTCCGCGCGACACCATGACCCAGGTCCCGGCCTGCGGAGACAGCAACGGCGGCGGCTCGACCCCCGGCTACTACGGGATGGTCAACAGCGCGCTGCTGTACGGCCCGGCGTGCCAGGTCGCCACGGTGCACCAGCTGACCGGCATCCCCATCGACCACTTCGTGGAGCTCGACTTCTCCGGCGTGGTGACGATGTCGGACGCGGTGGGCGGCGTCCCGGTGTGTGTGAGCGACAACGTCTACGACACCTACTCGCACCTCAAGCTCGCCAGGGGCAGCCACGTCCTCAAGGGGGCTGCGGCGCTGGAGTTCCTCCGCTCCCGGCACGGCTTCGGGGACGGCGGCGACCTCGGCCGCACCTACGCCCAGCACCTCTACCTCAGCGCGCTGATCCGGAAGCTCAAGAGCGCGGGCACGCTCACCGACCCGGCCGCGCTCTACTCGCTGGCCGACGCCGCCACCAAGGCGATGACCGTGGACACCGGCCTGGGCAGCGTCGCCAAGCTGATCGGGCTGGCCACCGACGTCAGCAAGGTGGAGCCGAAGCGGATCACCTTCACCACCATGCAGACCGAGGTCGACCCCGACAACAGCAACCGGCTGGTCATCGCCCCGTCCGCGCAGGGGCTGTTCGACTCGGTGCGCAACGACCGGCCGCTGACCACCGCGGACGGCGGGCCGGTCTCCGCGAGCACCACCGCCGCGACCGGCGCGACCGGCGCCACCAGCGCTCCGGCCACCGGCAGTTCGGCGGACCTCGCCAGGATCGCGGTACGGGTGCGGAACGGCAGCGGGATCACCGGACGCGCCTCGACCGTGGCCGCCGCCCTCGTCGCCAGGGGCCTGGGCAGCCAGAGCACCGACAGCACCGGCAACGCCCCGAGCCGGTCCGCCGGCACCACCCTCAGCTACGGCCCCGGCGACGCGGTCGCGGCCAGGGCGGTGGCGAGCGCGGTGGGCCTGCCCGCGTCCCACCTCAGGCAGGGCGGCGAGGCCGGGATCACCCTGGTGATCGGCACCGACTGGCCCGGCGGAGGCAGCTATCCGGGCGGGGGCTCCGGCTCCTCGTCGGACGCGAGGACCGCACTGACCGGCGCCCACGTCCAGACCGCCGACCAGGCGGCGGTCTGCGCCCCGGTCAGCCAGTACAAGACCGTGGAGATCAACGGCACCGCGATGACCCCGGGCCAGGCCTACGCCTACGCGACCGCCCACGGCCAGCCGGACTCGGCCCCTTGAGGGCCCGGCCCTCTGAGCGCCCGGCTCCTGAGCGTCCGGCCTCCGAGCGCCCGGCCTCCGAGCACCCGGCCCGCTGGGCGCCCGGCCGCGACGGCTGCCGTCGCGGCCGGGGCCGCCGCTCCCGCTCCCGCTGCTCCCGCTCAGCCGACGTTGACGCCGAAGTCCTGCGCGATGCCGCGCAGGCCCGAGGCGTAGCCCTGGCCGATCGCGCGGAACTTCCACTCCGCGCCGTTGCGGTAGACCTCACCGAAGACCATGGCGGTCTCGGTGGAGGCGTCCTCGGTCAGGTCGTAGCGGGCGATCTCCCGGCCGTCGGACTGGTTGACCACCCGGATGAAGGCGTTGCGGACCTGGCCGAAGTTCTGCTGGCGGTTCTCGGCGTCGTAGATGGACACCGGGAAGACGATCTTCGCGCACTGCGGCGGGACCACCCCGAGGGTGATCACGATCTGCTCGTCGTCACCGTCCCCGCCGCCGGTCAGGTTGTCGCCGCTGTGCTTGACCGATCCCTCGGGGCTGCTCAGGTTGTTGAAGAAGACGAAGTGGCCGTCCGACAGGACCCGCCCGGTCGCGTCGCACAGGATCGCCGAGGCGTCCAGGTCGTAGTCGGAACCGGTGCTGGTGCGCACGTCCCAGCCGAGCCCGACGATCACCGAGGTCAGGCCTGGGGCCTCCTTGCTCAGCGAGACGTTGCCGCCCTTGGACAGACTGACTCCCATGCCGTGCCTCCTGCTGTCGATTCTGTGTCACTTGCGCAAACGAAGTGACTGTCCGGGTGGTTCCGCGACCACGGCCCGGGTGAGCAGCAGGGCCAGCACGTAACCGGCCAGGATCACGGCCAGCAGCGGGAAGTAGGCCGTCGGCGGCACCGCGAAGCCCAGCAGCGCGCCCAGCGGGGTGAACGGCAGCAGCAGGCCGGCGGCGGCCAGGCCCAGGTTGGAGGCCCGCAGCGGCCACGGCGCGGGGATCCGCGGGCCGCGGCCGGGGCTGCGCAGGATGTGGACCGTCAGCGCCTGGGTGACCAGGTTCTCGGTGAACCAGCCGGCATGGAACACCTGCTGTGCGCGCAGCGGGCTCTGACCGTGCGTCAGCCGCATCAGCACCACGAAGGTGGCCACGTCGGCGACCGCGTTGACCAGCCCGAACACCACGGCGAAGCGGGCCAGCGCGCGGTAGTCCAACCGGCTCGGACGGCCCGCGTCCGGCCGTAGCGGACGATCGAACGCCAGCGCGAGCTGGGAGGCGTCGAAGCAGAGGTTCTGGACCAGCACCTGGGCCGGCAGCATCGGCAGGAAGGGCAGGAACGCCCCGGCGGCCAGCATCGCCAGCACATTGCCGAGGTTGGAGGCCAGGGTGATCCGCAGGTAGTTGCCGATGTTGGCGAGCGACTGCCGGGCCGCGCGCAGATTGCGGCTGATCGCGGCCAGGTCGGTGGTGCTGAGCAGGATGTCGGCGCTGTCCCGGGGCCCGTCGGCCGCGGACCGGGGGCAGACCCCGGCGTCGGCCGCCTCCAGCGCGGGCAGGTCGTTGACGCCGTCGCCCAGGAAGCCGACGGTGTGCCCGGCGCCGCGCAGCGCGAGGACGATCCGGGCCTTGTGCGCGGGGGTGGCGCGGGCGAAGACCGTGCCGCGCTCCACCAGCGGCGCCAGCTCCGCGTCGTCGAGCGCGTCGGTGTCCGGGGCCAGGACGACCGCGCCGGGCTCGATGCCCGCTTCCCGGCAGGCCAGCGCGGCGGTGTCCGGGTGGTCGCCGGTGACCACCTTCACCGCGATCCCCTGCGCGGTCAGCTCGGCCAGTGCGGGCAGCGCGCTGGGCTCGGGCTCGTCCCGCAGACCGACGAAGCCGACCAGGGTCAGCCCGTGCTCGTCGGCGACCCGGTAGCCGCCGTGGCGGCGCGGGCGGTCGGTGGTGGCGACCGCGATGACCCGCAGGCCCCGGGCGGCGAGGTCGGCGGCGAGGTCGTGGGCCCGCGCCCGGCACGCGTCGTCCATGACAGCGGTGGTGGGGCCGGTGGCGTCCGTGGCGCCTGGAGCGGTGGTGGCGCCTGTAGCGGTGGTGGCGCCTGTAGCGGTGGTGCGGCCCGTGACGCCGGTGGCGGGCCGGCCGGCCGGGTCGCCGTCCGTGGCGCTCAGCCGGGTGCAGCGATCCAGGACGGCTTCCACCGCGCCCTTGACCACCAGGGTGTCCACTCCGCCGAGCACGCCGGGCCGACGCACCACCACCGTGGCGAGCCGCCGGACCGGGTCGAACGGCAGCACCTCCACCCCGACCGGATCCCCGACCGGGTCGGCGTACGGATCACCGTCCGGGTCCGGGTCTGCGTCCAGGTCCACGTGCGGGTCCACGTGCGGGTCCAGGTCTGCGTCCAGCAGGGCCTCGTCCAGGCTGTCCAGCAGCGGCGGATCGCCGAGTTCGGCGATGATCCGGCTGTTGAGGGCGGCCCAGCGCAGCGCAGCGTCCCCGGCGGGCCCGGTGCGTCCGGCCGGGTCGACCGCGACCGCGACGCCCAGCCGCTCACGGGTGAGGGTGCCGGTCTTGTCCACGCACAGGACGTCGACCCCGCCCAGGTCGTGCACCGCGGGCAGCCGTCTGATCACGACGCCGTGACGGCGCAGCGTCCCGGCCCCGAACGCCAGGGCGCCGCTGACCACCAGCGGCAGCATCTCCGGGGTCAGTCCCACCGCGACGGCGACCGCGAACGGCAGCAGCGCCCAGTGGTGGCTGCCGAAGACCGTGCCCACCGCGAGCACCAGCAGCAGCGAGGCCACCATGATCCAGCCCAGCAGCCAGGACACCGAGCGGGCGGCGCGCTCGAACGAGGAGTCGCGCCGCGCCCCGGTCCCCGGTTCCCGGGTGGTCTCGAAGCAGGTGCGGGGCCCGGTCGCCACCACGACCGCGGTGGCGGAGCCGGTAGCCACGCTGCTGCCGAGCAGGCCCACGTCCGGCCGGTCCAGCAGTGACCGGAGCGAAGCGGTCCCTGGCCGGGGCCGGGGGCGGGGTCGGTCCGGTTCGGCGTGCCGGTCCACCGGCTCCGACTCGCCGCTGAGCAGGGCCTGTCGGATCGTCAGCCCCTCCGCTCTGAGCAGCCGCAGGTCGGCGGGCACCAGGTCGCCCACGCTCAGCCGCACAAGGTCCCCGGGCACCAACTCGCCCAGCGGGACCTCCCGGGCCAGCGGCTTGCTCCGGGAGCCGGAGCGGCGCAGCACGGTGGCGGTCGCGTCCCTGATCTCGCGCAGGACCGCGGCCTCCCGGTCGGCCTTCCGCTCGCCACTGAAGCGCACCAGGCTGCTGGCGCAGCTCAGCACAAGCAGCACGACGGCGGTGCTGTGGGCGCCGCTGAGCGCGCACACCCCGGCCAGGAAGTAGAGGATCACGCTGAACGGGTCGCACAGCGCCCGCCGCAGCCGCGGCCAGGGCGGGCACGCCTTGGCCTGGACGGTGTTCTCGCCGTACGCCTCCAGCCGACGCCCGGCCTCGTGCTCGTCCAGTCCGCGCAGCCCGGTGCCGAGCCTGCGCAGCAGTTGGAGGTCCGTCAGCCCGACCGAGGCGGCGAGCGACAGCGGCTCGGGGCACGCGGGAGGGGCGGCGTCCCCGGTTTTCCCGGCATCGCCGAAGGGGTCGGCGAAGGCGTCGGCCCGCTCCGCCATGCTGCCCCGCTCCGCCGTGCTGCCGGTGCGGCCTGAGCGGACCTCAGACAGCCCGGCCACGTACGATTCCCCGTTCCCCCGCCTCCGTGGGGTGACCCACCATCAGCCGCACCACGGTCACCAGCACCGGATCGTCGATCAGATAGACCTGACGGCGCCCCTCACGGCGCGACCGCACCAGCCCGGCCAGCTTGAGCTTCGCCAGGTGCTGGCTCACCGCGGGCATGGACGCGCCCACCCGCTCGGCGAGGCCGCCCACGTCACACTCGCCCGAGGCCAGGATCCACACCATGTGCAGCCGCACCGGGGAGGCCAGCAGCCCGAAAGTGGCCGCTGCCTGTACGAGCACGTCGGGCCCTGGTTCCTCCGTGTCCCCGGAGCTCTGGGCCACCTGTGCCTCCCTGCGCGCTGGTCTGCGACGTATGTGACGTCCGCGACTGCGACGTCTGCGACGCGATGTCGCCGCGCACCAGACTACGACCCCGGGCGAACCCGTCCGGCCGCGGTGGGTGATTACTCACTACCTCCGGCCTTCCTCGGGGCCGCGGTGGGTGATTACTTACTCACCCCGGACGTGTGCGGTCGGCGTGCGGCCCAGACCGTGCGCTCGGTGCGGACCACCAGGTCGTCCCGGCGCAGGATGCTGTCCGGGCTGTCGGTGTCGAGCAGCCGGTCGAGCGCGGCGAGGTCCTCGGGCGGGAGCGTCTCGGCGGCGGTGCCGCGCATCCGCTGCAGGCTGTTGAGCGCGTAGCGGCCGATCGCCTCGGAGCGCGAGCCCTCGGAGCCGCCCTCGGAGCTGGAGCCCTTGATGTCCACGGTGATGGTGCGCTCGCTCTCGACCGTGAACCCGGCCGCGGTCAGCTTGGGTCCCCAGTCGGCGCCGCGGTGCGGGACGTGCTCGGCGTGGTAGCGGTTGCTCGCGGCGTGGCAGCGCTCCTCCAGGCCGGGCCGCTCCGCCGGGGCGTCGTCGGGCAGGAACCGCGGGAAGCCGGCCAGCTCGACCACGGCGAACAGCCCGCCGGGCGCGAGCAGGTCGTGGACCCGGCGCAGGGTGCGGTCCGGGTCGGCCATGTGGTGCATCGAGGCCGAGGCCCACACCAGGTCGGGGGCGCCGAGGTCGGGCCAGCCCGCGTCGAGGTCGGCCTCGACTGTGCGCACCCGCCCGGCCAGACCGTCCGCCGCGGCCTTGTCCCTCAGGCGGCGCAGATGGGCGGTCGAGGAGTCCACCGCGGTCACCTCGGCCTCGGGGAAGCGGGCGAGCAGAGCGAAGGTGCCGGCTCCGGTGCCGCAGCCCAGGTCCACGATGTGGCGGGGGGCGGACTCGACGGGCAGCTGGGCGGTGATGGAGGCGATGTGCTCGGCGAGCACCTCGGCGTCCAGGTCGAGGATCTCCGCCTGGCCAGCGGCGTCGGCCTCGTGGTCGTGGCTGTGGTCATGTCCGGGGCTGTGATCATGTCCGTGGCCGTCGCCGGGCTGGTGGTCGGGCCCGTGTCCGGGCTGGTGGGCGTGGTTCGCGCAGTGGTCGTGAGCTGTGTGCGTCATGCTGCCCACGCTAAGAGCATCTTGCGCCGTGGTCACGGTGGCTTGCCGATACAGCAAACCGTTGACCGCCCCGACTGCCACCGACGCAACCGAGCGCAACCCGCGGCCCGCCACCGAGACCAGCGGCCAACCACCCGCCACCCGCGACCCCGCCCAGCCACCCGAGACCAGCGGCCAGAGGTCAGCGCCCAGCGCACCCCCCGGTCAGCCCCCCTCCTCCGCCTGGTGCCCGCGGCGGGCGTCGCGGTCGAAGATGCCCAGGATCTCGCACGGCCCGCCGTCCATCCCGATGGCGTGCGGCAGCATCGTGGGGAACTCGGCGGCCTGGTTGACCTCCAGCGTGAAGCGGCGGTTGCCGAGCAGCAGCACGGCCCGGCCGGAGAGGACCACCAGCCACTCCCGTCCCGGGTGCGCGCGCAGCCGGGACGGGCTGTCCGGCGGCGGGTTCACCATGCGCTGGCGGACCACCGACATCCCGGGGTCCGCCCGGATCGGCCAGCGCATCAGCCCGTGCGCGGCGTCGTGCGCCGGATTGGAGACGACGTCGTCCGCGGCCGTCTCGACCAGTTGGTCGAGGGAGGTGTCCAGGGCGCGGGCGAGCGTCACCAGTTGGTCCAGTGCGAGTCGGCGGTGACCGTTCTCGATCCGGCTCAGCGTGGACTGGCTGAGCTGGGCCCGAGCGGCCAGATCGTCGAGCGACCAGCCCTGCGCCACCCGCAGGGCACGGATCCGCTTGCGCACCAGGCTGTCGAGTTCGCCATCTTCTTGCTTCATAGGCAACATACTATGCGTTCAGCGCAGGCCATGCGTAGCGTCGGCGGTGTCGCCCAGCCCCGAAAGACAGGACCGACCCCATGAGCACGACCCGCCTCCCGGAACCGCCGGACGCGCCAGAACCACCGGACGCGCCGGTATCGCCGGACGCGCCCGACCTCCCCGACGCGCGGCAGCGGCGCCTGATCCTGATCGCGGTCTGCGTCGCCCTGATGGCCGTCGTCGCCTCGGTGTCCGGACTGAACGTCGCCCAACCGGACCTCGCCGTCTCGCTCGGCGCCTCGCAGAGCACCGTCCTGTGGATCATCAACAGCTACACCGTCACCCTGGCCGCCCTGCTGCTGCCGCTCGGCGCGCTCGGCGACCGCTGGGGCCGCAAGCCGATGCTGCTGGCAGGGCTGGGCGTGTTCGGCGCCGCGAACGTGGCCGCGGGGCTCGCCACCTCGGCCGAGGTCATGCTGGCGGCACGGTTCTTCAGCGGCGTGGGCGCGGCGATGATCATGCCGGTCACCCTCGCCGTGATCACCTCGACCTTCCCGGAGGAGGAACGCGGCCGAGCCGTCGGCGTGTGGACCGGCGTCGCCGGAGGCGGCGGCGTCCTGGGCATGTTCCTGTCCGCCACGCTGGTGGACGCTGCCAGCTGGCGCTGGCTGTTCGCGCTCCCCGTGGTCCTGGTCCTGGCCGCGCTCGCGCTGGCGCTGCGCTCGGTCCCGAACTCGCGCCGGACGGAGCGTCACTCCTTCGACACCGTAGGCTCGTTGACCTCCGTGGTGGCAGTGGTCGGGTTGATCTACTTCCTCCAGGAAGGGCCCGCGCGAGGCTGGACCGCGCCGGTCGGCCTGCTGAGCCTGCTGGTCGGCGCGGCGGCCGCGGTCGGCTTCGTACTGTGGGAGCTGCGGCACCGGGCACCGCTGCTGGAGGTCCGGCTGTTCCGGGAGCGCGGTCTGGCGAGCGGGTCCCTGGCGCTGCTGACGGTCTTCGGGGTGCAGGCGGGCATCTTCGTCGTCCTCTTCCCGTTCTTCCAGGCCGTGCTCGGCTGGTCCGGGCTGCTGTCCACGGCAGCGCTGATGCCGATGGCCGTGCTGATGATGCTGGCCTCCGGTCTCGCCCCGCGGCTGGCCGAACGGATCGGCGCCCGCGCGACCATGGCGACCGGGGTGCTGCTCGGCGGCGCGGGCCTGGCCCTGATGGCGGTCCGCGTCTCGGTGGACGGCGGCTACCTGGCGATCCTGCCCGGGATGCTCGCCATGGGCGTCGGCATGGGCCTGACCATGACCCCGTCCACCGAGGCCGTCACCGGCGCGCTCCCCCGCGAGCGGCAGGGCGTCGCGTCCGCTCTCAACGACGTCACCAGGGAGTTCGGCACCGCGCTCGGGGTCGCCCTGCTCGGGGCGCTGCTGTCCGCGGGCTACCGCGGCGCGATCGCCTCCCGGTTGGACGGCGTCCCCCCGGGCACCGCCGCGACCGCCCGCGAGGGCGTCGCCAACGCCATCGCCTCGGCGGGCGGGGCCGGCGCCCACGCCCAGGAGCTGATCCGAGCCGCCCGGGCCTCCTTCGTCGACGGCTGGCAGCAGGCGATGTGGGCGGGGGTCGCGGTGATGGCCGTCCTGTTCCTCTATCTCCTCGCCCGAGGCCCCCGACGCTCCGTCAGCGGGACGGCGGTCCAAGCCGAACCGGCCACCGCCGTCGGCTCCACCGTCGGAAGCTGACCCGCCCGCCGGGACCGACCTCCCCGGAGCCGACCGCCCCGCGGCCAAACCGCCCACCGGGCCAACCGCCCCGCGGCCTCAGGCGACCGCCCCGCCCCGGGGCGGTCGCAGACCGACCTGCCGCAACCCGACCCGGGCCAGGTCGTCGATCACCGCCTGGTCGCCCCGGCGCCAGGCGCCGACCAGGTCGGCGTCTCCGTCGCGCAGCCCGGCCAGGTCCCGCAGCGGGCCGGTCAGCGCGCGCAGGGCGAACAGGTCGGCGCCGCCGGGCGCGGCCAGCAGCCGCTGGGCCTGGGAGCTGGAGCGCAGCCAGCGGATCCGGGGCGGCAGCCAGACCAGCAGCACCGCCGCCACCGGCACCGCAACCAGCACAAACGCGATCATGAAGGCCAGTCGGCTGACCGAGTGCTGTTCGGCCTGTCCGGCCTGGGCCAGGCTGGTGCCGGCCTGGGCGGCGTCGAGCAGCGGCTTCTTCAGGGTGCCGCCCACCAGCGGCACTTTGGACGCCGCGTTGCCCGCGTCGTTGAGCCCGTTGGCCAGCTGGTTCCCCGCGCTCTGCGCGGCCTGGCCGGGGCCGACCAGCAGCATGATGGTGCGGTGCACCAGCCGGGCGAACCAGGCCGCACCGACGATGACGGCCAACGCGAGCAGGTCGGCCACGAGTTGGCGGGTCCGGCGGGCCGGGGTCTGCGCATAGATTCTCATGTCCGATTCTCTGCCCGCCCGCCCCCGGATGACGACGCCACGCGAACAGCGGTCCCGGTCGGTTCGCCGCGGCGGACCGAGCCCGGGGCCCTGCGGGTGGGGTGGTCGGCCCGGGAGGAGGAGCTGAGCTGCCAGGGCACACTGATCACCATCACCCCGGGGGTGAACAGCAGCCGGCTCTTCAGCCACAGCGCGGACTGGTTGTGCAGGAACTGCTCCCACCAGTGGCCGACCACGTACTCGGGGATGAACACCGCCACCGCGTCCCGCGGGCTGCCGCGCCGGATCGAGCGCACGTACTCCACCACCGGCTTGGTGATCTCCCGGTAGGGGGAGTCCAGCACCTTCAGCGGCACCTGGAGTCCGAACGCGTCCCAGCGCGCCTCCAGCTCCTCGGTGGCCGCCTTCTCGACCGCGACGGTGACCGCCTCCAGGGTGTCGGGGCGGAACGCCTGCGCATAGCCGAGCGCCCGCAGCGTCGGCTTGTGGAGCGTGGAGACCAGCACCATCCCGTGCACCCGCGAGGGCCGCACCGGCTCCTCCGGCGGCTCCTCGACCGCGAGTTCGTCGGCGACCGCGTCGTAGTGGCGGCGGATGCCGCGCATCATCCCGTACAGCAGCAGCGCGGCCACCACCGCCAGCCAGGCGCCCTCGGTGAACTTGGTGATCATCACGATCACCAGGACCAGCGCGGTGACCAGCGCGCCGAAGCCGTTGATCACCCGTGAGCGCCTGGCCGCGCCGCGCACCCCCGGGTCGGTCTCGGTGGTCAGCAGCCGGTTCCAGTGCCGGACCATGCCGATCTGGGACAGCGTGAACGAGGTGAACACGCCCAGGATGTAGAGGTGGATCAGGTTGGTGACATTGGCCCGGTAGGCCACCAGCAGCGCGATGTTGACCAGGGCCAGCGCGATGATGCCGTTGGAGAAGGCCAGCCGGTCGCCGCGGGTGTGCAACTGGCGGGGCAGGTAGCGGTGCTGGGCCAGGATCGAGGACAGCAGCGGGAACCCGTTGAAGGCGGTGTTGGCGGCCAGGATCAGCACCAGCGCGGTGACCGCCTGGATGAAGTAGAACAGCACGCTGTCGCCGCCGAAGACCGAGGACGCCAGCTGGGCGATCACCGTGGGCTGGGAGACGCTGTGGCAGTCGCCCGGGTAGTTCAGCAACTGGCAGGTGTCCTCAGTCTTGTGCACCTTGGTGATCAGCGCCAGCGTGGTGATGCCGACGAACATCACCACCGCGGTCAGGCCCATCACCGCCATGGTGTCGGCGGCGTTCTTCGACTTGGGCCTGCGGAAGGCCGGCACCCCGTTGGAGATCGACTCGACCCCGGTGAGCGCGGTGCAGCCGGAGGCGAAGGCGCGCAGACACAGCATCAGCAGGCCCAGCCCGGCCAGGGTGTCCTTGTGGTCGATCGGGACGATCGGGTACTGGGCGCTCGCGGCCACCGGGGTGTGACCGAGCATCACCTTGACCAGCCCGGTCACCACCATCAGCAGGATCCCGGCGATGAAGAGGTAGGTCGGCGCCGCGAAGGCGCGCCCCGCCTCGCGGACGCCGCGCAGGTTCATCGCGCTGAGCAGGGCCACGAAGAGCACCGCCATCGGCACCCGGTAGTCGGCGATGCCGGGGAACGCCGAGATGATGTTGTCCACGCCCGAGGCCACCGAGACCGCGACCGTCATCACGTAGTCCACCAGCAGCGAGGCGGCCACCACCAGGCCCGCGCTCGCCCCCAGGTTGCTGGTCACCACCTCGTAGGAGCCGCCGCCGCTGGGGTAGGCGTGCACCACCTGGCGGTACGACATCACCACCACCGCCATCAGCGCCACCACCCCGGCCGCGATCCACGGCGTCAGGTACAGGAACGCGGTCCCCCCGACCGTCAGGACCAGCAGGATCTCCTCGGTGGCGTAGGCCACCGAGGACAGCGGGTCCGAGGCGAAGATCGGCAGGGCCAGCCGCTTGGGCAGCAGGGTCTCCCCCAGTTCCTCGCTGCGCATGGCCTGGCCGATCACGAGGCGCTTCAGCGCCTGGGGGAGGTTGGGCACACGGCGAGCGTAGGACGGCGCGGCCCTTTCACCCGGGTACCACGGCGGGAGTAGCGGAAGTGTCTTCGCAGGCGCGACGCCCCGGGGGCGCCCTGCGCGGTCTCCTGGCAGGGACCGCAGATTCCCATGCCGAGGAGCTTCCGCCATGAGTACCGCCGCAGCACGCCGGGGTCCCGGCGCACCCGAGAGGACGGGCGCGCGATGATCGAGCTGTGCGAACTGACCAAGAGCTACGGGGACAAGAAGGCCGTGGACACGTTGAGCTTCGCGGTCCGGCCAGGGCAGGTCACCGGCTTCCTCGGTCCCAACGGCGCCGGCAAGTCCACCACCATGCGGATGGTGCTCGGCCTTGACCGCCCCACCAGCGGCCGGGTGCTGCTGGACGGCCGTCCCTACGCCGACCTGCCCGCGCCGCTGACCCGGATCGGGGCCCTGCTGGAGGCCACCGCCGCGCAGGGCGGGCGCAGCGCCCGCGACCACCTGCTGTGGCTGGCCCGCAGCAACCGGATCCCGGACCGGCGGGTGGGCGAGGTGCTGGACGTCGTCGGCCTCACGGAGGTGGCCGGGAAGCGCTCCGGCGGCTTCTCGCTGGGCATGGGCCAGCGGCTCGGCATCGCCGCGGCGCTGCTGGGCGATCCGCCGGTGCTGATGTTCGACGAGCCGGTCAACGGGCTCGACCCGGAGGGCATCCTGTGGATCCGCACGCTGATGCGGGGGCTGGCGGCGGACGGCCGCACCGTCCTGGTCTCCAGCCACCTGATGAGCGAGATGGCGCTCACCGCGGACCACCTGGTGGTGATCGGGCGCGGACGGCTGCTCGCCGACGTCTCCACCGAGGAGTTCATCGACCGCAACGCCCGCAGCTACGTGCGGATCCGCACCCCCCAGCCGCAGGCCCTGCTGGACGCGCTGGACGCGCCGGACGCCGTGGCCGCCCCGGGCGCCGGGCGGATCACCGCGCAGCCTGCCGAGGACGGGAGTTGGGAGGTCGAGGGCGCGGATCCGGCCCGGATCGCGGCGCTGGCCGCGGCCCGGGGCGTGGTCCTGGACGAGCTCAGCCCGCAACGGGCCTCGCTGGAGGAGGCGTTCATGCGGATGACCGCGGACGCGGTGGAGTACCACGGCACGACGGGAGACGGATCATGATGCTGTCCGCGGCGGCGAACGCCGAATGGGTCAAGATCCGGACCGTGCGCGGTCCGCGCTGGAGCCTGCTGGCGGGGTTCCTGGCCACGGTCGTGCTCGGGGCGGTGGTCTGCTTCTTCATCAACCGGAACTTCCAGAACGTGGACGTCAAGGGCCCGTTCGAGCCGGTGCGGACCGCCTTCGGCGGCCTGGTGCTGGGCCAGCTGGCCATGGTCGTGCTCGGGGTGACCGTGATCGGCGGCGAGTACGGCAGCGGGATGATCCGGCTCTCGCTGACCGCGGTCCCGCGCCGGGGCGTCTTCTACGCTGCCAAGGCCGCGGTCCTGGCCGCGGTCACCCTGGTGCTCGGCCTGGTCACGGCCGTTACCGCGTTCTTCGTCGGACAGGCGATGCTCGGCAGCCACGGGGTGTCGCTCGGCGACCCCGGGGTGCTGCGGGCGGTGCTCGGGGGCGCGTTCTACTTCGTCATGATCGCCCTGATCTCGCTGGGCGTGGCGACCGCGCTGCGGCGGCAGACCCTCGCGCTGGGCATCCTGATCCCGCTGTTCTTCCTGGTGTCGGGCATCCTGCAGGCCATCCCGGGAGTCGACACGGTCACCCAGTACCTGCCCGACCAGGCCGGGCAGCGGTTCCTGCAGATCCACCACCAGACCAAGGACGCCTTCGGCCCCTGGGTGGGCCTGCTGATCACCGTCCTGTGGACGGCGGCGGCGCTGCTGGGCGGCTGGCTGGTGCTGCGCCGCCACGACGCCTGAGCGGTTGCTTAGGATGGCTGCGGGCAGGGGCGTGTGCCCCGCCCGTAGCCGTCCGACCGGAAGGGCATCCCCGTGACCCCTCGATCCGCCGACCCCGGCACCGGCCCGGCGGCCGACCCGGCCGCCGCCCTGGACCGCGGCCAGGCGCTGGAGCTGGAGCTGGCCTGGCAGGAGATCCAGCCGGACGCGGCCCGGCGGCTGCTGATCGCCGCGGTCGAGGCCTTCGCGTCCCGCGGCTTCCACGCGACCACCACCAGGGACATCGCCAGTGGCGCCGGGATGAGCCCGGCCGGGCTCTATGTGCACTACCGCTCCAAGGAGGAGCTGCTGCACCGGATCACCCTGGTCGGCCACCAGCACACACTGCGGCTGATCAACGCCGCGCTGGCCGGGGCCGGGACCCCGGTCGACCGGCTCAGGGCCGTGGTCGGCGACCTGACCGCCTGGCACGCCCGGCACCACACCACCACCCGGGTGATCGAGTACGAGCTGCACTCGCTGTCCGCCGAGCACCGCGCGGAGATCCTGCTGCTGCGCCGGGAGATCGACGGCCTGGTCCGGGCGGTCCTGGCGGACGGGGCCGCCAGGGGCGACTTCGACGTGCCGGACGTCCCGGCCACCACGGTGGCCCTGCTGTCGCTGTCGGTGGACGTGGCCCGCTGGTACCACCAGCCGGCCCGGCTCACCCCGGAGCGGCTCGGCCGCCTCTACGCCGACCTGGCGCTGCGGATGGCGGGCGCCGAGGCCTGACGGCCCGTCTGTCCCGGCACCCGCCCGAACGGGCCTTGCTGACGCCCCCTCAGCCGCGGGCGGCGACCCGGAGTTCGCGCTTGAGCAGCTTCCCGGTGGCGTTCTTCGGCAGCTCCGGCAGGAACCGCACCTCCCGCGGGTACTTGTAGCCGGCCAGCCGCTCCCGGCAGTAGCCGACCAGTTCCTCGGCCGTCGCCCCGGCCCCGGGCCGCAGCGCCACCACGGCCACCACCTCCTCGCCGAGCCGCTCGTCCGGGCGGCCGACCACCGCGGCCTCGGCCACCGCGGGGTGGGTGTAGAGGACCTCCTCCACCTCGCGCGGGTAGACGTTGTAGCCGCCCCGGATCACCAGGTCCTTCACCCGGTCCACGAGGAACAGGAAGCCGTCGGCGTCCCGGTAGGCCAGGTCCCCGGTGTGCAGCCAGCCGCCGCGGAGCGCCTCGGCGGTGGCCTCCGGGTTGCGGTGGTAGCCCTTCATCACATTGTGGCCGCGCAGCAGGATCTCGCCGATGTGCTCGGCGCCGGGCGGCAGTTCCAGCCCGTCGCCGTCCACGATCCGGGCCTCGACGCCCCAGATCGGCTTGCCGATGGACAGCGGGCGGCGGTCCTCGGCGCTGGGGTTCATGGTGGCGGTGGAGGCGGTCTCGGACAGGCCGTAGCCCTCCAGCACGGCCACCCCGAACCGCTGCTCGAACGCGGTCATCAGCGCCGCGGGCATCGCCGCGCCGCCGGAGCAGGCGACCCGGAACCGGGACAGGTCCCGTCCGGCGGTGTCGGCCTGCTGGAGCGCGTGGAACATGGTCGGCACCCCGACGAACACGCTGACGCCGTGGTCCGCCATCGCGTCCACCACCGGGCCGATCTCGAAGCGCGGCACCAGCGACAGCGCCCCGCCGTATCTGACCGTGACGTTGACCAGGCTGGACAGCCCGTAGACGTGGAAGAACGGCAGCACCGCGAGGCTGACGTCGTCCTCGCGGACGCCGAACGCCGCGCCCGCGGTGGTGCAGTTCATGAACAGCTGGAAGTGGGTCAGCTCGGCGCCCTTCGGCCGCCCGGTGGTGCCGCTGGTGTAGATGATCACGGCGGTGTCGTCGGCGTCGGTGGCGGCGATGTCCCGGACGTCGTCGGGGTCGGCCACCGGGGCGCAGAGGTCAGTGAACGCCCACTCACCCCCCTCCCGGTCAGGTCCGCCGAGCAGGCACAGCTCCAGGTCGTCGAGGCCGACCACGGCCTTCCTGGCCTCCGCCGCGCAGGCGTCGAAGGTGATCAGCAGCCGGGCCTGCGAGTCCAGCAGCTGGTGGGCGGTCTCGGCGGCCTTCAGCAGCGGGTTGAGCGGGACCATCACCAGCCCCGCCTTGAGGATCCCGAAGTAGGCGAACAGGAACTCGGGCACATTGGGCAGCTGGACCGCCACCCGGTCGCCCCGGACCAGGCCCGCCGCCAGCAGGTTCGCCGCGACCCGGCCGGAGGTCCGGTCCAGCTCCGCGTAGCCGACGGTCCGCTCCCCGGCCCGGAGGCAGGGCTTGTCCGGATGCGCCTGCGCCGACTCGCGCAGCATGGTCGCCAGGTTGAAACTCATGACCGCTCCTCCCCTTCGAGGTCGCTCTCTTCGAGCTCCCGCTCCTCCAGGTCCCTGCCGAGCAGCCGCGCCAGCTCGGCGACCGTCCGCTCCGCGCTGACGTGGTGCACGGTGGCCATCCCCAGCTCCCGGGCCGGGGCGAGGTTGCCCGGCAGGTCGTCGACGAAGACGCACTGGTCCGGCCGCAGCCCGAGCGACTCCGCGCCGAGCCGGTAGATCTCCGGCGCGGGCTTGCGCAGGCCGACCGTGCCGGAGATCACCACGCCGGTGAACAGCTCGGCCAGCAGCTCCGCCGGATAGCCGGACAGGCCCCAGGAGTTGGAGACCAGACCGGTGGGCACCCCCTGCCGCCGGGCCGCGGCGACCGCCGCGCACATCCGGGCGTCGGTCCCCAGCGAGCCGAGCATCCGCGCGATCAGCCGGTCCGCGGGGACGCCCAGCAGGGCGCCGAAGCGCCGTTCGAACTCCGCCTCGGCCAGCGTCCCGGTCTCCAGCCCGACCAGCAGCTCCCTGGCCTCCGGGTCGGCACGGAACAGCCGCGCCACCGCGTCCGGGGCGATCCCCTCGCGGGCGCCGAACGCGGCGAAGGCGTCGAAGACACTGGTGGTGAGCACCCCGCCCCAGTCGACCAGCAGGCCGAGCACCGGGCCGCCCGCGACTGCCGCTTCCGTCATGGCCGGCCTCAGACGTACAGGCGGGACACGGACTCGGCCACGCACACCGGCTTGTCGCCGCCGTCGCGCTCGACCGTCACCCGGGTCACCACCTGCACGCCGCCGGGCACGTCGGTCACCTCGACCAGCTCGACCCGGCCGCGCACCCGCGAGCCGACCGGCACCGGCGCGGGGAACCGCACCTTGTTGGTGCCGTAGTTGACCCCCATCCGGACCCCCTCGACCTGGAGCACGTCCGCGCCGATCACCGGCAGCAGCGACAGGGTCAGGAAGCCGTGCGCGATGGTGCCGCCGAAGGGGCCGGCCGCGGCCCGCTCGGGGTCGGTGTGGATCCACTGGTGGTCGCCGGTGGCTGCCGCGAACTGGTCCACCTGCCGCTGCTCGATCGCGATCCAGTCGCTCACCCCGAGCTCGGTGCCGACCGCGGTGCGCAGGTCGTCGAGACTGGCGAAACCCATCTGGATCCTCCTCGGAGAAGCGGGCTCTCCCGCAGTTAGTAAGCGCCCGCTTATGGTTGCCGCGACGCCCCGGGCTGTCAATGGCCGCCCCGACAGCCCGCATGCGAACCGGACATACTGCGCATACGCTGCCGATCAGGACCGTGCCGGACGGGCACGGGTCGGCAGAGGGTCGGTGTGCATGCGGCGGCTGAGTGCGGTCACGACGGCGATCACCACAGTGCTGGGCGTGCTGGTCCTGCTGGTGCTGCCCGGCAGCGCGCGGGCCGACGGGCCGATCACACTGGACCGCACCGGCCAGATCACCGACAAGGTCGGCGCGCTCGGCCAACGCCGGCCCGAGGTGGCCACCGCCCTGCGGAACCTCGACACCAGCCGCCACCTGCAGCTGTTCGTCGCCTATGTGAACGGCTTCTCCGGCCAGAGCGCGTCCGCCTGGGCCCACGCCACGGCGCAGCGCAACGGCCTGGGCCAGGACGACCTGCTGCTCGCCGTGGCCACCCACGACCGGCAGTACGCGGTGTCCGCCGACAACGACTCCGGCCTGACCCAGAGCCAGATCAACCAGGTGAACACGCTCGCGATCGAACCCGCGCTGCGGCAGAACGACTGGGCCGGCGCCGCCATCGGCGCGGCCGACGGCTACCAGGCGGTGCTGAGCGGCAAGCCGGTCACCGCGCCCGCGATCATCCCCGGCCAGGCCGACCCGGGCGGCTCGAACACCTCCGGCTCGGTGCTGTGGCTGCCGGTCGCCGCGGTGGGCGCGGCCGGGGTCGGCGCGGTCATGCTCTACTCCCGGCGCAAGCGCGCCGCGGCCGGCGGCACCGGGCCGGTCCGCGGCGCCGCCCAGCCGGTCGGCCAACCGCCGGTGCCGCTGCCCGAGTTGGACTCCCAGGCGCGGCAGGCACTGGTGCAGACCGACGACGCGGTGCGCACCAGCCAGGAGGAACTGGGCTTCGCCGCCGCGCAGTTCGGCAATGAGGCGGCCCAGCCGTTCACCGAGGCGCTGGCCTTCGCCCAGGGCGAGCTGACCGCGGCCTTCCGGCTGCGGCAGCAGCTGGACGACGCCTTCCCTGAGGACGACCCGACCAAGCGCCGGATGCTGGAGGAGATCCTGACCCGCTGCGCCGCGGCCAACGCCCGGCTGGACACCGAGGCCCAGGCCTTCGACAGCCTGCGCGCGCTGGAGGCCAACGCCCCGGAGGCGGTGCAGCGCGCCGACGCCGCGCTGGCCGAGCTGGCCGCCGGCGCCGGCGAGGCGCAGCGGACCGTCGAGGCCCTGCTGGCGCGCTACCCGGAGCCGGCCGTGGAGCCGGTGCACGGCTACCCGGGCGAGGCGGACCAGCGGCTGGAGTTCGCCCGGGGCAGCCTGGCCCAGGCCCGACAGGCGCTGTCCGGCGGCGACTCGTCCGGTGCGGCGGTCTTCGTCCGCGCCGCCGAGGGCGCGCTGGACCAGGCCGGGACCCTGCTGGAGTCGGTGACCCGGCGGGCCGGGGAATTGGAGCAGGCCGAGGCGGGGCTGCGGTCGGCGATCGCCGAGACCGAGGCCGACCTGGCCGAGGCCCGCGCCGTGTCCGGGGCCGCCCGCGGCGGCGGGTCCGGGGAGCTGAGCGGACGGGTGGCCCGGGTCGAACAGGTGCTGGCCGACGTCCGGCAGGAGCAGGCCGCCGGGAACTACGACCCGATCTCGGCGCTGCGCCGGCTGGAGGAGGCCGACGGCCTGCTGGACGAGTCGCTGACCGGCGCCAGGGAGCAGGCGGTCGGCGAGCAGCGGGCACGGGCCCTGCTCGACCAGGCCCTGCTGACCGCCCGCAGCGAGGTGGCGGCGGCCCAGGACATGATCGCGACCCACCGCGGCGCGATCGGCAGCACCGCGCGGACCCGGCTGGCCGAGGCCGAACGGCGGCTGCAGCAGGCCGTGGCCGCGGGCCCCGGCGACGCGGTCTCCGCGCTGGCGCTGGCCCAGCAGGCCGACGGCCTGGCCCGGGAGGCCCAGCGCGCCGCCCAGCAGGACGTCGGCCGCTACGACCCGTACGGGGGCGGCGGCGGACGGCCGCGGGGCGGCGGGTCGAGCGGCGCGATGCTCGGCGGGATCATCCTCGGCGGGATGCTCGGCGGGGGCGGCGGCCGGGGCCGCGGCGGCGGGTTCGGCGGGATGGGGGGCGGGCCGGGAAGCTTCGGCGGCGGGGGCACCCGCGGCCGGATGGGCGGCGGCGGAAGGTTCTGACGCCCCTGATTGACGCTCCGTCACCTCATGTGAAAGGAATCCAGCGCATGTCGAAGCAGACCATCCTGGGCCGGATCAGCCAGCTGGCGAAGGCCAACGTGAACGCGCTGATCGACCAGGCCGAGGATCCGCAGAAGATGCTCGACCAGCTGATCCGCGACTACAGCAACAACATCTCCGAGGCCGAGGACGCGGTCGCGGCCACCATCGGCAACCTCCGGCTGATGGAGCAGGACCACGCCGAGGACGTCAGCGCGGGCGCCGAGTGGGGCGGCAAGGCGCTGGCGGCCAGCCGCAGGGCCGACGAGCTGCGCGCGACCGGCGACGCCGCCGAGGCCGACCGCTTCGACAACCTGGCCAAGGTGGCGCTGGGCCGCCAGGTCCAGTCCGAGAAGGAGGCCAAGGCCGCGGAGCCGGTGATCGCCGGGCAGACCGAGATGGTGTCCAAGCTCAGGACCGGCCTGGACCAGATGAAGGCCAAGCTGTCCGAGCTGCAGGCCAAGCGGGACAACCTGGTCGCCAGGTCCAAGTCGGCCGAGGCGCAGAACACCATGGCGGACGCGGTCAAGAGCATCAATGTGATGGACCCGACCAGCGAGATCAACCGCTTCGAGCAGAAGGTCCGCCGCGAGGAGGCCAGGGCCAAGGGCAAGGAGGAGCTGGCCGCGTCCTCGCTGGACGCCCAGTTCGAGAGCCTGGACGCGATCGGCGACAACGCCGAGGTGGCCGCCCGGCTGGCCGCGCTCAAGGCCGGCGGCCAGGCGGCCTGACCCGGCGGGTGCGGCCGGTCGGAGGGACCGAGGGAGGGGCCGGGGGACGGACCGGGGGTCAGCCCGCGTCGCGCAGGCCCTCGGTCCACTTCTCCTCGACCCGGCCGTAGCGCCAGACCAGCAGTGCCACGGTCCAGGTGACCACGAAGAGGCCGACGATGCCGTAGCCGACGCTGTTGAGGTCGAGCCCGGCGACCCAGCCGATCGGGCCGCTGGTGATGTCCAGCCGCTCGGAGACCAGCTGGGTGATCTCGATGCCGCCGATCAGCACCGCCACCACCACGCTCAGCGCGGTGATGGTCAGGTTGTAGTACACCTTGCGGACCGGCTGCGAGAAGGCCCACTCGTAGGCGAAGTTCATGAAGGCGCCGTCGATGGTGTCGAGCAGCGACATCCCGGCGGCGAAGAGGACCGGCAGGACCAGGATCGCGTACCAGGGCAGCGCGAACGCGGACGCGCCCCCGGCCAGGACCAGCAGCGAGACCTCGGTCGCGGTGTCGAAGCCGAGCCCGAACAGCAGCCCGACCAGGTACATCTGCCAGGGCTTGGTGACCATCCGCATGACCGGCCCGAGGATGCGGTTCATCAGGCCGCGTTTGGCGAGGTGCTCCTCCAGCTGGACCTCGTCGAAGGCGCCGGTGCGCATCTCCCGGAAGACCTTGACGATCCCCCACAGCACCACCGCGTTGAGCACCGCGATCAGCATCAGGAAGGTGCCGGAGACGGTGGTGCCGATCAGCCCGGTCCAGGTCTGCAGCGTGCTGGCGCTGTCCTCGACCTGTCCGGCCAGCGACCTGACCCCGATCGAGAGCAGCGCGCACAGCCCGAAGACCACCGAGGAGTGGCCGAGCGAGAACCAGAAGCCGACCGAGAGCGGGCGCTTCCCGTCCGCCATCAGCTTGCGGGTGGTGTTGTCGATCGCGGCGATGTGGTCGGCGTCGAAGGCGTGCCGCATGCCCAGCGTGTAGGCGAGGATGCCGGTGCCGGCCCCGAAGACCTGGGTGCCGATGGTGTAGTGGGCCGGCGCGATGATCGCCAGCAGGGTGAACCAGCCGACCACGTGCAGCAGCGCGACGAAGCCCGCCATGCCGCCCGTCCGGGCCCACTCGCGCCCGGTCATCGCCCCGCGAATCCGTGCCACCGTACCCGCCATGACCTCCCCCTCCGACGACCTTGTGCCTCGGCCACGGTAGGGGCTGATCATATGCAGTTGCAAGTCATGCGCAATAAGTGTGCTCGGGCAGGTGCGCGGGCAACTGCGCTCAGGCGGCCTTGTGCTGCTCCTCGGCGGCCGTCGCGCTCTCCGGCTCCTCGGCGAAGTCGACCTTGCCCAGCGAGCGGTTCATCGCCTTGAGGATCCACCAGGTGCCGATGCCCAGCGCGGCGAAGACCAGGAACCCGAGCAGGCCCGGGGTGACCTTGTTGCTGTCCACGGCCAGCAGGGCGGTGGCGGCGGTGTGTGCGGTTGCGAGGGAACTCATACCCCTATGGTCCCCCCACCGTGCGGCGGCGGGGGGACCGGGGTCGGCTCAGCCGGGTCAGACGTGCACCACGTCCGCGGTGATGCCCGCGAACAGGTCGTCCTCCGGCAGCGAGGTGTCCACCAGCGAGCGGGCCAGCTCGTAGTCCTCGGTCGGCCAGACCGCGCGCTGGATCTCCAGCGGGATCCGGAACCACGGCCCCTCCGGGTCGATCTGGGTGGCGTGCGCCAGCAGCGCCCGGTCCCGCACCTCGAAGAAGTCGCCGCAGGGCACCTTGGTGGTGATCTCCCGGGGCTTGCGGTCGCTCTCGTCCCAGCGGGCGATCCACTCCGCGTAGGGGGACTCCAGGCCGCGTTCCTTCATCGCCGCGTCCAGCGCCTTGATCCGGTCCAGCGAGATGCCCTGGTTGTAGTAGAGCTTCAGCGGCTGCCACGGGTCGCCGGCCGCCGGATAGGCGTCCGGGTCCCCGGCCGCCTCGAACGCCGCCATCGACACGGTGTGGGTCATGATGTGGTCCGGGTGCGGGTAGCCGCCGTTCTCGTCGTACGTGGTCATCACGTGCGGACGGAACTCGCGGATCAGCCGCACCAGGGCCTCCACCGTCGTCTCCAGCGGCTGGAGCGCGAAGCAGCCCTCGGGCAGCGGCGGCAGCGGGTCGCCCTCGGGCAGCCCGCTGTCCACGAAGCCCAGCCAGGCCTGCTTCACCCCGAGGATCGCGCGGGCCGCGTCCATCTCCTTGGCCCGCACCTCGTGGATGTTCTCCTCGATCCAGGTGTCGCCCTGGAGCTTGGGGTTGAGGACCGAACCGCGCTCTCCCCCCGTGCATGTGGCCACCAGTACGTCGACGCCGCGCGCCACGTACGAGGCCATGGTCGCGGCGCCCTTGCTGGACTCGTCGTCCGGGTGCGCGTGTACCGCCATCAGTCGCAGCTGCTCAGTCAACGCCCCAAAGCCCTTCGTCGGTGATGCCTCCTTCTATAGTGACGGACTGGGAAGCGCGGACATTCCGCGATCCGGCGAGATACCCCGAAAGTCCCGTGCTTCCGGGTCCTGGAGAGGCGGCGAGAGACCGATGAGTGCTCCGACCAAGGTCGCAGTGCCTGCGGGCCGCTACGGCACGGACCCGGCCGAGACCGAGCGGCGGGTCCGCCGGGTGTACTACGCCGCGCTGGCGCTGGCGCTGGCGATCGTGGCCGCGGTGGGCGCGCACTACCTGCTGAAGCCGTCCTTCAACGGCGAGGTGGTGTCCTTCACCGTGGTCTCCGCCTCCGAGGTGCAGATCCGGCTGGACGTCGACAAGCCGAGCGACACCGCCGGCAGCTGCACCGTCCGCTCCCGCGACGTGAACGGCGACGAGGTGGGCCGGCTCACCGTCCCGCTGCCGAAGCAGCCCAGCAGCTACGACGGCACGGTCACCCTGCGCACCTCCAGCCTCGGCACCACCGGCGAGCTGGTCAGCTGCGGCTGACGCCGGGACGGGTACCAGGGCCGGGGCGGCTGTGCGGCTCCCGGATCGCGGCGGACATTGTTAGGCTGCTGGTTTCGCCCTTTCCGGTCGTACTGCGCATTTTTTACGTACGCATTGACCCCATGTACCTACGAGGAGCACCCGTGGCCCAGACCAGCGAAAACGTCACCTGGCTGACCCAGGAGGCGTACGACCAGCTGCGAGCCGAGCTGGAGCACCTGACGGGTCCTGCACGCGCCGAGATCACCCAGAAGATCGAGGCGGCCCGTGAGGAGGGCGATCTCAAGGAGAACGCCGGCTACCACGCGGCGCGCGAGGAGCAGGGCAAGATGGAACTCCGCATCCGGCAGCTGAACCAGCTCCTGGAGCGCGCCCAGGTGGGCGAGGCCCCGGCCGACAACGGCGTGGTCGGCCCCGGCATGGTCGTCGTCGTCGCCTGGGACGGCGACGAGGACGACACCACGACCTTCCTGCTGGGCTCCCGGGAGGCGGCCTCCAGCGAGCTGGAGACCTACTCCCCGCAGTCCCCGCTGGGCCGGGCGATCGACGGGCGCAAGGTCGGCGAGAGCGCCGGCTACGAGCTGCCCAACGGCCGCAAGGCCAATGTGAAGATCATCTCGGCTAAGCCCTACCAGGGCTGACGCCCCGCTCCTCCCCCGTACCGCTCCGCCCGGGTCAGCCCACGGCGGAGCGGTACTTGCGTACCGACAGCCAGGAGAAGACCACCGCGATCAGCACCGACCAGCCGATCGACACCCCGATCGCGTGCACCATCGGCCAGACCGTCGGGCCGGGGCCCGGCGGCAGGTTGCCGAACAGGTCGCGGGCCGCCTGCACGGTCGCGCTGAACGGGTTCCAGTAGGCGATCGCCTGCAGCCAGCCCGGCATGCTGCTGACCGGCACGAACGCGTTGGAGACGAAGGTCAGCGGGAACAGCCAGACCAGGCCGGCCGAGGTGGCCGCCTCCGGGCTGCGCACCGACAGGCCGATCAGCGCGCCGATCCAGGAGAAGGCGTAGCCGAGCAGCAGCAGCAGGGCGAACCCGGCCAGCGCCTCCAGCAGGCTCTTGTGGATCCGCCAGCCGATCAGGAACGCCACCAGGGCCAGCACCACCAGCGTCAGCGCGGTCTGCACCAGGTCGGCCAGGGTCCGGCCGACCAGGACCGCGGAGCGGGCCATCGGCAGCGACCGGAACCGGTCCACCAGGCCCTTGTTCATGTCCTCGGCGATCCCGGCCGAAGCCCCGGCCACCGCGAAGGTCACCGTCTGCGCGAAGATCCCGGCCATCAGGTACTGCTTGTAGGCGTTGGGGTTGCTGCCCATGCCGGGGATGGCGATGGCGCCGCCCATGACATAGGTGAACAGCAGCACGAACATGACCGGCTGCATCATCCCGAACACCACGATCTCGGGAATGCGGGTCATCCGCCGCAGGTTGCGCTTGGCCACCACCCAGGAGTCGCGCAGGACCCGCCCGGCCCCGCCGTGCTGGACCGGGACGGCGGAGCCGATCGCACCGGTGGTCGTGGTCACGGGGACACCCTCTCGCTCGCGGCCTCGGTTCCGGTTCCGGGCCTCGTGCCCGCGGAGTCGCCGTTCTCGTCGTCGTCGCCCAGCGTCGCGTGCCCGGTCAGCGACAGGAACACGTCGTCGAGGGTCGGGCGGCGCAGCCCGATGTCGTTGATCACGATGCCGCGCCCGTCCAGCTCCCTGATCACGTCGGCGAGGACCCGCGCGCCGCCGCTGACCGGGACGGTGATCCGGCGGGTGTGCTGCTCCACGGTGGGCTCGCCCTTGGCGTACGGGCCGAGCGCGCCGACAGCCTCGGCCAGGTCGCCCTGGTCGTGCACCACCACCTCGATCCGCTCGCCGCCGATCTGCGCCTTGAGCTGGTCGGCGGTGCCCCGGGCGATCACCTTGCCGTGGTCGACCACGCAGATGTCGTGGGCGAGGCGGTCCGCCTCCTCCAGGTACTGGGTGGTCAGCAGCAGCGTGGTGCCCTGCTCCACCAGGGTCTCGATGACCTCCCACAGCGCCATCCGGTTGCGCGGGTCGAGGCCGGTGGTGGGCTCGTCCAGGAACATCACCGGCGGCCGGACCACCAGGGCGGCGGCCAGGTCGAGCCGGCGGCGCATACCGCCGGAGTAGGTCTTGGCGGTGCGGTTGGCGGCCTCGGAGAGGTTGAACCACTCCAGCAGCTCCAGTGCGCGGGCCTTGGCGTCCCGGGCGCTCATCTGGTAGAGCTCGCCGACCATCTGCAGGTTCTCGCGGCCGGTGAGGTACTCGTCGACGGCCGCGTACTGGCCGGACAGGCCGATCAGGCTGCGCACCTTGTTGGGGTGCTTCAGCACGTCCACCCCGGCCACCACGGCCCGTCCGGAGTCCGGCTTGAGCAGGGTGGTGAGCACCCGGACCGTGGTGGTCTTCCCGGCGCCGTTCGGGCCGAGCAGCCCGAGCACCGTGCCCTCCGGCACGTCGAGACTGACCCCGTCCAGGGCTCGGACGTCCCCGAAGGTCTTCACCAGGCCCTCGGCCTCAATGGCTCCCGCCATCTGCTGCTCCTCCCGTATCCCGTGCCATGCCGCACCAGCACCAGCCTCCACGGGAACGGGCCGGCTCGCGACCCGAATTAACCGGACGAAAGGGACCGATGCTGTCAGCTCTGCCGGAGTACGGTGTATCCGGCTTTCCGGAGCTCAGACACTACGGCGTCGCAGTGCTCGGGGCCCTTGGTTTCCAGATGGAGGTCGACCTCGGCCTCGCCCAGGTCGAGCTTGGGGTCGGTGCGGACGTGGGCCACGTCCACCACGTTGGCGTCCACCCGGGTCAGCGCGCCGAGCAGGCTCGCCAGCGCGCCGGGACGGTCGGTGATCCGCAGCCGCAGCGACAGGTAGCGCCCGGCGACGACCATGCCGTGCCGCAGCACCCGCTGCAGCAGCAGCGGGTCGACGTTGCCGCCGGAGAGCACCGCGACCACCGGGCCCTCCAACCGGTCGGCGTGCTCCAGCAGCGCGGCCACGGTGCTGGCCCCGGCCGGCTCGACCACCAGCTTGCAGCGCTCCAGGCAGATCAACTGGGCCTGGGCGAGTGAGGACTCACTCACCGTCAGCACCCCGTCGGCCAGCTTGCTGACGATCTCGAACGGGATGTCCCCCGGACGGCCCACCTGGATGCCGTCGGCCATGGTGGAGAAGCCCTCCAGGCTGACCGGCCGCCCGGCCCGCAGCGACGGCGGGTACGCCGCCGCGCCGGCCGCCTGCACGCCGACCACCCGGACGTCCGGGCGCAGCGCCTTGACCGCGGTGGCGATCCCGGCGAGCAGCCCGCCGCCGCCGACCCCGACCAGGACGGTGCGGACCTCCGGGCACTGCTCCAGGATCTCCAGTCCGACCGTGCCCTGCCCGGCCACCACGTCCTGGTGGTCGAACGGGTGGATCACCACGGCGCCGGTGGTCTCCGCGTACTCCAGCGCGGCGGCCAGGGTGGCGTCGAAGTTCTCGCCGAACAGCCGGACCTGCGCGCCGTAGTCGCGGGTGGCGGCGACCTTCGGCAGCGGCGCGGCCACCGGCATGAACACGGTGGAGCGGACCCCGAGCGTGGTGGCGGCCAGGGCGACCCCCTGGGCGTGGTTCCCGGCGCTGGCGGCGACCACCCCGGCGGCCCGCTCGTCCGGGCTGAGCCCGGCGATCCTGACATAGGCGCCGCGCAGCTTGAACGAACCGGTGCGCTGCAGGTTCTCGCACTTGAGGTGGACCGGTGAGCCGATCATCGCGGAGAGGTGGCGGCTGCCCTCCATCGGAGTCACCCGCGCCACCCCCGCGAGCATCTTGTGGGCGCCGCGAATGTCATCGAGCGTGATCGGCCAGGAGTTCATGGGTTCAGCGTAGGGCGTTCCACCGATACGCTCGGATACAGCTCCGTACAACGACAGATCGTGACCCCGATGACCTCATCTGACATCGCGCCCGCCGATTCCGTGTCCGGCGGTTCCCAGTCCGGCGGCCCCCTCCCCGCCGAAGGGGACGAGGTGCTGTACGACCGGCTCCAGTACCAGGTCGCGATCCTCGCCCGGCGGGTGGAGCAGGTGCGCATGGGCGGGGTGGGCGACCAGCGGAACTCGATGGACCGGGCCGCGTTCCTGCTGCTGCACCGGCTCCAGCACAGCGGCGCGGTCGGGGTGAAGGCACTGGCCGGGGCGATGGGGATCGACTCGTCCACGGTGACCCGGCAGGTCGCGCCGCTGGTGGAGTCAGGCCTGGTGGACCGGGTGCCGAACCCGGACGACGGCCGGGCCGTCCTCCTCGAACTGTCCCCGCTGGGACGGGAACGGCTCAAGGAGGTGCGGGCCTCGCGGCAGGAGATGATCCGCCGGCTGACCGACGGCTGGCCGAACCAGGACCAGCGCCGGTTCTGCGACCTGCTGACCCGGTTCAACCAGGCGATGCAGGAGTTCCGGCCTTAGCGGGTCCGGCGGTGGCGGTCCCCGCCCGTTGGACCTGTCTAGCGCAGCGCCTCGGACAGGTCGGCGAGCAGGTCGTCGACCGACTCGATGCCGACCGAGAGCCGGACCAGGTCCGCCGGGACCTCCAGCGCGGAACCGGCCGCCGAGGCGTGCGTCATCCGGCCCGGGTGCTCGATCAGCGACTCCACGCCGCCCAGCGACTCACCCAGGGTGAACAGCGTGGCCCGGTTGCAGACCTCGACCGCGGCCTGCTCGCCGTCCTTGTGCCGGAACGACACCATCCCGCCGAAGGCCTTCATCTGCTTGACCGCGACGTCGTGGCCCGCGTGCGAGGGCAGCCCGGGGTAGAGCACGTGCGAGACCTTGGGGTGCTCGGCCAGGAACGCGGCCACCCGGGCCGCGTTCTCGCTGTGCCGGTCCATCCGCACGCCGAGGGTCTTGATCCCGCGCATCACCAGCCAGGCGTCGAACGGGCCGGCGACCGCGCCCATCGCGTTCTGGTGGTACGCCAACTCCTCGCCCAGCGTGGCGTCGTCGGTCACCAGCGCGCCGCCGACCACGTCGGAGTGGCCGCCCATGTACTTGGTGGTGGAGTAGACGACCACGTCCGCGCCCAGGCCCAGCGGCTGCTGCAGGTAGGGGCTGGCGAAGGTGTTGTCGACCACCAGCAGCGAGCCGGACTCCTTGGCCACGTGCGCGACCGCGGCGATGTCGGTGATCCCGAGCAGCGGGTTGCTCGGCGTCTCGACCCAGATCACCTTGGTGTTGGGGCGGACCGCGGCGCGGACCGCCTCCGGGTGCTGGGTGTCGGCGACGGACCACTCCACGCCCCAGCGCGACAGCACCTTGGAGAACAGCCGGAAGGTGCCGCCGTAGGCGTCGTTGGGGATGACGATGTGGTCGCCCGGCTTGGTGACCGTGCGCAGCAGGCAGTCCTCGGCGGCCAGGCCCGAGGCGAAGGCCAGGCCGCGGCGTCCGCCGTCCAGGGCGGCGAGGTTCTGCTCCAGCGCGGTCCGGGTGGGGTTGGCGGAGCGGCTGTACTCGTAGCCGCCGCGGAGGCCGCCGACGCCGTCCTGCTTGTACGTCGAGACCTGGTAGATGGGGGTGACCACGGCCCCGGTCTGCGGATCGGCCTCCTGCCCGGCATGGATGGCCAGGGTCTCGAAGGCGTAGTCGTGCGAGTGAGGGTGATTGGTGCTCATGAGCCCCGAGGGTAGTCCGAAACCACCCGCCCGGCCCGCGAGACCGCCCCGCGTGGTGGGCGGTGGAATTCCCGTCCGCCGCCGGACGTTCCCCGGACATGATGTTCCAGAGCTTCAAGACCCGACTCCCCAGCGCAGACGAAGCCCTGCAGGGCCGTGCCCAGCCCGCCTTCGCGCTGCCCGCGCGGCACACCGTCCTGGGCAACCCGCTGGACGGCCCGTACCCGGCCGGGCTGGAGGTCGCCGACTTCGGCCTCGGCTGCTTCTGGGGCGCGGAGCGCGCGTTCTGGCAGGTCCCGGGCGTGTGGACGACCCTCGTCGGCTACCAGGGCGGCCACACGGCCAACCCGACCTACGAGGAGGTCTGCAGCGGCCACACCGGCCACACCGAGGCCGTCCGCGTGGTCTTCGACCCGGCGAAGGTCGGCTACGCGGACCTGCTGAAGGTCTTCTGGGAGGCGCACGACCCCACCCAGGGCTTCCGCCAGGGCAACGACCGCGGCACCCAGTACCGCTCCGCCGCCTACACCCACTCCCCCGAGCAGCAGACCGCCGCGACCGAGACCCGCGACTCGTTCCAGTCCGTCCTCAGCCGCGTCGGCTTCCCGCCGATCACCACCGAGATCCTCCCGGCCGGCCCCTTCTACCCGGCCGAGCCGTACCACCAGCAGTACCTCGACAAGAACCCCGACGGCTACTGCGGCCTCGGCGGCACCGGCCAGTCCTGCCCGGTGGGCGTCGCCAGGACCGACGGCTGAGCGGGACCGCTCGATCCCCGCAGCGTCGGGCGCGTCCTGCGGCGGAGGGCCACCGGTGGGGCCGGTGGCCCTCGGTGGGTCAGTTGGCGGTGTCGAGGGTTTCGGCGACCGGGGTGACCGTGGCCGGTCCTGTGCTCGAGAGGTTGCTGAAGAGGTCGGCGGTGACTGCCTCACCCGCGCCGACGGTCCACAGGTCCGGTACTCCGTCGCTGTTGATGTCGGCGGCCTGCAGCGTGACGTCGGCGCCGGTGTTCCAGTCGGTGGCGACCGGGTAGGCGTCGAAGGTGAGGTTCCCGGTGTCGGGGTCGGCCGCGAGGTTCTTCCACAGGTCGAGCTCGCCGGTGGACTTCTTCCACAGGAACATCGCGGTGCTCATGCCCCCGCCGCTGACCGGCAGCTGGGTGGCGGCGATGGTCCAGTTGTCCCAGTCGGCGGTTCCGTCAGGCGTGTTGACGTTCAGGGTGACCGGGAATCCGTACGCGGCCGGGGCGAACGACGTGTAGAGGTTGAGCCCGTAGCCGCTGGTGCTGTCGCCCAGGATGCCGAGCAGGTCCGGCAGGCCGGTGTTGCTGCCGGAGGTGTTGCCCGCGTTGACGATCTGGGTGGGGTTGTCGCCGTCGAAGTTGGCGAGCGAGCCCGACGACAGGTTGTCGCCCCCGTTGGGGAGCGGAGCGCCGGTGCCGTTGCCCTGGAGGATCACACCGCTGCCGGCGTGGATGCCTGCCGGGTAGTAGACCAGGACGTCCTGGTCGGAGCCGCCGGTGAAGCGCCCGGTGATGGCCGTCGCCCCGTCGAGGTCGGACGGCGCGCCCTCGTAGTTGATCCCGTCGCCGTTGGTCCCGATGTCGGTCGGCGACGTGGCGACGTGGCCGTTGCCCGCGCCCGCGGCCAGCCACAGGCCGGACGGCAGTCCGTTCTGCGCCCCCACGGTGAGCAGGTCCGGTACCTCGTCGCCGGTGAGGTCGCCGTCGGTGAGGTCGGGCGGGGGCGTGGCGGAGACGAAGGTGATGGTGGTGCTTCCGCCGAAGTTCCCGCCCGGAGACATACCGGTGACCGAAAGGGTGTTGACGGAGCGGGTCGGGGTGATCGTGATCGTGGCGCCGCCCGTCGAGCTCGCGGTGACGTTCACCGGAGCGCCCTCGTTGAGCTGGTACTGGTAGCCGCTGGGGACGGAGCCGCTGGTGGGGGCGGTGATCGCGATGTTGACCGGCTGGCCGATGGTGGTCGATCCCGGCTGGCCGACCGAGGGCGTGCCCGGACGGGTGGGGTCGAAGGAGAAGTGGCAGGTGGTGGACCAGGCGCTGGTGCCCGTGGAGTCGGCGGCCCGGACCTTCCAGTCGAACTTCGTGATCCTGTCGTCGGCCGCCGCCTTCCAGGTGGCCTCGGGGATGCGGTACACGGCCGTCGTGCCCGAGGGCACGGTCAGCGCCGTCGGGGACGTCTCGGCGACGACGCTGTGGGTGCCGTGCTCCGTCACCTTGAAGTCCACGCCGAGGGTGCCGCCCGCCGCGGAGGACACGGCCGCGTACAGCGTGATGTCGCCGTCGCCGAGAATCGTGCCCTTGCAGGCGGAGGACGGGAACGTGCTCAGGGCGGTGGGAACGTTCGGGCCCGGCCCGAGCGGCGCGGCCGACGCGACGACGGGCTGGATGACGCCGGCGGCGGCGGCCAGCACGCCGAGCGCCACCGCGGCCGTCAGAGCACGCTCGGTACCGGACATGAGAAACGCGGACGAATTCACGCAGTCGTCAACTTTCCTGCTGGGGACCGAAATGGCCCCGATCGGCGTCAGAGTACGCGCCCCCTGTCCGCCCGCACCCGGCAATTTCTGGAGGGCGGATTCATTCGTGCTCATCTGCACCGGTTGGAGGAGTTTCAGAGGAGCGTGAGCGGGATCTCGGAATCGACGCGGGTGAGTTTTGCGGGGTTGCGGACGTAGTAGAGGCCGGTGACGCGGGCGTCCTCGACGCGGAGGGCGAGGATGCCGTCGAGTTCGCCGTCCACCCGTAGGGCGAGGGCCAGGTTGCCGTTGACGGTGATCAGGTCGCCGGTGAGCACGCCCGCGGTCTTGCCGGAGCCGCCGGCGATGAAGCGGGACACCTTGTCGGCGCCGACGATCGGGCGCAGCGCCGCCTGCTTGACGCCGCCGCCGTCGCTGACCAGGACCACGTCCGGGGCGAGCACGTCGAGCAGGCCCTGCAGGTCGCCGGTCGCCAGGGCGTGCCGGAACGACTCCAGCGCGGCCCGGGTCTCGCCCGGGGAAGCCACCGCGCGGGGGCGGCGGGCGTCGACGTGCAGGCGGGCCCGGTGCGCGATCTGCCGGACCGCGGCGGTGCTCTTGTCGACGGCGGCGGCGATCTCCTCGTAGCTGACGTCGAAGGCCTCGCGCAGCACGAAGACGGCGCGCTCGGTGGGCGACAGGGTCTCCAGGACGAGCATGATCGCCATCGACAGGCTCTCGGCGAGTTCGACGTCCTCGGCCACGTCCGGTGTGGTGAGCAGCGGCTCGGGCAGCCAGGGGCCGACGTAGGACTCCCGGTGGCGGCTCACCGTGCGCAGCCGGTTCAGCGACTGCCGGGTGGTGATCCGGACCAGGTAGGCCCGCTGGTCGCGCACCTGCTCCAGGTCGACCTTGATCCAGCGCAGCCAGGTCTCCTGGAGCACGTCCTCGGCGTCGGCCGCCGATCCGAGCATCTCGTAGGCGACGGTGAAGAGGAGGTTGCGGTGCGCAACGAAGGCCTCGGTCGCCGGGTCGTCGGCGGCGGCGTGGGTCATGGCGTCGGCGTGATCGTCGCTCACAGCGGTGTCCTGTTCCTTGTGCTCAGCCATGTTTACGACCGGCCGCCGACCGGGGCAGCGACTGCCGCGGCGCCCTCGGTGCTCGCGGCGCCCCTGGCCTGGATCAGTTGCTGACGCTTGGTGTTCTTGACCAGGACGGGCCCACGCGCACCGGGCTTGCGTGCCTCGTCCGTCAGCTGCTTGACGGTCTGTCGGCAGATGAACTCCTTGAGTTTCGCACCCGGTCGGCCGCCGAGGTGGAACCTGGTCGCGCTGTCGTCCCGGTGGGCGAACTGGAAGACGCCGAGGCGACGTCCCAGGCTGATGCACTGACCGGCGAACCCCACGACGAGCGGCTCGGGCTGCCTGCCTGCGATCCGGCTGAGCACCGTGTCGGCGGCCTGCGCGCCCATCGGACCCGCGGCCTGGCAGCTCATCCGCAGCGGCTGTCCTGACGGCGCCGCCGAGTCCCCCGCGGCGACGATGCGCGGGTCGTCCACGCTGGTCAGCGTCTCGTCGGTGAGCAGGCGGCCCAGCGCGTCGGTGCTCAGTCCGCTGCGGACGGCCAGGTCCGGCACGCCGAAGCCGGCGGTCCAGACGGTCACCGCGCTCGGCAGCGTGCGGCCGTCGCTGAGCCGCACGGCGTCGCGGGTCACCGCCGTCACCGTCGCCCCGGGACCGGCCAGCACGGTCATCCCGAGCGCGGCCAGCCGGGCGGCGATCGCACGGCGGACCCGCGGGTGCAGGTAGGGGCCGAGCACCTGGCCGCAGACCAGGGTCACCGCGCGGCCCTGCTCGGCCAGCTCCGCGGCGGCCTCGATGCCGGTCGGACCGGCGCCGACCACCGTCACCCCGGCCGACGCGGGCGCGGCCTCGATCACCGGCCGCAGCCGCTGCGCCTCCTCAAGACCGGCCAGCGGATGGGCGAACTCGGCCGCTCCGGGCACACCCGGGTCGGCGCTGCCGCTGCCCACCGCGTAGACCAGGTAGTCGTAGCCGACCGTGCCGCCGGCCGCCAGCACCAGTCCGCGCTCGGCCGCGTCGATCCGGGTCACCGTGTCGACCACCAGCCGGACGCTGTCGGCCAGCACCTCCCGGTAGTCGACGACCGCGTCGTGGGACCCGGCCGCCAGCTGGTGCAGCCGGATCCGCTCGACAAAGGTCGGACGCGGGTTGACCAGGGTCACGCTCACGTCGTCGCGCTGGGTCAGGCGGTTGGCCGCCATAACCCCGGCGTATCCGCCGCCGATCACGACGACCTCGGTGTTCCTGGCGTTCTCGGTGTTCTCGCTCATGGTGTCTCCTTCGATCCGAGAGGTTCAGCCACAAGACACCGCATGGCCGACCGCTGTGACACCACGTGGCGCAGATCACTCCGCCGACCACCCGCCGGACCTCGGGTCAGCGTGGATCCAGGCTGCCGTCCAGCATCTCCGGGAGGGGCCGGGTGTGCAGGACGCCGAGGGTTCTGGTGGCCCGGGTGAGGGCGACGTAGAGGTCGTTCACGCCCCGGGTGTGGGCCGCCAGGATCTCGGCGGGCTCGACCACCAGGACCGCGTCGAATTCCAGGCCCTTGGCCTGGGCCGCCGTCAGCAGGACCACCGGCGAATCCAGGGCGGACGGGTCGGCGGCGGTCGTGACGCCGTCCAACTCGGCCAGGGAGGCGACCCGTTCGGACGGCCAGGTGGCCGCGTGGACGACCGCCATCCGGCCGCCGTCCAGGGCAGCGATCTCCTTCTCGACGGCGTCGCGCAGCGCCCGGTCGCGGTCGGAGTCGCGGTCGGAGTCGGGGAGGTGGTCGGGGAGGCGGCGGCTCCACGGGCGGACGCCGCCGCTGCGCACCGCGGTGGGGGCGGTGAGCGCCGGGTCGAGCGCGCGCAGCACACCCTCGGTGGTCCGCATGATCTCGGCCGGGGTCCGGTAGTTGACGGCCAGCTCCACCGTGCGCCAGCGCCCGGCCGTGTAGTCGTCCAGCGCCTCGCCCCAGGCGCTGAGCCCGGCCGGTGCGCCGGTCTGGGCCAGGTCGCCCACGATCGTCATGGAGCGGCCGGGGCAGCGGCGGGTCAGCAGCCGCCAGTCCATCGGGGACAACTCCTGCGCCTCGTCCACGATCACATGGCCGAAGCCCCAGGTCCGGTCCTCGACCGCGCGCTCGGCCAGCGGACGGAGCGACTCCTCGCCGCGGTACTGGCGGGCCAGCATCGCGGCGTCCATCTCGGCCAGCCCCACCCCGAAGTCGTCCAGGACGATCTTCGCGAACTCCAGCTCGGCGGCGTCGGGTCCGGTCTGCTGGTGCGGGGGGACGGGGGCGCCGGCGCCGCCGGGCAGCGGGCCGAGCAGTTCGGCGGCCTCGTCCAGCAGCGGGACGTCGGCGTTGGTCCAGGCGACGGCGGCGTCCGGGCCCGGGTCCGCGTCGGCGTCCACGTCCGCGTCCGGGCCTGGGTGTTCACGGAGCAGCGCGGCGCGTTCGGCCTCGGTGAAGTCCGGCATGGTCCGGGCCAGCAGTTCCGGGGAGGCAAAGAGGTGAGTGAGCATTCGCTCAGGGCTCAGCCGCGGCCACAGCCGCTCCACCACGGCCTGGAATTCCGGCTCCTCGACCAGTCCGTCGGCGAGGTCGGCGACATCGTCGAGGTCCATCGGGGTGCCCCGGTCCCTGGCGATCCGCAGGGCCAGTTCGGAGGAGAGCCGCTCGACCAGCTCGGCCCTGGCCGGGTTGTGGGCCTCGCCCGACCGGTGCGCGGCGGCGTGGGCGCGCTCCCCCAGGGCCCGGCTGATCTCCAGCACCTCGCGGTGGGCCGACCGCCGGCCCACGGTGATGCTCCATGACTCCTCCGGCAGCTCCCGGAAGCTCTCCAGCGCGGCGGCCAGCACCCGGGCCATCCGGGCGTCGCCCTTGACCGCCGCCGCCTCGGGCGTCTCCGCGTCGGTCCCGGTCACGCCCGGGTAGAGCGCGCCGATGCTGCTCAGCACCACCTCGCTCTCGCCGAGCGCGGGGAGCACCTGGTCGATGTAGCGCAGGAAGGTCCGGTTCGGCCCGATCACCAGCACACCGCGCTTGGCCAGCCGGTCGCGGTGGGTGTAGAGCAGGTACGCGGCGCGGTGCAGCGCCACCACGGTCTTGCCGGTCCCCGGACCGCCCTGCACCACCAGCACGCCGCCGAGTTCGGAGCGGATGATCCGGTCCTGCTCGGCCTGGATGGTGGCGACGATGTCGCCCATCCTCCCGGTCCGAGCCGCCGTCAGCGAGGCGAGCAGGGCGGTCTCCCCGCTCAGCTGGGAACTGTCGCGGCCCTCCAGGGAGTCCACCCCGAAGGCGTCGTCGTCGAAGTCGACCACGGTCCTGTCCTTGCTGCGCAGGTGCCGACGGCCGGTCACCACGCCGGGCGCGGCGGGCGTGGCCCGGTAGAACGGCTCAGCGGCGGACGCCCGCCAGTCGGTGAGCACCGGGTCGTGCTCCTCGTCGGCCAGGGCGATCCGGCCGATGTACTGCCGCTCGCCGTCGGCGCTGTCGATCCGGCCGAAGCAGAGCCCGTACTCGGCGGCGTGCAGCTCGGCCAGTCGGCGGGTGTGGTGGATCTCCAGCGTGTCCCGCTCCATCCGGGACTGGGCCGTTCCGCCCTTGTCCTGGCGGTGGACCTCGCGCAGCCGGGTGGCGGCGAGGTCGCGCTGCGCGTCGAGACGGTCGTACAACATGCCGAGGTAGGCGTTCTCCGCCCGCAGCTCCCCGCTCCGCCAATTCGCTTCCGCGGCAGCGGAGGTGGCGGCGGCGGCGTCGGCGCGGACGTCGGGGGCGGAGGCGGAGGAAGCGGCGTCGGAGGCGGCGTCGGAAGCGGCGCAGGCGGCAGCAGCGTCGTCGGCATCGTCGAGCAGCAGCGCCGCGGCCGTCGCGGCACCGTCGGTGCGGACGGTGCCGGCCACGGCGGCGGCTCGCGCGCGGACCCCGGGGGACAGCGCGGTCCGGAGCGCGGCCGACAGGGACGCGACGGTCGGGCTCGGCCCGTCATGCGCCACACCGATGCCCAACTCGGCCACCCGACCGGCCCAGTAGGGCTGGTCCACGATCTGCGGCAGCACCACCTGCGGGACGCCGGCCCGCGCAGCGGTCGTCGTGGTACCCGCGCCGCCGTGGTGCACGACGGCGGCCACCCGCCCGAACAGCGCCTGCTGGTTGACCTCGCCGACGACGAAGCAGTCGTCCCCGCCGTGGTCATCCGGGCCCAGCTCGGCCCAGCCACGGGAGAGCAGCACCCGGCGTCCCTGCGCCCGGACCGCCTCGACGGCCACCCCGGCGACGTCCGCCGCGCCCCGCATCGGCATGCTGCCGAAGCCCACGTACACCGGCGCCGCACCGGCCGCGAGGAACGCCTCCAACCCGGCCGGGAGCGGACGCCCGTCCGGAAGGATCCAGGCCCCGGTCTGCACCACGTCCGCGTCGTCCGCGCCGTCCGCGACCGCGTCCACACCGTCCGCGCCGCCGCCGAGGCCATCGCGCTGCCACGGGCTCAGCGCCGGGTCCGTCGCCAGCCAGGGCCGCCCGGTGAAGACGTGGTCGCGGACGTGCTCCACCGGCGGCAGGCCGACCGAGGCCCGGTGGGTGTTGAAGGCCGGGCCGAACAGCGCGTCCATGGTCTCGGTGTTCAGCTCCCAGAGCGCCCGGTTGTCGGTCACCTCCGGTGGCAGCGGCCATCCCGGGTAGGGGTGCGGCGGGTGCTGCGACGACGGCAGGGTGGTCGGCTGGAGGCTGACGTAGACGTAGCGGATGCCCAGCGTCTCGGCCACCGACCGCGCGGCAGCAGCGGCCGGGAACAGACCGGTCGCCACCACCACGTAGCAGCCCCCGGCCGAACCCCCGGCCCCGCCCGCGGCCGGCCCCGCGCCCCATCCCTCGTCCCGCCCCTCCGCCGCCGCGAGGATCGTGGCGTACTGCGCGGTGATCATCTCGGCCGCGCGCCGGGGCAGGTCCGCCGCGGGCGGCGGGGTCGCCCCGGTCACCGTCCGGCGCACCGAGGGCCCCGACGGCACCAGCGGAACGCCGACCCGGGCCAGCAGTTCCGCGAACTCCTGGTCCGGCGGCGCGCAGACCCGCACCTCCGCGCCGAGGTCCCGCAGCCGCAGCGCGAGGGCCGCCATCGGTTCGACGTCTCCTCGTGACCCGTACGTCGACAGCAGCACGCGCATTTCTCAACTCCCGTTTTCCGCACAATTCGTCCTCGGCCGACGATTGTGCGGTACAAGGGGGGCCTTGCCGCAAGGCCCCCCTTGCGCTATAAGTTAAGAGTGGCGAGGAGTAGCGGGAAACACTCCTTGCCTTTGTTGTGTCAGCCCGCGTGTCAGCCGCCGACGTACGCGGCCAGGTGCTCCCCGGTGAGGGTCGAGCGGGCCGCGACCAGGTCGGCCGGTGTCCCCTCGAAGACGATCCGGCCGCCGTCGTGCCCGGCCCCGGGGCCGAGGTCGATGATCCAGTCGGCGTGCGCCATCACCGCCTGGTGGTGCTCCACCACGATCACCGACTTGCCGGAGTCCACCAACCGGTCGAGCAGGCCCAGCAGTTGCTCCACGTCGGCCAGGTGCAGCCCGGCCGTCGGCTCGTCCAGGACGTAGACGCCGCCCTTCTCCGCCAGGTGGGTCGCCAGCTTGAGCCGCTGCCGTTCGCCGCCGGACAGGGTGGGCAGCGGTTGGCCGAGGGTGAGGTAGCCGAGCCCGACGTCGGCGAGCCGGGCCACGATCGCGTGCGCGGCCGGGGTGCGTGCCTCGCCGGAGCCGAAGAACTCCTCGGCCTCGGTCACCGACATCGCCAGCACCTCGCTGATGTCACGGCCGCCGAGGCGGTACTCCAGCACCGACGCCTCGAACCGCTTCCCCTCGCAGACCTCGCAGGTGGTGGCGACCCCGGCCATCATCGCCAGGTCGGTGTAGATGACGCCGTTGCCGTTGCAGTTGGGGCAGGCCCCCTCGGAGTTGGAGCTGAACAGGGCCGGCTTCACCCCGTTGGCCTTGGCGAACGCCTTCCGGATCGGGTCCAGCAGCCCGGTGTAGGTGGCCGGGTTGCTCCGCCGCGAGCCGCCGATCGCGCCCTGGTCGACGGACACCACCCCCGCACCCGCCGACCCTGCCCCTGCCCCTGCCCCTGCCCCTGCCCCTGCCCCCAACGACCCGTGCACCAGCGAGCTCTTTCCCGAGCCCGCCACGCCGGTGACCACGACCAGCACCCCGAGCGGGATGTCCACGTCGACGTCCCGCAGGTTGTGCGACGTCGCACCGCGGATCTCCAGCGCGCCGGTGGGCTTGCGCACCGTCTCCTTGACCGCGGCCCGGTCCTCCAGATGGCGGCCGGTGCTGGTGTCGCCGGCCCGCAGACCCGCGACCGTGCCCTCGAAGCAGACGCTGCCGCCCGCCGCGCCCGCGCCGGGGCCGAGGTCGACCACATGGTCGGCGATGGCGATCGTCTGCGGCTTGTGCTCCACCACCAGCACCGTGTTGCCCTTGTCCCGCAGCCGCAGCAGCAGGTCGTTCATCCGGGTGATGTCATGCGGGTGCAGACCCGTGGTCGGCTCGTCGAAGACGTAGGTGACGTCGGTGAGCGAGGAGCCGAGGTGACGGATCATCTTCACCCGCTGCGCCTCGCCGCCGGACAGCGTGCCCGAGGGCCGGTCCAGCGAGAGGTAGCCGAGGCCGATCTCCACGATCGAGTCGAGGATCTGCCGCAGTGCGGTCAGCAGCGGCGCCACCGAGGGCTCGTCCAGGCCGCGGACCCACTCGGCCAGGTCGCTGACCTGCATCGCACAGGCGTCGGCGATGTTGGCCTTCCCGATCCGGGACGACCGGGCGGGCCCGCTGAGCCGGGTGCCCTCGCACTCGGGGCAGACCGTGAAAGTGACCGCCCGGTCCACGAACGCCCGGATGTGCGGCTGCATCGCCTCCCGGTCCTTGGACAGCATCGACCGCTGGACCCGGAGGATCAGCCCCTCGTAGGTCATGTTGATGCCCTCGATCTTCATCCTGACCGGCTCGTGGTGCAGGAAGTCGCCGAGCTCCTTCTTGGTGAACTTCCGGATCGGCTTCTCCGGGTCGAAGAAGCCCGACGAGGCATAGAGCCGGTAGTTCCAGCCGCCTGGGGTGTAGCCGGGGATGGTCAGCGCACCCTCGGCGAGCGACTTGGAGTCGTCGAACAGCTGGCCGAGGTCGATGTCGGAGACAGAGCCACGGCCTTCGCAGCGCAGGCACATGCCGCCGGTGATGCTGAAGCTGCGCTTCTCCTTCACGGTCTTCCCGCTGCGCTCGATGGTGACCGCGCCGGCCCCGCTGATCGAGGGGACGTTGAAGGAGAACGCCTTGGGCGAGCCGATGTGCGGCTTGCCGAGCCGGCTGAAGAGGATGCGCAGCATCGCGTTGGCGTCGGTCGCGGTGCCGACCGTGGAGCGGGGGTCGGCGCCCAGCCGCTGCTGGTCGACGATGATCGCGGTGGTCAGCCCTTCGAGCACGTCGACGTCGGGCCGCGCCAGGGTCGGCATGAAGCCCTGCACGAAGGCGCTGTAGGTCTCGTTGATCATCCGCTGCGACTCGGCGGCGACCGTGTCGAAGACCAGGGAGCTCTTGCCCGAGCCGGAGACGCCGGTGAACACCGTCAGCCGGCGCTTGGGGATCTCGACGCTGACGTCCTTGAGGTTGTTCACGCGCGCGCCGTGCACGCGGATCAGGTCCTTGGTGTCGGCGACGTACGGATCCGCCTCGGTGGCCTTGCTCATCCTGTCTCCATACTGTGCGCGGCTCGGCTTCAGAACTTCAGGGCTTCAGGGCTTCGGGGCCCGGCGGTACTCAGCGGTCCTGGAGCAGCCCGAGGACGTTGCCGTCGGGGTCGGTGAAGGTGGCCACCAGGCGACCGCCGCCGACGTCGTTGGGGGCCGACTTCACCGTGCCGCCCGCCGCGGTCACCTCGGCCAGCTTGGCCTCGATGTCCGCCACGTGCCAGTAGTCCACCGGCGCGGCCATGTCCCCGCCCGGCACCAGCCCGATGTGCTGGCCGTCGGTCTCGTAGCCGACGTAGTAGGGCGCGTCGGCCACCGGCTCCACCCCGAGCAGGGCGGTGTACACGGCCTTGGCGGCGGCCAGGTCGGTCACCGGGTGCAGCACGGTCTTGATTCCCAGGGTGGGCGTGCCAGTCATGGTCTCTCCTGTAACTTGTGCCGTCGCATCGCGAGGGGGCCCGGCGGGCCGCGATGCCCTTGGCTGTCAGCCTAGGTCTGGCCCGGCGACCCGCGCTTCTCGATTCCTGACCGGTCCTGCCAACCGGGTGATCGCCGGAAGAGGGACGGCCGGTGGCCGGTGGAACCACGACCCGCCCGCACACCGTCTCAGCCGGGGTCGGCGACGGGGACGACGGCCGGGGCCGGCGGCAGGGCCGGATCAGAGGCCGGATCAGGGGGCGGGACGCATGGCGCGAAGGACGAGGTACTGGCTGGCCGGCGGGGCGCTGGCGCTGGCCGTGCTGGTCGGGGTCGGTTGGTGGGTATTCACTACCCCCCGCTACCGGGTGCCGCTGCCGCCCGCGGACGCGACGCCCGCGCAGGTCGCCATGGCGTACATGCACGCGCTGGACGCCGACGACCGGAGCACCGCCGAGGCGCTGTCCACCCCCGGGTACCGCTCCGAGACCGACCGGTGGCTCCGCGGGACGGCCGCCCTGCGCCGGATGAAGGTGACCGGCTCCACCGCAATGACCGCCGCGGACCACTGGCGGCTCCCCGGCCAGCCCTGGACCCAGGAGACCGACGTCTCGGTGGAGTTCGACTACCAGCAGGCCTGGTGGGACGACGACCCGAGCTTCGTCTCGGGTCACCACCTCTGGGGCTACCTCCTGGTGCGCGACGGCGGTCGCTGGCTGGTGAACGACTGCGGCACCGGCTGACGCAGGGTCAACCGGCCCGACACGGCAACCGGCAACCGGCGTAGCGTCAGCGGCTGCTGAGTCGAAAGGCGGTGTGGCCGAAGGCGACCCGGTCGCCGGGGCGGACGGTGACCGAGCCGATGATCCGCGAGCCGTTGACATGCGTGCCGTTGGTGGAGCCGAGGTCCAGCAGGGTCCAGACCGCGCCGTCCCGGCGGAGTTCGGCGTGGACGCGGGAGACCGAGTCATGGGTGAGCTTCAGGTCCGCACCGGGCAGCCGCCCGATCCGCAGGGTCGCCGCCCCCGCGGCGGGCAGCACCAGGGCGGGCAGCCAGGGGTTGCGCCAGGCGTCGCGCAGCCGCACGCCGAAGGCCGAGACCTGGCCGACCACCCGTACCGCGGCCCGGGAGAAGCGGCCCTGACCGGGCAGGTCCGCGACCAGCTGGTCGAGTTCGCCGCGCTCACGGGCGGTGAGGGCGATCTCGATCCTGCGCATGAAGGTGTCCGGCGACAGCCGCCCCTGCGCCGCGTGGTCGCGCAGCACGTCGATCGCCTGGTCGCGCTCGGCGTCCGAGAGCCGCACCACATGCGTCAGGGGCTCGGGGGTGGTCATGCCTCGATTGTCGGGCCTCGCTCCGGGCCCGTCCAGGGGCCTCCAGAGCCGTCGAGCGGCCGTCGAACGGCCCGTCAGGTCCGGGGCGGCAGCGGCAGCGGGAGAGCAGGCAGGCCGTCGATGCTGACCGGGTTGAACGGCTTGCTCGCGCAGTACGCCGCGAACTCCTCCTCCGACTTCCGGCCGAAGTACCGCACGTGCTCCTCGCGCTCGTCCTGGTACTCCATCAGCGGGACGGCGAAGCCGCAGCTGTCGCTGACCTGTTCGGCGTGCACCAGCACCACCGAGCGCAGGCCCGCGCCGTCGGCGTCGCCGAACCTGCCGACCAGCTCCGCGAAGCGCGGGTCGTCGCGGAACACCGGGTCGCCGTGGCCGTGCACCCGGAGGACCTTCGGCGGGCCGGTGAAGGCGCACCACATCAGCGTGATCCGGCCGTTCTCCCGCAGATGGGCCAGGGTCTCGGCGTGGCTGCCGCCGAAGTCGAGGTAGGCGAGCGTCAGCTCGTCCAGGACGACCAGCGTGCCCGCGCGCCCCTTCGGGGAGAGGTTGACCCGGCCCTGCTCGGAGAGCGGCGCGGTGGCGACGAAGAACACCGGCTGCTCCTCGATGAACGAGCGCAACCGCGGAGTGATGACCTCATACGTCTGTCCCATGGCCCCAGTATCGGCGGTCGCCCGGAGCCGCGGCGGAGAATATCCGGGACGCCGAACCGCAACCCGCCAGCCCGCAACCCGCCCGACCACTACCCGCCGGACACGAACTCCCGGATCGCGTCGGCGAACGCGGTGGGCTGGTCCTCGGCGAGCAGGGTGCCGCTGTCCGCGATCTCCCGGTAGCGGCCGTCGGGGAACAGCGCGGCGAGCCTGGGCCCGTGCGCCGGCGGCATGATCCGGTCCTCGGCGCCCCAGACCACCAGCACCGGACGGTCGAAGGCGCCGGCCTGCGCCGCCGCCTGCTCAAGCCGCCCCGGCCGGGCCGCGCGCAGGTACGCGGTCAGGTCGCGCCGGGCCGCTTTGCTGCCGAGCAGCGGACGCACCCAACCGTCGGTGATCGCCCGCGGCACCGGACGCTCGGTCAGCCGCCCGTACGCCACCGGCAGTCGGCGCAGCAGCGGGAGGCGCAGCGGCTGCGCGGACGCGGAGACCCCGCCGGGGAGCTTGGCGGCCAGCCAGATCGAACGGCCGGGCAGCCCCGGCGGGAAGTTGTCGAACGCCTCGATCGAGGCCAGCACCAGCCGGGCGATCCGGGCCGCCGCCGGGGCGTCGGAGACCGCCAGCAGCATGCCGGTGGACACGTCGTTCTGCACCAGGGTGACGCCGGTGAGGTCCAGTGCGTCCAGGAAGTCGCCGAGCAGCCGGGCCATGCCGTCCGGCGAGAGGTCGGCGCCGGGCCTGATCCGGCCCAGGTGCGAGCCGAACGGGAGGGTGGGGACCACCACCCGGTGCTGGTCGCACAGTTCGTCGACGACATGGCGCCAGACGCTGCCGTCCATGGCCAGGCCGTGCACCAGCACCAGGACCGGTCCTTCGCCCCCGGTGTCGGTGTACTCGACGGTTCCGGCCGGGAGTTCGACCGCGCGGGTCTCCAAGTCAGCCATGGGAGCCAGCCTAACCCCGTCCTGCGTATGCGGACTGATCAGGCGTCACATTCCGGTTCAGACGGCGCTGCCGGCCTTCCAGGCCGTCCAGGACAGGTTCCAGCCGTTCAGGCCGTTGGCCGGGTCGACGATGCGGTCACCGGAGTTGACCACCTCGACCACGTCGCCGGTGATCGAGCTGTTGTAGAAGACGGCGGCCGGGGTGGCCGGGTCCCCCGCGCCCTTGGCGTCGTGCATGCCGACGCAGCCGTGGCTGGTGTTGGCGCTGCCGAAGACGGAGGTGTCGGCCCAGTAGTTGCCGTGGATGAAGGTCCCGGAGGTGGTCAGCCGCTGGGCGTGCGGGACGTCGGCGATGTCGTACTCGCCGCCGAGGTTGACGGTCTGCGAGTTCATCCGGGTCTGCAGCAGCTTCTCGGAGATGACCATCTTGCCGCCCCAGGTGGTGTGTTCGGGGGAGCCGCCGGATATCGGCCAGGTCTGGGTGACCTTGCCGTTCCTGGTGACCGTGAGCCGCTTGGCGCCGAGGTCGGCGACGCTGGTCTGGCTGCGGCCGATGGTGAAGCCGACGTCCTTGGACTGGGTGCCGTAGACGCCGGGGGACGCCTGCACGTCCTTGAGCCGCAGCTTGAGGGTGACCCTGGTGCCGGGCGTCCAGTAGGCCTGCGGGCGGAAGTCGAGCCTGGTGTCGCTGAACCAATGGCCGACCACCTCGACCGCGGGCGACGCGGTGACGGTGACCGCCCGCTGGACCGCGGCCCGGTCGGTGACCGGCTTGTTGAAGTTGATCGAGACCGGCATGCCCACGCCCACGGTGGTGCCGTCCTCCGGGGTGAAGAAGCCGACCACGGTCTTCGCCGGGGCGCCGGTGGCGAAGCCGGTCTCCTTGACGGTCTCGACCCGGTGCACGTCCTCCGCGGTGGCGCTGACCCGGTAGCTGCTGCCGGAGCTGAGCGGGCCGGTGCTGGACCAGCTGAGCCGGTCGGCGGCGAGCGTCCCGGCGACCGGCTTGCCGTCAGGGCCGGTGACGCTGACCGCGCTGAGTGTCCCGCCGCTGACGACCACCCGCACCGGGGCGGTGAAGTCGACCCGTTTGGCGCCGTTCGCCGGGGTGACGGTGACCACCGCCGCGGAGACCGCGGGGGCGGTGGTCCCGGCGACCGAACCGCTCTGGCCGCCGTCGGGGGCCGAGCCCTTGCCGCCGCCGGAGCAGGCGGCCACCGCCAGCACCGGCAGCGCCGCGAGACCCGTCACCACCGAGCGGCGTCGCCAGGCACGTCCGCTGTCGCTGCCGCTCTGCTCGGTCACGTCGTCACACGCCCTCTCGCCGGTTCAGTCATATGAACCTAAACCAGACAATACGATTCGCCCAATCCGGACTGAACCGGACATGCAGAACCGGAGCGGGACCGGAGCGAGCGGGAGGCAGGCGCCCGGCGGCGGCGGACACCTGCCCGGCGCCACGGCTACTCGGTGTCGTAGAGGTCCCAGTCCTCGTTCTCCGGGTCGTAGTCCACCGGCTGCGACTCCCAGGTCGCCTCGGCCAGCTCCACCCCGGGGACGCCGGACAGCAGCGCGACCGGGTCGACGAAGTGGGCGATCGCCCCGGCCGGGTCGATCTCAATGGCGGCGACCGCCTCGGCCCGCTCCTCCTCTTCGAGGAACTCATCCGCGCGAACCTGCTCCAGGGCTGCGACCTGCAGCTCCTTCTCGTCCACGATCTCCACGATCAGTTCGATCTGCAGTCGGACGTAGCGAGACGCGGTCTCGTCGTCCGGGATCCCGCTGGTTTCGGTTGTCATGGTTCGACCCTATCCAAGAGACCTCCGGCTCATTAGCATCGTCGGCACCACACACCGCCAGGGAGCGACATTGAGCACCCGCCGCCCACTCACCACCACCGCGATAGCCGCCGGTATCGGCACGGTCGCCGCGCTGGCACTGGGCCCGATCGCGTCCGCCGCCACCACGCAGGCGGGAGACCGCGAGGCGCACACCGCGGCAGGCGTGTCCCAGGCGGCGGCGTCCGCCGACGGCGCGCACAGCAGCATGGCGCTGGCCGACACCGGGGTGGACACCGAGCCGTACGCCCTGGGCGGGGTCGCGTTCCTGGTCGCCGGGGTCGGCCTGGTCTTCGTGAGCCGCCGCACCGCGCACTGAGCGCCGGGCAGTGAGCCACCGGGCCGCAGGGCCCGTCATCCGAGCCGAGACACCAGTAGGGCCGGGCCGCGAGGACCGGCCCTACTGTCTCCGCTGTGTCCCCCACCCGGGAACGCGGAGCTGGTGCCGCGGGGACCACCGCACCCTGTGGATCGGTCGGGACCGACAGGGGCGGGACGACGGCGATCCCCACGGGCGGGGACGCGGCCGGCCGGGTCAGGGCCGTCCGACGCGTCCTGAGGTGACCGCTGGTCCGGGAGCCGCTCCGGACCTCCGCCGCCACCACGCTCGGCTTCTTGCCGTGATGACAACAATGCACGGCGGTTGTTAACCGCGTGCTGCGGTCACATGTCGCGGGTGTACCAGTCCGGGGGGATTCAGTGAACAGCCGCCGGAGTGCCGTGGGCGGTCATGAACGCCAGCAGATCCTGCCGGGTGACGATGCCCTGCGGTTTTCCGTCCACCAGCACCACCGCCGCGTCGGCCTTCTCCAGCACCGCCATCAGCCGGGTCACCGACTCGCCCGAGCCCACCACCGGGAGCGGGGGCGACATGTGACTGCCGATCGGCTCGTCCAGCTGGAACCGCTTCGCGAACAGACCGTCCAGCAGGTCGCGTTCCACGATGGAGCCGACCACCTCGCCCGCCATCACGTCCGGGTGCCCCGCGCCGGGCGAGACGACCGGCATCTGGGAGACCCCGAACTCGCGCAGAATGTGCACGGCCTCGCCCACCGACTCGTTCGGGTGAATGTGCACGAACTGGGGAATGCCCCCGTGCTCCTGCGCGTCCTTGCGGGCCAGGACGTCGACCGCGACCGCCTCGGTGCCGCCCTCGTCCAGGAAGCCGTAGTCCTGCATCCACTCGTTGTTGAAGATCTTGGAGAGGTAGCCGCGGCCCGAGTCCGGCAGCAGCACCACCACCACGTCGTCCGGGCCGAGCCGCTCGGCCACCCGCAGCGCCGCCACTACCGCCATCCCGCAGGAGCCGCCGACCAGCAGGCCCTCCTCCTTGGCGAGCCGGCGGGTCATCTGGAACGAGTCCTTGTCCGAGACCGGCACGATCTCGTCCGCGACGCTGCGGTCGTAGGCGGTCGGCCAGAAGTCCTCGCCGACGCCCTCGACCAGGTAGGGGCGGCCGGTGCCGCCCGAGTAGACCGAGCCCTCCGGGTCCGCGCCGATCACCTTCACCGCGCCGCCCGAGGCGTCCTTGAGGTAGCGGCCGGTGCCGGAGATGGTCCCGCCGGTGCCGACGCCGGCGACGAAGTGGGTGATCCGGCCCTCGGTCTGGTCCCACAGCTCGGGGCCGGTGGAGTGGTAGTGGCTGGCCGGGTTCTCCGGGTTGGAGTACTGGTCGGGCTTCCAGGCGCCGGGGGTCTCCCGGACCAGCCGGTCGCTGACGTTGTAGTAGGAGTCCGGGTGCTCCGGGGCGACCGCGGTCGGGCAGACCACGACCTCGGCGCCGTACGCCCGGAGCACGTTGATCTTGTCGGTGGAGACCTTGTCGGGGCAGACGAAGATGCAGTGGTAGCCCTTCTGCTGCGCCACGATCGCCAGGCCCACTCCGGTGTTGCCGGAGGTCGGCTCGACGATGGTGCCGCCGGGCTTCAGCGCGCCCGACGCCTCGGCCGCCTCGATCATCCGGATCGCGATCCGGTCCTTCACCGAGCCGCCCGGGTTGAAGTACTCGACCTTGGCCAGGACGGTGGCACTGATCCCCTCGGCGACCTTGTTGAGGCGCACGAGCGGGGTGTTCCCGACCAGGTCGATGATCGATTCGTGGTACCGCACGGGATCTCCTCCGCGGTTCGTCTGAATTCTCCTGGACGCACGGATTGTCGCCCTGTTGGGATCAGCGTAGTGGGGCACACTGCCTGAGTAACGACGTAGAGGGAGTGGGGGTCGGCTGATGTCCAGGGCACGAGTGGCGCGGCGCATTGCCGCCGCGGCGGCGTACGGGGGCGGCGGGATCGGACTGGTCGGCGTCGGGTTCGCCGGAGTCCTGCTGACCGAGGCGAAGTTGGCCGAGCACACCCTGAACACCCTGGAGGGCCAGCCGCCGCGGGCCGACGGCGTCTACGGCCGGGACGTCGCCGACGGGGACGCCGCACCGCTGGTACTGGGCGTGCTCGGGGACTCCACCGCGGCCGGCTTCGGCGCGAACCGGGCCAGGGAGACGCTGGGGGCGCTGCTCGCGGGCGGGGTGGCCTCGGTGGCCGAGCGCCCGGTGCGGCTGACCGTCGCCGCCGTGAACGGCGCCACCTCGGAGGACCTGGAGCGCCAGGTCGGCGTGGTCCTGCCGGAGCGGCCGGACGTGGTGCTGGTCATGATCGGCGCCAATGACGTGACCCAGCGGGTCGCGGTGGCGCACGCGGTACGGATGCTCGGCGAGGCGGTCCGCCGGATGGAGTCGGCCGGGATCAGGGTCGTCGTCGGCACCTGCCCGGACCTCGGCACCATCGAGCCGGTCCGGCCGCCGCTGCGCTGGCTGGCCCGGCGGGCCAGCCGCCAGCTCGCCGCCGCGCAGACCATCGCCGTGGTCGAGGCGGGCGGGCGCAGCGTCTCGCTGGGCGACCTGCTCGGCCCGGAGTTCAGCGGCCGTCCGGAGATGTTCGCCTCGGACCGCTACCACCCCTCGGCGCAGGGCTACGCGACCGCGGCGATGGCGCTGCTGCCGTCGGTGTGCGCGGTGCTGGACCTGTGGCCCGGCGGCGTGATCGAGGAGCACCCGGACGCCTTCCGCGGCGAGGGCGTGCTGCCGGTCGCCCAGGCGGCGGCCGAGGCGGCCGGGCGCGGCGGCACCGAGGTGGTCGGCGCGGCCGTGCTCGGCTCGGAGTCCGGGCCGCGCGGGCGCTGGGCGCTGCTGAAGCACCGCAGGCGGCGGACCCTGCCGGACGAGGCGGCCGTGGCCGGGGCGACGGACCTGCCGGAGGGGGCGGACGGGGCGGACGGGGAGCCGGACCCGGGCCCGAGCGGCGCTCCCGGCGATGACGCAAGGTCAGGTAATTCACACGCCGTCGGCGCTGACTCGGGTTGTACCTGAGAGTAACTTGGGCCTGATCGACCCGAACCGCAGCCGCCGGTCCACCCCTGGAGCCCACCATGCCCGAAGCCGTCATCGTCAGCACCGCCCGCTCCCCGATCGGCCGGGCGTTCAAGGGATCGCTGAAGGACGTCCGCCCGGACGACCTGACCGCGGCCATCGTCAGGGCAGCGCTGGACAAGATCCCGGCGCTCGACCCGCGCGACATCGACGACCTGATGCTCGGCTGCGGCCTGCCCGGCGGCGAGCAGGGCCACAACCTGGGCCGCGTGGTCGCGGTCCAGCTCGGCATGGACCACCTGCCGGGCTGCACGGTCACCCGTTACTGCTCCTCCTCGCTGCAGACCAGCCGGATGGCGCTGCACGCGATCAAGGCCGGCGAGGGCGACGTCTTCATCTCGGCCGGGGTCGAGACGGTCTCGCGCAGCATCAAGGGCTCCTCGGACGGCCTGCCGGACACCAAGAACCCGCTGTTCGCCGACGCCGAGGCGCGCACCGTGGCCACCGCCTCGCAGACCGGCGCGCCGGTCTGGACCGACCCGCGCGAGGGCGGCCTGCTCCCGGACGTCTACATCGCCATGGGCCAGACCGCGGAGAACCTCGCCAAGCTCAAGGGGATCTCCCGGCAGGAGCAGGACGAGTTCGGCGTGCGCTCGCAGAACCTGGCCGAGAAGGCCATCGCGGACGGCTTCTGGGCCCGCGAGATCACCCCGGTGACCACCCCGGACGGCACCGTGGTCAGCGCCGACGACGGCCCGCGAGCCGGGGTCACCCTGGAGGCGGTCTCCGGCCTGAAGCCGGTGTTCCGCCCGGACGGCACGGTCAACGCGGGCAACTGCTGCCCGCTGAACGACGGCGCGGCGGCCCTGGTGATCATGTCCGACACCAAGGCCCGTGAGCTGGGCCTGACCCCGCTGGCCCGGATCGTCTCCACCGGCGTCTCCGGCCTCTCCCCCGAGATCATGGGCTACGGCCCGGTCGAGGCGTCCAAGCAGGCGCTGAAGCGGGCCGGTCTGGGCATCGGCGACATCGACCTGGTCGAGATCAACGAGGCCTTCGCGGCCCAGGTCATCCCCTCCTACCGGGACCTGGGCGTGGACCTGGACCGGCTGAACGTCAACGGCGGCGGCATCGCGGTCGGACACCCGTTCGGGATGACCGGCGCCCGGATCACCACCACCTTGATCAACTCGCTGCAGTGGCACGACAAGCAGTTCGGCCTGGAGACCATGTGCGTCGGCGGCGGCCAGGGCATGGCGATGGTGATCGAGCGGCTCAGCTGACCGCTCTCATGAAATCTTCACAATGACCCGTTTGGCCCTGCGCCGGGTGGGTAAGGTCCGGATCACACTGTGCCGTGATCCGGGCCTTTTTCGTCATATGAGGGACACAGAATATCGACGGACAGTGATCCTGCGACTCCGCGCCGTTGACATTTCGGCTGATGAGGGGTCCGAAGCAGGCGTATGTCACACATGAGAAGGACATTACGTACTCCCGCTGAGCCGCGGCGTGGGGCACTGTGGGGTTGACCGCCAGTTCGACCCTTCACTAGGGGTGCCCTCCATGACCGTCGTCACCGTAGTCCTCCTCGTCCTCAGCGCCGCCCTGCTGGCCACCGCCGGCGTGGCCGGGGCGACCCTGCTCTCCCTGCGTGCCCTCACCCGGCGCTTCGACGCCGCCGTGCGGGAGGCGGTGACCACCGCGCTGGCCGAGGACCGCGAGCGGGAGATGGTCGAGGCCCGCGCCTTCTGGGCCGAGCAGGAGGCCCGCGCGTCCGAGGACGCCGACCTGGACGACGACTCCTCGTACGCGACCGGGCCGTTCGGCAACGAGAGCGTGTTCGACAGCGAGAACCTGGTGCTCCTGCCCGCACCGCGCGGCTACGTGGACGACGAGGGCGAGATGGACGCCGAGTTCGCCGACGCCCTGCGCTCGGTGCTGGAGGAGATGATCTCCGAGGGCAACGGCGCGGCCGGCCACCCGGCCCCCGGCGCCGCGGCCCCGGCCGCGCCCGCCCCGGCCGCGCACCCGTCCCACCCCGGCTTCATCCCGCAGCCCACCCCCACCCCGGAGTGGACCGACCTGCGGCTGGACGAGCTGGTCGCCGTCGGCGTGGCGCTGCGCGACGTCCGCCCCGGCCCGATGGGCACGCTGGACGTCTACGTCTTCGAGGACGAGACCACCCTGTGCATCGCCCCCGGCGACCCGGTGGCCGGGGCGCGGCTGCGCGAGGCCATCGTCAGCGGCACCGAGGTGCGGCTGCTGGGCAACTCCCGGCTCTCCGGCGCGCACGCGCTGACCTTCGCCCTGGGCGAGGCCGAGGAGACCGTCTACATCCTCGCGGACCGGGTCGTGGCCAGCCTGTAGCAGGCGTCCAGCTCGGCCAGCGACTCGGCGAGCAGCCGCTCGGCGGCGGCGCCGTCGCCGTCCTCCTCGGAGCTGCCGTCCTCGGGGCCCGCGTCCTCGGGGCCGCCGTCCTTCGGCCGGTGGGCCGCCGCCAGGGCCGCGGCCAGGTCGTGGCCGGTCACCGCGATCTGGTCGCCCACCGAGAAGATACCGGCGTCCGGCAGTTCCGGCCGGGCCGGGCCGCCCTCCAGCAACTGCGCCCTCCGGGCCAGCCGACGGGCCAGCAGCAGCCCCTCCGGGGCCAGTTCGGCCAGCCGCCGCTGCGGCATCGACCGGAAGCGGTCGGCCAGGCGGTCGGCGGCGTGCAGCAGGGCGCTCGGGTCGGACATGGCTTGAGCGTATCCAACGGCGACCATTGCCAAGGCTTCCGCCCTCAGGCAGAGTCAGAAGACGGATTCGGTCCATCCTCGGTCCATCTCTGGAGGCGCCGCGTGTCCCTCATGTACTCGATGGAAACCCACCACAACCTGCTCTCGCGCATCCCCGCGGTGACCGGCAAACCGCTGGACGACTGGCTCAAGGCCGTGGGCGACGGGCCCGGCCTGCTCCGCTGCGAGGAGAAGATCGACTGGCTGCGGCGGGAGTACGGCATCTCCTACGGCTACGCCAAGGCCCTCGTACACGAGTACGACCTACGCCGCGCCGCCGCGCGCATGTCAAAGTAAACGCGCTGTCAGACACCGATCCAGGCGACGAGCTGCTTGGCGATCTCCGGGACTTCCAACTCGCCAGTGGCTACCGCCACGACGAACACCTCGGCCTCATCGACCGGAGCGATCAGACGCACGCCGTTGAGCCGCAGCATCATGCGCATGGCCAGCCACGCCGTGCGCTTGTTGCCGTCCACGAGAGCATGGTTGCGTGCCAGGGAATGCAGCAGCGCGGCGGCCTTCTCGGGCAGCGTCGGGTACGCCTCGACACCGAACACATCAGTCCTCGGGCGCTCCACCGAGGACTGCAGCAGACCGAAGTCGCGCACGGCATGCCGGGATCCGGTGACCCGCTCAACGATCACCAGAACCTCCGGCAGATCGAGGTAGATCACGCCAGACGATCCAACAGCTCCGCGTCCTCGGTCATGACTTGATCAAGGATGTCCGAGAACAGCTCGGTTCGGCGCGTCACGTAGATGTGGATGGCTTCAGTGGCCAGCTCCTGCTTGCTGCGGCCCTCTGCCTTGGCGCGCTCGGTCAGAAGCTGGTCATCGAGCTCAGGGAGTCGCAGCGTCATAGCCATACCGAGATGGTATCACGCTGGTATCAGTCGTCGGCGGCGCACGCCTGGACAGGCTCCAGCCGTTTGTGCAGCAGGAGCATGTCCAGGCCATGACATACTTTGTGCCCGGAGCCGGATTCGAACCGGCACGGCCTGGCGGCCAGCGAGGTTTAAGCTCGCCGTGTCTGCGTTCCACCATCCGGGCCCTTCCGCATCCCAGAGCCTAGCCGCAGGCCACCCCTGCCTGCTGCCCGGTTGATAGGAAGTTGTCTTATTTCACTGATACTTGACGCTTCGTCGGCGCAGATCGAACGCATCTGAGCCTCTAAGGGGCGGGTCATCCCATCGGAGGAGGGGCCGGGCCGACCCGTACGACGCAAGGCGGTACGGGCAACCGTTCCGGCGGGCGACTACGGCGTGTGATCGCAGGGAGAGGATGGGTGCATCCCATCGCCTCACTCCCTGGAGTCGCCCCGTGCCTCCGACCCTGCCGACCACCACCCTGACCGCGGCCGCGGCCCGCGCCGTCGGCCTGAGCAAGGTCTACGGCGAGGGCGACACCCGCGTCACCGCCCTCGACGACGTCTCGGTCGACTTCCCGCGCGGGCAGTTCACGGCGATCATGGGCCCATCCGGCTCCGGCAAGTCGACGCTGATGCACTGCATGGCCGGTCTGGACACGGTCACCTCGGGATCGGCCCGGATCGGCGAGACCGAGCTGGTCGGGCTGAAGGACAAGCAGCTGACCAAGCTGCGCCGGGACCAGATCGGATTCGTGTTCCAGTCGTTCAACCTGCTGCCGACACTGACCGCGATCGAGAACATCACCCTGCCCATGGACATCGCCGGGCGGAAGCCCGACCGGGCCTGGCTGGACCAGGTGGTGCGGACGGTCGGGCTGGCCGACCGGCTCGGCCACCGCCCGTCCCAGCTGTCCGGCGGCCAGCAGCAGCGGGTCGCCTGCGCCCGCGCGCTGGCCTCCCGGCCGGAGATCATCTTCGCCGACGAGCCCACCGGCAACCTGGACTCCCGCTCCGGCGCGGAGATCCTCGGCTTCCTCCGCAACTCGGTGCGGGAGCTGGGCCAGACCGTGGTGATGGTGACCCACGACCCGGTCGCCGCCTCCTACGCGGACCGGGTGGTGTTCCTCGCCGACGGCAGGATCGTCGACGAGATGCAGGCCCCGACCGCCGACGGCGTCCTGGACCGGATGCGTCGCTTCGACGCCGCCGGCCGGACCAGCTGAGCGGGGGTCAGCCACCGTGTACCGCACCGCGCTGCGCAACGTCGTGGCCCACAAGGGCCGCCTGCTGATGACCATGCTGGCCGTGCTGCTCGGCACCGCCTTCGTGGCCGGCACCATGGTCTTCTCCGACTCGGTCGGCAAGGCCTTCAAGGACAGCGTCTCCAACAACTACGCCGGGGTCTCGGTCCAGGTCAGCAACAATGCCGTCGGCGCCGACGCCGGCGCCGTCCGCGACCCCAGCGGGACCAGGCCGCTCACCGACGCCACCCTGAAGCGGATCGCCGCGCTCCCCGGCGCCGCCTCGGCCCGCGGCACGGTCACCGGCTTCGCCGGGCTGGCCGACCCGCACGGCGACCTGATCGGCTCCCAGGGCAGCACCTTCGGCGGCAACTGGGTCCCCGGAGCCGACGGGAAGGACCCGCTGCACCCGATGGTGCAGGGCGCCGGGCCGACCGACCCGCACGGCATCGCGATCGACCGGAAGACCGCGCAGGACAACGGCTTCAAGGTCGGCGACACGGTCCGGCTCGCGGTCAACGGGCCGGTCATGCCGATGACCGTCACCGGGATCTTCAGCACCGACGACCCTCAGGTCGCCTCCGGCGGCTCGCTGGTGCTGTTCGACAACGCCACCGCCCAGCGCACCTACCTCGCGCCGGGCCAGTACGACTCGGTCGAGGTCGCGGCCGGGCCCGGGGTGAGCCAGGCCGCGCTGCGGGCCGAGGTCGCCGCGGTCGTCCCGCACAGCTCCAACATCAAGGTCAAGACCGGGGCGCAGCTCACCGCCGACGAGACCACCCAGGTCGACCAGGCCACCTCGGGACTGCGCACCGCGCTGCTGGCCTTCGCCGGGATCGCGCTGTTCGTCGGGATCTTCCTGATCGCCAACACCTTCACCATGCTGATCGCCCAGCGCACCCGGGAGCTGGCGCTGATGCGCGCGATCGGGGCGAGCCGCCGTCAGATCACCCGCTCGGTGCTGCTGGAGGCGCTGTTCGTGGGCCTGGTGGCCTCGGTCGGCGGCCTGGCCGCGGGCATCGGCATCGGGGCGCTGCTGCAGTCGCTGATGGGCGGCAGCGGGGTGCCCAAGGGCTCGCTGGTGCTCTCCCCCACCACCGTGGTGGCCACCCTGGTCACCGGGATCGTGGTGACCGTGCTGGCCGCGCTGCTGCCGAGCCTGCGCGCCTCCCGGGTGGCCCCGGTGGCGGCGATGAACAGCAACGACCAGCCGGCCACCCAGAAGAGCCTGGTGGTGCGCAACTCCGTCGGTGCGGCCTTCTTCGGCCTCGGCCTGGCCTCGGTGCTCTACGGGACCTCGCTGGGCGGCTCGGCCGGGCGGGCCCCGGTGGGGCTGGGCGCGGGGCTGATCCTGATCGGCGTGTTCGTGCTGACACCGCTGCTGTCCCGTCCGGTGATCGCGCTGATCGGGCCGCTGCTGACGAAGCTGTTCGGCACGCCGGGCAAGCTGGCCCGGCAGAACGCGGTGCGCAACCCGCGCCGTACCGCGGCCACCGCCTCGGCGCTGACCATCGGGCTGACCCTGATCAGCGCGCTGACCGTGATCGGCGCCTCGGTCAGCCATGCGATCGACAGCCAGGTCACCCAGAACATGAAGGCGGACTACGACGTCTCGGTGCTGCTCGGCCAGGAGGTCGCGCCGGCGCTGGTGCCGAAGATCGCCGCCACCCCGGGGGTGGCCGCCAGCAGCGTGATGGACAGCCAGTTCGTCCGGTTCGGCGCCGACGACCAGTCGGTGACCGGGGTGGACGCCGCCGCGTTCGACCAGCTGATCGCCCCGCAGATGCTCGAAGGGACGACCGCCTCACTGCGGCAGGGCTCGGCCCTGGTCGACCGCAAGCTGGCCGACCAGCACCATTGGACGGTCGGCTCCACCGCCGCGCTGACCTACCCGGACGGCAAGCGGGGCACGCTGACCATCGGCGGGATCTACCAGGTGAGCGGGATGCTCGGCCCGGTGCTGATGGGCGAGTCGGTGCTGGCCCCGCACACCACCGCGCCGCACTACGACGGCGTGCTGGTCAAGGGCGCGAACGGGGCCACCCCGCAGCTCCAGCAGGCGCTGAAGGACACCACCGGGGACAGCCCGCTGATCACCGTGCAGACCCAGCAGCAGATCAGGGACCAGTTCAACTCGCTGATCAACACCCTGCTGAACGTGATGTACGGGCTGCTCGGCATGGCCGTGGTGATCGCGGTGCTGGGCGTGGTCAACACCCTGGCGATGTCGGTGTTCGAGCGCAAGCGCGAGATCGGGATGCTGCGGGCGATCGGCCTGGACCGCTTCGCGGTGAAGCGGATGGTCCGGCTCGAGTCGGTGGTGATCGCCGCCTTCGGCGCGGTGCTGGGGGTCGCCATCGGCGGCTTCCTGGCCTGGGCCGCGGTGCAGCTGCTCAAGGGCGACCTGGTCGGCCTGACCACCGCGCCGCCGTACGGGCAGCTGGCCGCCTATGTGGTCGGCGCCGCCCTGGTGGGCCTGGCGGCGGCGCTGTGGCCGGCCCGGCGGGCGGCCGGGCTCGACATCCTGGGCAGCATCAAGACCGACTAGCCCGACCGGTCCCCGAAAGGACCGCAGCGCGCCAGTGCCCCGGTCCTCTTCAGGAGGACCGGGGCACTTACGGCAGCGGTGCCGGTTATGAGCACCACGTGTGTGGTCCGGCGACGCTGCCGGGCATGGAGGGGTACTGCGCACTACTTGCTACGCGGAGACCTTCTCGGCTGCCTTGTCGGCAGCGGGGACCGCTGCCGGGACCGGCTTCGGGGCGGGGGCCGCCGCCTCGACGAAGGTCTCGCGGGGACGCTCCATCTCCACCAGGGAGACGGTCTCGCGCTTGAGGAAGACGGCCAGGGTCCAGTCGGCGAACACGCGGACCTTGCGGTTCATCGTGGGGACCCGGCTGCCGTGGTACAGGCGGTGGAACCACCAGGCCGGACGGCCCTTCAGCTTGTACTTGCCGAAGAGGATCGCCACACCCTTGTGGAGGCCCAGACCGGCGACCGCGCCGAGGTTCTTGTGCTTGTACTCGGCCTGCGGAAAGCCCCGCATGCCGGAGATGACGTTGTCGCCGAGCACGATCGCCTGACGCACCGCGTGCTGCGCGTTCGGCGGGCACCAGGCGCCCTCGCCCACGGCCAGGTCGGGGACCTGCGCGTTGTCGCCGGCCGACCAGACGTTGTCGAAGCCCTGGACCTGGAGGGTCGGGGCGGTGTCGACGTGGCCGCGCGGGCCGAGCGGCAGGCCGAAGTTCGCCAGCGCCGGGTTCGGCTTGACGCCGGCCGTCCAGACGATGGTGGAGGCGTCGACCTCGACGCCGTTCTTCAGCACCACGTGCTTGTCCAGGCAGGAGTCCATCGAGGTCTCGATGTAGATCTCGATACCGCGCTCCTCCAGCCGCTCCTTGGTCCACAGACCGAGGTCCGGGCCCATCTCGGGGAGGATCCGGTTGGCTGCCTCGACCAGCAGGAAGCGCATGTCCTCGCGCTTCACGTTGTGGTAGAGCTTCGCCGCGTCCCGGGCCATGTCCTCGACCTCGGCGATGGTCTCCACACCGGCGAAGCCGCCGCCGACGACGACGAAGGTGAGCGCCTGCTTGCGCACCTTCTCGTCGGTGGTGGACTCCGCCTTGTCGAGCTGGGCGATGACGTGGTTGCGGAGGCTGATGGCCTCCTCCACCGACTTCATCCCGATGCCGTGCTCGGCCAGGCCGGGGATCGGGAAGGTGCGGGAGACCGAGCCCATCGCCACGACCATGTAGTCGAAGGGCAGCTCGTAGGGGTCACCCGCGGCCGGGTGGATGGTGGCCACCTTGGCGACCTGGTCCACGGAGGTGACGTGGCCCGTGAGGACCTCCGCGGTCTTCAGGACGCTCCGCAGGGGGGCGACGAGGTTGCGAGGCGCGACGTTGCCGGCCGCCGCCTCGGGAAGGAAGGGCAGATAGGTCATGTACGACCGCGGGTCGACGACCGTGACGGTCGCCTCCCCGTAGCGCATCTTCTTGAGGATGCGCATCGCGGCATACAGGCCGACGTATCCACCGCCGACGATAAGAATGCGAGGACGCTCCGTGGTGCTCATATCCGAAAGTATCCAGCACTCCCGCACCCACCTGCTGCGGCCCTACTCCTCTCCCTCTGGACAGGCCCTGCTACACTACGCGGCCCACGGGTCCCCGCCGGTGCGCTCCCGTCCCACCCGTGTGTCGCCCGGGACATCACCGCAGCTCGCCGCCCCTGTTGCGATTGTGTGTCCGAAACCGGCGCCCCGCCTTGGAAGTTGCTGGAGAGCAAAGCCAGGGCCTTTGGTCTCGTAATCCGGACGAACCGCCCATAAGGAGCAGGAAAGATCGCGGATCAGCACGTGAAGAAATTCACAAACTTTCTCGCGTGCCCTCTCGCGCCGTGCTCCAGGCGATGCCGTCGAGGATGTCGTGCTCGCTCACGACCAGCTCGCGGGCACCGGTCCGCTCCATGATCGCGAGCAGCACCAGGGCGCCCGCGCCGATCACGTCCACCCGGCCCGGGTGCATCACCGGGATGGCCGCGCGCTGCTCCGAAGTCGCGGACAGCAGCAGCTCGGTGACCTCGCGGACCCGGGCCAGCGGGATCCGCGCGTGGTGGATCGCGGCCGAGTCGTAGGCGGGCAGGTCCAGGGCGATCCCGGCGACCGTGGTGGCCGTGCCGGCCAGGCCGACCAGGGTGGCCGCGGAGGTCAGCGGAACGGTCTGCTCGGCCAGGTCCAGGGCCTGCTTGATGTCGGCGCGCATGGCGAGGGTGTCCTCGCCGTGCCGCTCGGTCAGCCGGACGCAGCCGATGTCGACCGAGCGCGCGGCCTCGACCCGGTCCGTGCCGAGCACGAACTCGGTGGAGCCGCCGCCCAGGTCGAAGACCAGGAACGGCGGGGCCATCCGGTCGTCGCCGAGGAGTTCGCGGGTCGCGCCGGTGAAGGAGAGCCAGGCCTCCTCGTCTCCGCTGACCACCTCGGGCTCGACGCCCAGGATCTCCCGGACGCCGTCGGTGAACTCGTCCCGGTTCTCGGCGTCCCTGGAGGCGCTGGTGGCGACGAAGCGCAGCTGCGACACGCCGTGCCCGGCGATCACCGCGGCGTAGTCGCGGCAGGCGGCGAAGGTGCGCTCCAGCGCCTCGGGCGCGAGCCGCCCGGTGCGGTCCACGCCCTGGCCGAGCCGGACGATGGTCATCCGCCGGTCCAGGTCGTGCAGCCGGCCGGTGGCCGGGTCGAGGTCGGCGACCAGCAGCCGGATCGAGTTGGTGCCGCAGTCGATCGCGGCCACGCGCTGCGGGCTCACTGGTCGTCACCCCCGGTCGCGGCGGCGGCATCGGCCTCGGCATCGGCTCCGGGGAGCTGGACGCAGCAGCCCTTGCGCCACCACTCCGGCAGCTTGTCCAGCGCCTCGTCGCCGAGCGGGTTCACCCCGGGCCCGGCCGCCAGCGAGTGACCCACCAGGACGTGCAGGCACTTCACCCGGTCCGGCATCCCGCCGGCGCTGGGGAAGCCCTCCAGCACCTCGATGGCGTCCCGCTTGGCGATGTAGTCCTCGTGCGCCCGCTGGTACGCGGCGGCCAGCTCCGGATCCTCGGCCAGCCGGGCGGTCTGCTCCTTCATCAGCCCGTCCGCCTCCAGCGTGCCGATCGCGGAGGCGGCGCGCGGGCAGGTCAGGTAGTACAGCGTCGGGAACGGCGAGCCGTCCTCCAGCCGCGGCTGGGTCTCCACCACGTCGGGCAGGCCGCAGGGGCAGCGGTGGGCGACGGCGCGCAGGCCGCGCGGCACCCGGCCGAGCTGGGCCGCGATCGCGGCGGTGTCGTCGGCGGTGACGCCGGGGGCACCGGGGCCGGCAGAGGCGCCGGGGTCGCCGGGTGCGGGGTTGTGCGAGGTCATGTCCTGGGCTTTCTTCAGTGCGTCAGTGCGGAGCGTCAGTGCGGGGCGGTGTCCGAGGCGTCCAGTGACTCGAACAGGTTGTCGTACCAGGGCTGGCCCGCCGCGCCCGCCGCGGCCTGCGCCTGGGCCGTGGCCCGCGCCGTGGCGGAGGCGCTCGGGTCGGGGTCCACCGAGGTGAACGGGGTCTCGCCGGGGAAGCCGTAGTGCAGCCGCTCGCGCGCCTGCGCGGTCACGTACGCCGGGTCCTGCCAGCGGGCCTTCTCCCGGCGCAGCTCGTCCACCTGCGCCTGGGCCTGCTCCGCTGCGGCCCGCTGCTGGGCGATCTGGGCCCGCTGCGCGATGAACTGACGGGTCGGGTAGGCCAGCGCGGCGACCAGCGAGCACAGCACCAGCGCGAGGACGGCCGCCCGGCCGGTGAAGCGCGGCCTGCGCCCGTTCGGTCTGCTCACGTTCTCGCCCTCCCGTTGGATGTGCCGGTGCCCCGCCGCCCACCCTAGAGGGTGATCGCGGCGGGGCACCGGTCCAGCACGACGAGTCGTCAGCCGACGGGCTGTCAGTCGGCGGCGGGCTGGAACCGCGGGAACGCGCCGCGGCCGGCGTACTCGGCCGCCTCGTCCAGGATCTCCTCGATCCGCAGCAGCTGGTTGTACTTGGCGACGCGCTCGGAGCGGGCCGGGGCGCCGGTCTTGATCTGGCCGCAGTTGGTGGCGACGGCGAGGTCGGCGATGGTGACGTCCTCGGTCTCGCCGGAGCGGTGCGACATCATGCAGCGGAAGCCGTTGCGCTGGGCCAGCTCGACCGCGTCCAGGGTCTCGGTCAGCGAGCCGATCTGGTTGACCTTCACCAGCAGCGCGTTGGCCGCGCCCTCCTTGATGCCGCGGGCCAGCCGGACCGGGTTGGTGACGAACAGGTCGTCACCGACGATCTGCACCTTGTCGCCCAGCTTGGCGGTCAGCGCGGTCCAGCCGGTCCAGTCGTCCTCGAACAGCGGGTCCTCGATGGAGACCAGCGGGTACGCGGCGACCAGCTCGGCGTAGTAGTCGGTCAGCTCGGCGGCCGAGATGGCCTTGCCCTCGAACTGGTACGCGCCGTCCTTGTAGAACTCGGAGGCGGCGCAGTCCAGCGCCAGCGCGACGTCCTTGCCGGGGGTGTAGCCGGCCTTCTTGATGGCCTCGACGATCAGGTCGAGCGCCTCGCGGTTGCTGTCCAGGTTCGGGGCGAAGCCGCCCTCGTCGCCCAGACCGGTGGAGAGGCCGCGCTCCTTCAGCACACCCTTGAGGGTGTGGTAGACCTCGACGCCCCAGCGGACGGCCTCGGAGAAGGAGGCCGCACCGATCGGAGCGATCATGAACTCCTGGATGTCGACGTTGGAGTCCGCGTGCGAGCCGCCGTTGAGGATGTTCATCATCGGGACCGGCAGCACATGGGCGTTCGGGCCGCCCAGGTAGCGGAACAGCGGCAGGTCGCTGGCCTCGGAGGCGGCGTGCGCCACGGCCAGCGAGACGCCGAGGATGGCGTTGGCGCCGAGCGAGGACTTGTCCGGGGTGGCGTCCAGGTCCAGCATGGCCTGGTCGATCAGGCGCTGCTCGGTGGCGTCGTAGCCGATCAGCTCCGGGCCGATCTGCTCGATCACCGCGAGGACGGCCTTCTCGACGCCCTTGCCGAAGTAGCGGGACTTGTCGCCGTCACGCAGTTCGAGGGCCTCGAACGCGCCGGTGGAGGCGCCGGACGGAACGGCGGCACGCCCGGTGCTGCCGTCGTCGAGGCCGACCTCGACCTCGACCGTGGGGTTGCCTCGCGAGTCGAGGATCTCCCGGGCTACGACGACGTCGATGGACGGCACAGGCATCTCCTTGGGGGGAACACTGGGGTGCTTACCCCAAGAGCCTAGCCGCAGCCGGGCCCCGGGCCACGCGCACCTCGCGACTGTCTCACCCGCCGGATCCCCTACTCACGAGTAGTTCATCTCGTGGGCGGAGGACCCGGCGGCACTGACGGACCACGGACGGACGGTCAGCCGACGGTGAGGTGCTGACCGGGGAAGATCAGGTTCGGATCGGCGCCGACGGTGTCCTTGTTGGCCCGGTACAGCGCGGGCCAGCCGCCGCGGAGGTGCGCGGCGGCGGCGATCTCGGAGAGGTTGTCCCCCGGCTTCACCGTGTAGCCGCCGTGCCCGACGCTGTGCACGGCCGTGGTGGTGGTCGTGGTGGTCCCGGCCGGGGTCTTCGCCGCGGCCGTGCCCGTGGTCTTCGCCGGAGCCTTGGCCGGGGCCGCGTGCTTCGGCGTGCTGCTGCTCTTCCTGGTGGCGGCGGCCTGCTCGGTGCCGCCGCTGTGCTTCCCGGTGCCGGCCTTGGACGGCGTCCCGGTGTCCACCGACGCCGGAGCGCCGCCCTGGGAGAGACCGGCCCGCGGCCCGCAGACCGGCCAGGCGCCGGGCCCCTGCGAGGCGAGGACCTTCTCGGCTATGGCTATCTGCTGGCCCTTGCTGGCGTGGTCGGCGGTGGCGGCGTACGCGGTGCCGCCGTAGCCGGACCAGGTCGAGGCGGAGAACTGCAGCCCGCCGTAGTAGCCGTTGCCGGTGTTGATGGACCAGTCGCCCCCGCTCTCGCAGCTGGCGACCTTGTCCCAGGTCGAGACGGAGGCTGCGGAGGCGCTGGTCGCGCCGATCAGCGGCAGCGCGATCCCGGCGGTGCCGAGGCTCGCGGTGGCCACCAGGCGGGCGGTGTTGCTGGTGCGGGGCTTGCGATGACGCCCGGAGGCGTTGCTGGTGAAGGGCATGACGGAGTCCCTCTCCGACGCCTGCGAGGTGAGCTGTCGGGTTCGGGCCGTGAGGTAGCCCGGGCGCTGACGCGCCTTCACCCCTAGCCGCAGCGCTGTGAACTGCGGCGACTTACCTGGGTCCCCCGCTCCTGCCCAATCAAAGAGTCTGGGTCCCGCCCCGCGGCTGGACAGGACTCGGCGTCCCGCGCGACGGCCGCCCGCACGTGCGGGCGTTCCCGGAAGGCTAGGCACTGCCGCACCAAGACCACAAGCCCCAACCGTCCCGCCGAAAACCCTCCGAGACCGGCCGAGGCCGCGTCAGCGCTCCTTCCGCGCGGTCAACGACCTTTCGAACCAACGGGTGTGGTGCCATGTGACCAAGGCCGACCGGACCGTCTCCCGATCCGGGACGGCTCGCAGCCGCAGCGGCCCCGCCGCCGCCGCGAGCGCGCCCTGGGCACGGGTCACCGCCCAGTCCAGCGCCCGGTCCTCCGGCATCGCACCGAGGCTGAGCGCCGCCCGGATCACGTCCGGGTAGACCGACTGGGCCAGCTCGTAGCCGCGGTAGTGCCGCAGGTCGCGGCCCAGGCCGACGGCGTGCTCGGGCGAGGTGCGGATGACCGCCTCTTCCCAGGCCGCGACCACCTGGCGCTCCTGCGCGGCGGGGTAGCGCATCCGGCGCAGGTGGACGGCCAGGTCGTGCAGCGGGTCGCCGAACATCGCCAGCTCCCAGTCCACGAACCTGAGCCGGTCGTCGTCCGCGACGATGATGTTCCGCCGGTGCACATCGGTGTGCAGCAGCGCGAACGGCCGCTCGGTCAGCGGCGGCAGCGCCTCGCCGAACCTGCTGATCGCGTCCCCCGGCACGCCCAGGGCGCTGAACAGGTCGCCGAACTCGCCCTGGTTGGCGTCGCAGAGCCGCTCCTGGGCGAACCGCACCCGGGCCCGCAGAAAGCCGGTGGAGTCGCCGTCCTCCGGCCAGCCCTTCGGCAGTTCCGGCAGGTCGGAGCGCTGAAACTGGGTCAGCCGGCCGAAGAACCAGGCGATCTGCGCGACGTGGCGCTCCTGGACCGGCAGCCCGTCCGGATACCGCCGGGCGAAGGTCTCGCCGCTGACGTAGAGGTGCACGGCGGTGCCGTCGTCGTCGCTGTGCAGCACCCGCGGGCCGTCCGGGCCCCGTCCGTCCGCCGGGTCGGCGCGGATCGCGGCCAGTCGGCGGAGCAGGGCCGCCTCGTCCGGCCAGACCCGCTGGACCAGCTCCGGGCTCGACCGGCGGACCCGGACCAGCACGGTCTGGCCGCTGCCGAGGCCCAGCAGCCGCGCCTGCCGGTCGGTCGGACGGACCTGGTAGTTGCGGTTGTGGAAGCCGCCCTCGGAGCGGACCCGGAGCCGGACCGAGTCGACCAGTTCCCGGCAGGCCTCAGCCGCCGGGGCGGCGGTCTCGGCGGTCCTGTCGATGGGGGGCTCCCGGTGGTGTGGTGCTCGCTCTTCCCGTGTGTCCGGCCTGGACAGAGAAGTCAAGCCTAGTCGGGAAACGCCGGAAGGAGGCTGGAGGAAACGGGTCCGTTACCGCAATGCCTCCCGGGGTCAGCCGGGCCCGTCCCACAGCAGCACGTCCAACCCGCTGACCAGGTCCTCGACGCCCGACGCCCGGAGCAGCTCCTCCTTGCGGGCGTGCGGCGCGAAGCCGAGGAAGCGCACCCCCAGCGCCGCGGCGGCCTTGAAGTCCGACTCGGAGTCACCGATCAGCAGCACCCGGCTGTCCGGGGTGCAGCCGAGCCCCTCCAGCGCGCGGCGGACGCAGTCCGGGTGGGGCTTCATCAGATCCGGGTCCGGCGCGCGCCCGTGGACCTGGTGGCCGAACGCCTCCCGGAGCGGCCCGGCCAGGTCGCGGGCCAGGAAGTCGTGGATTGCCTCCGGCGCGTTGTTGCTGGTCACCGCCAGGCCGCAGTGCGGCAGCAGCTTCCGCACCAGCGCCACCGCGTCCGCGGTGACCCGGGCCGTGCCCGCCGCGATCCGCTCCTGCCGGACCAGCTCGCGCTGCACCACCTCGATCACCCGCGCGGCCTCCTGGAGCGGGATCCGGCGCGGATGCCGCTCCAGGACCCCGCGCAGCTCGGCCACCATGCCGTGCGGGTCGGTGGCGTCGGAGAACTCCTCCCCGGTGAGCGGCGTCTGCCGGAGGATCAGCGCGAGCAGGCCCTTGGCTATGCCGGGGGCCCGGTGCACGGCGAAAAGCTGCACCAGCGGCCCGTCGAAGTCGAACAGCACATGGGTCACTCCGTGGAACACCGCGGGGGCGGCGTCCGGTACCGGCGGGCGGATCATGTTCACCAGACGAGTGTCCGCGCAACCCCGGCGTCAGACCAGAGCGTCCCCCTCGCCGGGCCACTCGGTGGCGATGGTGTCCCACAGCGAGTCGAACCAGCGCTGGGCCACCGAGACCCCCTCCGGGGACTGCGGGATCAGCGGGGCCTCGATCCCCATCAGGTCGTGGATCGGCAGCATCTCAGGATCGCCCCCGCCGACCGAGGGCAGCTCCACCACATTGCGCTGGACCTCGTACCAACTCTGCAGGGCAGTAGTGCCGTTGATGATGTAGAGCTTCACCGACGGGGTCATCCGCACCGCCCGCACCTGCAGGTCGACCCGCCCGATCAGCCCGCGCGCCCCGATGTCGCTGATCGAGGTGTCCATCCCGCGGACGAAGCCGGCGGTCATCTCGCGCAGCCGGTTCAACGGGCGCTCGTCGGCCCAGTCCTCGATGGACCGCGGCAGCGCCAGGTGCGTCCCCGTCGCCGGCAGCAGCAACCGGACCGTGAGCGACTCGGGTCCGCTGCGGCCGGGGACCCGCAGCCGGTCCAGCCGCAGCTTGAGCAGGGTGGCCAGGGTCTCCGCGGTGAAGCCGAAGAAGTCGATGCTGACCCGCGGCTCCTGGAACGCCCGGTCCAGGTAGTCGGCCAGGCCGATGATGGCCGGCTCCAACCGCCCGCCGGTCTCGGGGCCGTCCGCGACAAAAGTCCCCTGCCCCTGCACCGGGTGGATCCGGCCCTCGTCCCGCAGCTTCCGCAGGGCGCGCTGCACCGTGTCCCGGGAGACGTCGAGCTGCTCGGCCAGTTCGTGCTGCGAGGACAGCTTGCCGCCGGGACCCAGGCGCTCGATCTCCTCACGGAGCGCGTCATAGGCCACCTGCACAGATGTGCGGGGTCCGCTGCTCACATCCGCTCCTTTAGCTAGGAGTTGACCGATCGTCAGTTTATCGATCAGTCATCTTCGGCATCATTTCCCCAGAATGCCAGTCAAGTTGCCGAGGCCATGGCCTAAGAATGACCGAACTTGGCTAACGGGGGAAGCGTGCGGTCACCAGTCAATGATGCCTCGAACCCACGTGTCCCAATCCCCGCCCCCGAGGGGTTGCAGGAGGTGGCACCGACATGAGGTTGAGGTCTGGTTGGCAGATGGCGTACGTGGCCGTGCTGATGCTGGTGGACTGGAAGTTGCAGCAGCACCAGCACGGTCTGTGGTTCCTCTTCATCGCCCCGAACATCCTGCTGTGCGGTGAGCGGGACCACGGCGGCGACATCACCGTCAAGAGCTGCCTGACCGTGGTCGCGGTCTGCTGGCTCACCTACGCGGCGCACGTGCCGCTCTAGGCTCCGCCCTCCTGGCTGAAGGTGACCGGGAGTTGGCGGAGTCCGCGCATGATCAGGCCGCCGCGCCAGCGGAGTTCGTCAGGGGCGGCGGCGAGGGCGAGATCGGGAAGCCTGCGGAGCAGCGCGGACAGCGCGTACTGGGCCTCCAGCCGGGCCAGCGGGGCGCCGATGCAGTAGTGGATGCCGTGGCCGAAGCCGAGATGCGGGTTGTCCCGGCGGTCGAGGTCCAGCAGGTCCGGCCGGTCGAAGCGGGACGGGTCGCGGTCGGCGGCGGCGAGGACCACCAGGACCGGGTCCCCGGCGGCGATCTCCTGGCCGCCGAGGGTCAGCGGGGTGGTGGCGTAGCGCCAGGTGGCCAGCTCCACCGGGCCGTCGTAGCGCAGCAGTTCCTCCACGGCGGTGGCCAGCGGCGCGGTCTCGCCGCGAGCGAGGGACTCCTGTAGCCGGGCCCGTTGGGCGGGGTGGGTGAGCAGGGCGTAGAGGCCGTTGCCGATGAGGTTGACGGTGGTCTCGAACCCGGCGAAGAGGAGGATGAAGGCCATCGCCGCGGCCTCGTTCTCGGTGAGGTGCTCGCCGTGGTCGCTGGCCCGGATCAGCTCCGAGATCAGGTCGTCGCCGCCCTGCCCCGAGCCGAGGTCGGCCCGCTTGCGGTGGATCAGCTCGGCCAGGTAGCCCCGCATCTTCTTCACCGACCGGGCCACCCCGCCCCGTGGGCCGCCGCCGTGACGGATCATCAGCCCGGCCCAGTCGCGGAAGTCGTCCTGGTCCTCGGCCGGGACGCCGAGCAGGTCGCAGATGGCGTAGATCGGCAGCGGGAAGGCGAACTCATGGATCAGGTCGGCCGAGCCGTTCCCGGCGAAGCCGTCGATCAGCCGGTCGGTGATCTCCCGCACCCGGGGCTCGAAGGTGGCCACCGTCCTCGGTGTGAAGGCCTTGGAGACGAGCCGGCGCAGCCGGGTGTGGTCCGGCGGGTCGATGTTCAGCAGATGCGTCATCAGGTCGGCGCCGCGCTCCCCGGGGATGCCGGTCCGGCCGCTGCTGCGGCCGTGGTGGCCCGGGTTCTTGCTCAGCCGGGCGTCCGCCAGCGCCTGCCGGGCGTCCGGGTAGCGGGTGACCAGCCAGGCCTCGACCCCGCTGGGGAGCGTGGTGCGGTGCACCGGCGCGTGCTCGCGCAGCCAGGCGTACGCCGGGTACGGGTCGGCGGCGAACTCCCAGGTGAAGAGTTCCGGGGCGGGCCCCTCGGCGGACTGCGGAGCGGGCTCCGGGACGGCTGCCGGGTCGGCCGGTCCGGTCGAGGCGGGCGCGAGCGGTTTGTGCACTCCTTGACGGTAGCTTGCGGTTGGCTTGCATCGCGGACGGGCACTGTTGCGGTGGCAGGCCGGATGCCTACGATCACCGGCAGTGCGCGGGCCTGTGCGGAGGCCCGCCGGGAGGAGCGGGACATGCAGATACGCGGATCCGTCGTGGTGGTGACCGGTGCGGCCGGGGGAATCGGGGCGGCGCTGGCCCGGCGGTTCGCCGCCGACGGCGCGCGCGGGCTGCTGCTCGCCGACCTCGACGGCGGCCGGGTCGAGGACCTGGCGCAGGAACTCGACCGTGAGGGTTGTCACACCGTGGGCGTCGGCAGCGACGTGACCCGGGAGAGCGACGTACGGGCGCTGGTCGAGACCGCCGAGAAGCACCTCGGCCCGGTGGACCTGTTCTGCAGCAACGCCGGACGCGGCTCGGTGCCCGGCGAGAGCGCCGGCTTCGAGGCCGCCAACGAGGTGTGGCAGTCCTGTTGGGACGTCAACGTGATGGCCCATGTGTACGCGGCGCGGGCGGTGCTGCCGGGGATGCTGCGGCGCGGCCGGGGCTACCTGCTGAACACCGCGTCCGCCGCCGGGCTGCTGCAGATGCCCGGCGACGCGGCGTACACGGCGACCAAGCACGCGGCGGTGGCCTTCGCCGAGTCGCTCGCGGTCACCTACGGCGACCAGGGCATCAAGGTCAGCGCGCTGTGCCCGCAGGGGGTGCGCACGGCGATGACCGCCGACCCGTCGGTCGAGGCCCGGCTCAGCCTGTTCGGGGCGATGCTGACCCCCGAGCAGATCGCCGACTCGGTGGTGGAGGGGCTGGCCGAGGAACGCTTCCTGATCCTGCCGCACCCGGAGGTCGCCCGCTACGAGCAGGGCCGCGCCGGAGACCGCGACGCCTGGCTGGACGGCCTGCGCGGCGCGGTCAGGACCACGGTCGTCTGACCGGGGCCGCCGGCCCGGAAGGCCCGCTGCCCCGGATCGACCGCTGCCCACTGCTGCCCCGGACGGAGCACCTACCCCGGGCTGACCGCCAGGACCGCCGCTGCGACGGCCTGGCGGCGGTCACGGGGCGCGGCGGCGCGGTCCGCCATCTCCGGGGTCGGCAGGATCGCCGGAACGGGGATGCCCACACCGTTGGCCGCGTAGCGGTGCAACTCCTCGCGCACCCGGCCCGGCTCGCCGTGCACGATCAGCGCGTCCACCACCTCGTCCGGCACCGACGCCGCCGCGCCCTTGCGGTCGCCCGCGGCCCAGGCCTCCCACATCGGCTTGAGCTGCTCCTCCCGGCCGAGCCAGCGGTGGAACGCCGCGTACGCGGGGACGGTGAGGTAGCCGGCGATCAGCCGTCGGCCCAGCGCCCGCGCGTAGTCGGCGTCGGCGGTCGGGCAGACGAAGATGCGCGCGGCGACGGTCTTGCCGTCGCCCCCGGCCGCCCGGAACTCGTCCACCACAGTGGTCACGTCGTCAGCGGAGAGCCAGTTGAGGATGGTGCCGTCGGCCTCCTGCGCGGCCAGCCGGAGCATCCCCGGCCGCAGGGCGGCCAGCAGCACCGGCGGGGTCTGCGCGGGGACCCGCTCCAGCCGGAACCGCCGCACCGCAAAGGTCGGGTAGTGCGTGTCGACGACCTGTCCGGTCAGCGCGGCCTTGAGGAATCGGACCGTGTCCCGGCTGCGCCCGAACGGCTGCTCGTGCGGGACGGCGTTCCAGTCCTCGACGATCACCGGCGAGGAGGCGCCGACGCCGAGGGTGAACCGTCCCGGCGCGGCCTCGGCGAGAGCCGCGGTCTGCATCGCCAGCAGGGCCGGGCCACGGGTGTGCACCGGGACGATCGCGGTGCCGAGGTTCAGCTGCGGCGCCCAGACCGAGGCCAGCGCGAGCGGGGTGAAGGCGTCGGCGCCGGCCGTCTCCATCGACCAGAGGTCGGTGAAGCCGAGGTCCGGAAGCGCCTCGACCAGCCGCCGCTGGTCCGCCAGCGGGATGCCGTCGAGCGGAAACGTCAGGCCCCAGCGGGCGGAGGTGTCAGGCGTGGGGGTCGTCATACCCCCGATGCGACCACGCGACGGGCCCGAACGGCAAGGGGAGGGGGAGGCTCTGCGCTGGGGCGCGGCATTGGTGGGGTCGGCGTGGCGCGGCCCCGGACTGCCGGTCAGGCGACGTGCTCGGCTGCCTCGGCCAGGGCGTCGCGGCAGAGGCGGTCGGCGAGTCGGGTGGTCTCCGGGAGGCGGTAGCGCGGGGAGGCGCGCAGCACCAGCGCGCAGGCGTCGTCCAGGGTGATCAGGTGGCCGGTGGAGACGGTGAGCGGTTTGACGCCGTCCTGGGTGCGCAGCACCCGGGCGACGGTCTCGCCGCCGTCCCGCACGTCGCTACTGTCGCCGCGGGCGGGGCCGGGCTCGTCCCACTCCCCGAGCAGCGGGGTCTTGGCGACGCCCAGCGTCGGCAGCCCGGCGAGGACGCCCAGGTGACAGGCCAGACCGAAGCGGCGCGGGTGCGCCAGGCCCTGGCCGTCGCACAGCAGAACATCCGGGGTGGTCGCCAGCCGCTCCAGCGCCGTGATCAGCGTCGGCAGCTCGCGGAACGCGAACAGCCCCGGGACATACGGGAACCCGGCCGTGCCCACCGCCGTCGCGCGGTCCAGCACCTCCAGGGTGTCCGCGTCCAGGACCACCACCGCCGCGGCAACCCTGTCCTCCGCCCCGCCGTGGCTGTCGCCGTAGGCGACGTCAAGCCCGGCCAGGGTGCGCGGCGGGGCCGCCAGCGGCGCGGTGCGCACCAGCGGGCGCAGCTCCCGCTGGATCGCGTACGCCTGCTCCTCGCCCGACGGCCAGTCGTGCGTGCGCTGAAGCTCCATCAACTGCCTTGTTCTGTCTGCTGGATGGCGTCACGGTAGCGGCGGGCCGCCGCCCGCAGCTCGGCCTCGGGGTCCAGCCCGGCCTGCTGGGCCTGGACGGCGAGGGCAAGCAGCCGACCACCGACGCCCTCTCCCACCGGCAGCGGCACCTCCAGCCGTGCCTTCACCGCCCGCGAGTGCAGTTTCGCCGCCAGCGCCAACGCGGGCTGCGCCAGCGGCACTCCCTCGACCACCGAGCCGCGCTGCTTCTCCGCTGCCTTCAGCTCCTCCCAGTCGGCCTCGACCTGGGACGCGGTGGTGGACGCGTCCGCATCGCCGAAGACATGCGGGTGGCGATACGTCAACTTGTCGACGAGGCCCGCCGCCACGTCGTCCACGCTGAACGGCTCCTCCGCGTGCTCCTCGGCGATCCGGGAGTGGAACAGCACCTGGAGCAGGACGTCGCCCAGCTCCTCGCGGAGCATCTCGCGGTCGCCCTCCTCGATCGCCTCGACCAGCTCGAACGACTCCTCGACCAGGTACTTCACCAGCGACTCATGGGTCTGCTCGGCGTCCCAGGGGCAGCCGCCGGGCGACCGCAGCCGGTCCATCACCGCGACCAGGTCCAGCAGCCGCGCGCCGGGGAGGTCGTAGGAGCCGGTCAGCACCTCGATCACCGGCACCGGTACCCGCACCGACGCCGTCCCGTCGGCGGCGCCGCTGCCCTCGACCGCGATCCGGGCCAGCCCCTCGGCGAGTCCCGGGTCGCCGTCCACGCCGCCGACCCACAGCACGGTGGCCCCGGGCCCGGACAAGGCAGCGGCCTCGGCCAGCGTCCCCGCCAGCGCGTAGCGGTCGGCGTCGACCAGTTCCACCTCGACCCCGGCCTGCCTCAGGTACGGCAGTTGCGGGTGGTCCGGGTCCCCGGCCAGCACCCGGTCGGCGCCGCGCAGCGCCTCCCAGGCGGGCCAGGACAGCAGGCCGGGGGCGATCCGGTGGGTGCTGGAGAGGAGGACGAGCCGTCCGGGCGCGCTCGCGCGGGTGTCGTGTTGTTCAGCCACGGGACGAACCTACCGCGACCGGCCGACGCACCCGCCCGGCGCCGGAACCGTCAGCTGGTCGCCGGAGGGGTCGCCGCCGTCCGCTGCAGCCAGGGCTGCTTCGCGGCGGCCAGCGGCGGCCAGGCCGAGCTGCTCGTGCTCACGGTGCTCCAGCTGCCGTAGCGGGGGTTGACGGTCACCCCGAGGCTGCTGCCCTCCTTCTGCAGGATCTTCAGGAACGCGGCCCCTGCCTGGCTGGAGGACGGGTCCACCCCGGCCTGCTGGAGCAGCAGGTCCTCGCCCACCTGGTACCGGGCGAAGATCGGGAAGTCGGACGGGGCGATGTAGAGCTGCTCGACGATCGCCTGCTGCAACGCCTGCGCGCTGCCGGTCTGCTGCGCGTACTGCGCCTCGACCTGCTGGACCTGGCCCTCGGAGACCGACTTGCCCTGGTCGGCCAGCGCCTGGTCGACGATCTGTGCGTTCACCAGCAGCGCCAGCAGGTTCCCCTGGACGCCGGGCTGCTCCTGCGCCGTGGTGTCCTGGGCAGCCGCCGCCCGGTACGCGGCAAGGTGCGACTGGAGCGTGGAGACCGTGATCCGCTGGTCCCCCACCACCGCGGCGGCCCCGGGGTGGGCGGTCGACGAGCAGGCCGACAGGGCTGCGACCGCGCTCACGGCGAGTGCGACGGCGGCGGTGCGACGGCGGTTCACGGGGCCTCCTGGCGATGACACTTCGAGCCACTGGAACGTACGGGACTGACGATACGTCTGGTACCGCGTCCGACGATCGAGGATAGGCAGCGGACCAGCCCGATGTCACCAGGTCGGCGCAGGCAGCATTCCGGCGCGGAGAACGTCAGCGGACCGGGGCGGGGGTCTCCGCCGAGGCCGGGTCGGGCCCGGTCCGCTCGGCCGGGGCGACCTCGCCGAACCTGGCCAGGGCCAGCGCGCCCGCGACGGCCAGCGCGAACCCGGCCACGGCCAGCGGCAGCAGGCCGGGGCGGGTGCCGTCGCCGAGCAGCACCACCCCGAGGATCGCGGGCAGCGCGGTCTCGCCGAGCACCATGCTGGCCGTGGCGGTGGTGACCCGGCCGCCCCTGACCCCCTCGGTCATGAAGACGAAGGACACCCCGCCGCCCGCGAGCAGCGCGTAGGTCGCCGGGTCGGCGAACAGCGGCCCCAGGTCCAGGCCGTGCACGGTCGGCAGCACCCGGACGGCCAGGCCGACCACGCCGAAGCCGAGACCGCACAGGCTGCCCATGATCGCGGCGCGGCGCGGCTCCCGCAGCCGCCAGGCCACGGCGCCGAGCACGGCGATCAGCGCGACGGCGGCGAGCAGCAGCCAGTGGAAGATCTGCGAGGGCTGCTTGTGGCCCTCGGCCCCGGCGGTCGCGCCGAGGAGCGCGAGGCCGACGCAGACCCCGACCACGCCCAGCCACTCGGCGCGTCCCAGGCGCAGCTTCAGCAGGGCCGCGCCGAGCACGGCGGTCACCGCGAGGGCGCCGGCCAGGGCCGCCTGCACCACGTACAGCGGGAGGGTGCGCAGGGCGATCAGCTGGGCCACGAATCCGCAGGCGTCCAGCAGGAGGCCCGCGGCGAAGGGGAGGTTCAGCATCGCCTTGGCTGTGCCGAGGACCCCCTCGCCGGGGGTGGGGCTGTGCCGGGAGGCGCCCAAGGCCTGCAGGACCATGGCGACGCCGAAGCAGAGGGCGGCGGCGAGGGCCATCAGCAAGCCTAGGAGCATGTGAGCGAGTCTAGGGGCTCGGAGGGACGGTGCAGGTCGGGTGGGTGGCCGGTCGCGCAGTTCCCCGCGCCCCCGGGGGCTGCGCGGCGGCTAGAACAGGGTGCCGAGGAACTCCGCGCACCAGGTCAGCAGGTCGCGGCCGACGACCGGCTTGCCGCCGATCTTGCCGGTGCCGGGGCGCGGCACCAGGAGCAGCTTGGTGCTGGCCTTGACCTGACTGCGCGGATAGATCCGCTGCAGCCGCAGCTCCTGCGACTCCCGCAGCTCGACCGGGCCGAAGCGGATGTTCTGGCCCTGCAGGGTGATGTCGGAGATCCCGCAGCGCCGGGCGAACAGCCGCAGCCCGGCCACCAGCAGCAGGTTCTCCACCGGCTCGGGGAGCTTGCCGTAGCGGTCGTGCAGCTCGGCCCGGACCGAGGCGATGTCCTCCTCCGAGTTGACCGAGGCGATCGCCCGGTACGCCTGGAGCCGCAGCCGCTCGCCCGGGGCGTAGTCGTGCGGGACGTGGGCGTCCACCGGCAGTTCGATCTTGACGTCCAGCGGCGCCTCGGCCGCGTCCTCGCCGGTGCCGCCGCCCTCCACGTTCTCCCGGTACTCGGCGACGGCCTCGCCGACCATCCGGATGTAGAGGTCGAAGCCGACGCCCGCGATGTGCCCGGACTGCTCGCCGCCGAGCAGGTTGCCCGCGCCGCGGATCTCCAGGTCCTTCATCGCCACGTACATGCCCGCGCCCATCTCGGTGTGCTGGGCGATGGTGGCGAGCCGCTCGTGCGCGGTCTCGGTCAGCGGCTTCTCCGGCGGGTAGAGCATGTAGGCGTAGCCGCGCTCGCGCCCGCGGCCGACCCGTCCGCGCAGCTGGTGCAGCTGGGACAGGCCGAAGGTGTCGCCGCGCTCCACGATCAGGGTGTTGGCGTTGGAGATGTCGATGCCGGACTCCACGATGGTGGTGGAGACCAGCACGTCGAACTCCTTCTCCCAGAAGTCGACCACCACCTTCTCCAGCGCGGTCTCCCCCATCTGCCCGTGCGCGGTGGCGATCCTGGCCTCGGGGACCAGCTCCTTGAGCCTGGCCGCCGCCTTGTCGATCGACTCGACCCGGTTGTGGATGTAGAAGACCTGGCCCTCGCGCAGCAGCTCGCGCCGGATCGCCGCCGAGATCTGCTTCTGGTCGTACGCGCCGACGAAGGTCAGCACCGGGTGCCGCTCCTCCGGCGGGGTGGTGATGGTGGACATCTCGCGGATGCCGGTGACCGCCATCTCCAGGGTGCGCGGGATCGGGGTCGCCGACATGGTCAGCACGTCCACGTTGGCGCGGAGCTTCTTCAGCTGCTCCTTGTGCTCGACGCCGAAGCGCTGCTCCTCGTCCACGATGACCAGGCCCAGGTCCTTGAACCGGGTCTCCGCCGAGAACAGCCGGTGGGTTCCGATGACCAGGTCCACGCTGCCCTCGCGCAGCCCTTCCAGCACCGCCTTGGCCTCGGTGTCGGTCTGGAACCGGGAGAGCGCCTTCACCACCACCGGGAAGTTGGCGTACCGCTCGGAGAAGGTGGAGAAGTGCTGCTGCACCAGCAGCGTGGTCGGCACCAGCACCGCCACCTGCTTGCCGTCCTGCACCGCCTTGAAGGCCGCGCGGACCGCGATCTCGGTCTTGCCGTAGCCGACGTCACCGCAGATCAGCCGGTCCATCGGGACCGTCTTCTCCATGTCGGCCTTGACCTCGGCGATGGTGCTGAGCTGGTCCGGCGTCTCCGCGTAGGGGAAGGCGTCCTCCAGCTCGCGCTGCCAGGGGGTGTCCGGGCCGAAGGCGTGGCCGGGGGCGGCCATCCGGGCCGAGTAGAGCCGGATCAGGTCCCCGGCGATCTCCTTGACCGCCTTCTTGGCCCGGGACTTGGTCTTGGTCCAGTCCGCGCCGCCGAGCCGGTGCAGCGACGGGGCCTCACCGCCGACGTACTTGGTGACCTGCTCCAGCTGGTCGGTCGGCACGAACAGCCGGTCCCCCGGCTGGCCCTTCTTGGCCGGGGCGTACTCCAGCACCAGGTACTCCCGGGTCGCGCCCTGGACCGTGCGCTGCACCATCTCGACGTAGCGGCCCACGCCGTGCGCCTCGTGCACCACGTAGTCGCCGGCCTGGAGCGCGAGCGGGTCGATGCCGTTCCTGCGCCGGGACGGCATCCGGCGCATATCCTTGGTGGAGGACTTCTGCCCGGCCAGGTCGGTCTCGGTGACCACGTGCAGCTTGAGGCCCTCCGAGTACAGCCCGTACTCGATCGAGCCGCAGGAGACGTGGACGATGTCGGCCGAGGGGGCGCCGACCAGGTCCGGGGTGAGCCGGGCGCCGATGCCCTCGCCGGACAGCATCTCGGCGATCCGGGAGGCCGGGCCCTGACCCTCCGTCACCAGCACCACCCGCCAGCCCTCGGCGAGCCGGCCCTTGGCGTCGGCGATGGCGCGGGCGGTGTCGCCGCGGTAGGCCTCGGCCGGGTGCAGGTCCAGGTGCAGCACGTCCGGGCCGGTCAGCACCTCGTCGTCGGCGGCGAACGGGCTGACCGACCACCAGGGCAGCCCGATCTCCGCGGCGTGCTCGCGGATGTCGGCGACGGACCACAGCGAGGCCGCACCCACGTCCAGCGGACGGTCGCCGCCGGAGGCCGCGGCGACCCAGGAGGCGTGCAGGAACTCCTCGCTGGTGGCGACCAGGTCGGCGGCCCTGGTGCGGACCCGCTCCGGGTCGCAGACCACCGCGATGCTGCCCTGCGGCAGCACGTCCACCAGCAGTTCCATGTCGTCGACCAGCACCGGGGCGAGCGACTCCATGCCCTCGACGGCGATGCCCTGGGCGATCCGGTCCAGGATGTCGGCCAGCTCCGGGTGCCGCACCGCGAGCTCGGCGGCCCGCGCCGTCACCGGCCCGGTCAGCAGCAGTTCACGGCAGGGCGGGGCCCACAGGCCGTGCTGGGCGACTTCGAGCGAGCGCTGGTCGGCGACCTTGAAGTAGCGGATCTCCTCGACCTCGTCGCCCCAGAACTCCACCCGCAGCGGGTGCTCCTCGGTCGGCGGGAAGACGTCCAGGATGCCACCGCGGACGGCGAACTCGCCGCGCTTCTCGACCAGCTCGACCCGCTGGTACGCGGCGGCGGCGAGACGGCGGGTCAGATCCTCCAGGTCCACGTCCTGGCGCACCCGCAGGCTCACCGGCTCCAACTCGGCCAGGCCCTTGACCTGCGGCTGCAGCACGCTGCGGATCGGCGCGACGATCACCTGCAACGGGCCCGCGGCCGGGTCGTCGGCGCTGGGGTGGGCGATCCGGCGCAGCACCGCGAGCCTGCGGCCGACGGTGTCCGAGCGCGGCGAGAGCCGCTCGTGCGGCAGCGTCTCCCAGGCCGGGAACTCGGCGACGCTGTCCGGTGGGAGGAGCGAGGCGAGCGAGGCGGCCAGGTCCTCGGCCTCCCGGCCGGTGGCGGTGACCGCGAGGACCGGACGGCCGCGGCCGTCCCGCTCCTTCGCGGCGGCCTGGGCGAGGGCGCGGGCCAGCGCGGCGACCGCGAACGGGCGGGCGGCGGGCGGACCGACCAGGTCCAGGTGGCGGCGGTCCCCGGCAAGGGCGGACTCGGCCGCCTCGGCGAGGGCCGGGTCGGCGACGACGACGTCAAGCAGGCCGGTCAGGCTCATGGACTTCTCTCAGACGGGTCTCGGCCGACGGCACGGCGCCGGGGCAACGCGAAGCACCCGGAACGCAGCGCGCACCGGGGGGTTCCCAGGGTACGCCCCACCGGCTCCCCCGCGACGGCGGTCACGGTTCGCCACCGTCGGCGCCGGTCGGAGCCTCGGACTCACCTGCGGCAGCGCCGGTCGGCGCGGCGCAAGTTCCCCACGGCGCACAGGTCAGACACTCGGGCCCGTCTCCGGCGGCGCAGGCTGGCGCGGGTCGGGCACGCTTCGGCGGCGCAGGGCGGCGCGGGTCGGGCACGCTTCGGCGGCGCAGGGCGGCGCGGGTCGGGCACGCCTGCGGCGGCGCTGGGCGGGACAGGCTCAGGGCTCGCCCGCTGCCGCGCCGGTCAGGGCGGTCAGGGTGGCGCGGATGTGGTCCAGGTGGGCGCGCAGTTCGGCCTGCTGCTCGGCGGAGGCCAGGGCCTCGCGCTCGGCCGCCGCGGCGATCCGCTCGGCCTCCCGCCGCGCCGCTTCGAGCAGGCGCTCGGCCGCCGTCACCGCCTCGGCCTCGGTCGCCGCGGCGCTGAGCCGCATCGCGGCGAGGTGGCGCTCGGCCTCGCCCTGCCGGCGCTCGGCCCGCCCGCTCAGCGCCGCCTCCCTGGCGTCCTGCTCGGTCTCCGCCTCGGCCAGGGCCTGGTCCGCGGCCTGCTGCAGCACCGCCTGCCGGGCCCGTTCCGCCTCCGCCGCCTGCTCGGACCCCGCGGCCAGCTCGGCGGCGTGCCCGGCGGCGGCCTCCCGCGTCGCGCGCGCTGCCCGGTCCGCCTCGCCGCGCAGCCCCTCGGCGGTGGCCCTGGCCCGGTCCAGCTCGCGGCGGAACGCCTCGTCGGCGGAGCCGCGCAGTCGGGCCGCGTCGTCGGCGCCCTCCTGGGCGCAGCGCGCGGCGTCGGCGCGGACCTCGGTGTCCAGCGCCTCGGTCCAGGCCTCGGCCTCGGTCCGCAGGTGCACCGACTCCTCCTGCGCCAGCGCCAGCAGCCGCGCGGCCCGGTCGCTCAGCACCGCGTACGCGGCCGGCGGGGCCTCGGCCGCGGCCTTCTCCGCGGCGGCGGCGTCGATCAGGGTCTGCTCCAGCGCGCGCATCCGGTTGCCGAGACCGGACAGCCGCTCCCAGGCGGCGTCCCGCTGCGCGGTGGAGCGGACCAGCGCCTGGTCGACCTGCGCGGTGTCGTAGCCGCGCCGGGTCACGGTGAAGCCGTGCGGGGAGACGGCGTCGCTCATCGGGCCGGTCCTCTCGTCTCGTCCGATCGGGTGGGGATCGCTAGCAAACGGTCATTATTTGACCTATTTTGCACAGATCCCCTACCCAATCGGACAATCCGACACCCGTACGGTCAGAGCAGTCCGTCCCACAGCTGTTCGATCAGCACCGCCCACCAGGTCTCCGGCGACTGCAGCGCGGCCGGGTCGAGCGCGGCCAGCTGGGTCTGGAAGTCCGTGGTCCAGTGGCCCGCCTGCTCCGGGGTCAGCCCGTACCGGAACCGCCACAGCCGGCCCAGCAGGGCCATGCAGCGCAGGAACTCCGGCAGCCCGGTGTTCACGAACCGCGGCTGCTGTGCCTCGGGGCCCGGCGGCTGGGTCGGGGTGCCGAGGTCGACCGCGACGATCGCCGCCGTCCCGTACTGGACGCAGAGCTGGCGGCCGTAGTCGTTGCCGATCACCAGGTAGGTGCCCGCGTCCGGCTGCGCCGCGATGCCGCGCTCGGCGGCGAGCTCGGCCAGGGTCGGCAGCGGGCGGCCCGGCTGGGCCTGCGCCCAGAAGAACGGCCCGAACTCGACCGGCAGTCCGGCCCAGGTCAGCGAACCGGACACGGCCTCCGGCACCCCCTGCCGGGACACCGCCTGCGGCTCGTAGCGGAACAGGTTCGGGTCGCCGAAGGCCTGCCGCAGCTCGTCGGCGAGGGCCTGCGGCGGCAGCGGCGGTCCCGGCCGCACCGACCCGGGCACGGGCAGCGGCACCCGGACCGGGCGCTGCGGCGCGGGCCCCGCGGCATGGGTGTGCAGCTCGCCGTGGTGCTCGAACAGGTGCTGGACGCCGCGTTGGCGGGCCGCCTGGTCCCGTCCGTACGGCGCGATGTTGCTGACCCGGACGTTCGGCCAGGCCTCCTTGACCATCCGCTGGCAGTAGCCGCCGGGCAGGTCGCAGCTCTCCAGCTCGGTGTGCAGTTCGAGCACCTGCTCCGGGGGCACGTTCAGTCGGCGCACCTCCTGCAGGATCTGCCACTCGGGGTGCGGCAGGCCGAGGGTGGAACGCTGGATCAGCTGCTGCTCCGAGCCGTCGGGCCCGCGGTAGCGGAGCACCGCCATGTAGCCGGGACCGACGCTCGGCAGGCCCTGCGGGGCCTGCGGCGCGGGGGCCTGCGGCGGCGCGGCGGCGGGGCCTCGGGGGGCGAACTGGGTTGCGGCGTAGCTGTCGTCCGCGGGCGCGCCGGGGGGCGCGGGCGGAGGCGGCACGGGGCCGCCGCGGAGCCCGGCCGGGGGCGGGCCCCCCGCGGGGTTGCCGGACAGCCCGGCGGGGGGCGGCGGAGGCGGACCACCGGCTGGGTTGCCGCCCGGGGGCGGGGGCGGCGGCACGGGGCCGCCGGGGCGGGACAGCATCGTCGGCGCGTAGTCGAGCGACTCCCCCGCGGACGGCGGACCCCCGGCGGGGTTGCCGGGGAACCCGGAGGACGCAGGCCCGGCGGGGCTCCCGACGAACCCGGCGGGCGGCGGGGGCGGGGGCCCGGCCGGGCCCCCGGACGACGCGGGCGGCGGACCGCCGGCGGGGTTGCCGGAGAAACCGGACGGCGCGGGCGGCGGGCCTCCGGCCGGGTTGCCGGACAGCCCGGCGGGCGCGGGCGGTGGCCCACCGGCCGGGTTGCCGCCCGGGGACGGGAGCGGCGGCTTGGGGCCGCCGGGGCGGGACAGCATCGTCGGCGCGTAGTCCAGCGAATCCCCGGACACTCCGGCAGGCGGCGGACCCCCGGCGGGACCACCCGAGAACCCCCCGGGCGGGGGCGGCGGAGGCCCGACCGGGCCTCCGGAGAACCCACCGGGCGCAGGCGGCGGCCCGGCCGGGCTCCCGACGAACCCACCGGGCGGCGGGGGCGGCGGGCCACCCGCCGGGTTGCCGACGAACCCACCGGGCGGCGCGGGCGGGGGTCCACCCGCCGGGTTGTTGGACAGGCTGACGGGCGGGGGCGGCGGCGGGCCACCGGCCGGAGCGCCGGGACGGTGGGACGGGCCGCCGGCCCACTCCGGTCCCGGCGGCGTGCCAGGACCGGAGCCAGGACCAGGACCGTACTGCGGCGCACCAGGCGGCGGCGGAGGCGTGCCGGGGGCGCCCTGGCCGGCGCCACCGCCGAAGGAGCCGCCCGCAGGGCCCGAGCGCTGCTGGGACGAAGGACCGGCCCAGTCCGGCGGCGGCGAGAGCATGGTCGGAACATCCCCGGGCGGCCCCTCCGACACCGGCGGAGCCACCATCAGCGACGGACCGTCACCTCCCGGCCCACGCCCAGCGCCAGCACCAGCACCAGCACCGACCCCCGAGCCAGCCCCCACACCCGAGCCCGCGCCCGCGCCGAAGTTGGAACCCGAGCCCGACCCCGACCCCGCACCACCCGGGCCAACCCCGGCCCCCGCCGCCTCCGCGGCAATCGCCGCGGCTCCGGCTTCCTCCAGCCACTGCGGGGGGCTGAGCAGGAACGACGTGGCCTCGGCCAGATCCCTCCCGGCGCCGCCGGCCGGCGTCCCGGCCGGGGTCGCGCCGGCCGGACGGCCGTAGGCCTCCTCGTACCGCCGGACCACGTCGTTGATCGGCAGCGCGGGCCACAGCGTGGTGACCCCGCTGTCCCGGGCGATCACCATCCGCACCGCGCCGCCGTCCGAGGAGGGCCCGTCCTGGCGGTCCACCGCCCAGGCCACGAAGCCCAGGTCGAACTCCCGCACCCGCACCTCGCGGCGCTGGTACGAGGGCACGCCCTCGTTGATCCACTCCTCCGCGCGCGCTTGCGCCTCCGCGTAGGTCACCACGGGCCCGCTCACCCCTCCACCGGGACCGCGCGGGCGAAGCCGCCGTCCACCATCAGCTCGGCCACCGTCTGCAGCTCGGGCGGGTTGCCCGCGAGCCGCAGCAGGAAGGCGTCGAAGTCCTCGCCGCAGGGCAGCAGCAGCTGCTCGCAGCGCTGCTGCGGCGGCATCCCGGCCGTGCCGGTGTCCCTGGCGTCGTCGTACGGCAGGAACCAGACGGTGCCGGCCGAGGCGCCTTTCGTCTTCAGCACGATCAGCCCGCCCTGGGCGTAGCCGACGCCCAGGTACTCCTTGGTCAGGTGGTCGCGCAGGCACTTGTTGACGTAGACCAGGTCGTCCAGCGCGCGTTCCTCACGCAGCGTCAGGAACGGCTGGTCGACCAGCATGCCCAGGTCGGTGTCCAGCGCGACGCCCTGGGGCCCGCGACCCCCGGCCGCCTTCAGGAAGGTCCGGTACGCGCCGGGCAGGCTGTAGCCGAGCCCCTCCTCCGCACTCTGGACCCGCTGCTCACTCGCCCCGACCCGCTCCGCGCCGACACCGCCGCCGTCCGGGCCCGAGCCGCCGCCCGTACCCCCGCCGCCGTCAGCGCCCCCGCCCCCGCCCAGTGGAAAGTGCACCGGCCTGCGCTCCTGCAACGGCCGGGTCCCCCGCTTGGCGTGGTCCGCGCTGGACACGGCGAGCCCGGCGTGGTGCCGCAGCAGCGCCTTGACCTCGACCGGGACCAGCTCCATCCGCCGGGCCCCGGCCCGCGCCCCGCCGACCGCGTGGTGCCAGGTCCAGCCCGCGGGGGTGGACACCGACGTGTCCACGTCCGCCCACAGCTCGTGCCCCTGGGCGTAGAGCGCGGCGTTCGCTGACACGTAGTCGGTGAGCCGCAGCTCGTCCACGCCGAAGCCCTCCGGCGGGTCGGCGACCTCGGCCGCGGCGCGGACGTAGCGGCCGAAGTCAGGGTGCCCCTTCCCGTCGATCCGCACCCCGTCGGGGTACTTCTCGGATCGCAGCGGATCAGGGAAGTGCACGACCTGCCCGGCATAGGCGGCGTTGGGCCGACCTGTCGTCATCGAGTTTGCCCCCTGCTGGAACTGAATGCCGTCCCCCAGCCTAGGGGGTGGTCGCGCCGAGCGGATCTCCACCGTCCGCACTGGTCCGCGCTGATTCGAACATGTGGAGTTCCAGTGCGAGCAGGCCACCCCGACTTCCCCCCGGCTGTGGGCATTTGGCAGGCTGACCACATGCAGCAGCGGTGGGTCCGTGCCCGCCGACGGGGGCTGCCGCGCGGCAAGTGTCCCTGCTCCGCCGTGCGCGAGAACAGGGAAGGAACGACCGTACGTGGACCACACCACCGATGATCGCCGCCCGGCGACCGTCTCCTCAGCCGCGCCGCTGCTCCGGGAGAGACGCGACAGCCTGATGCCGGTCGTCGCCGCGGCGCTGTCGCTGCGCGGCGGCGAGACCCACACCTGCGCCGGGGAGAAGACCGACCGCGCGCCCGAACTCCACCCGCTGGTCGAGACCTTCCTCGACGGCCTGCCGACGGACGCGCGCGAGCGGTTCACCGGGCGCTGCCCGGAGGCGGTGCTGCTCTCGCAGTTCTTCCGGACCGTCGAGGACAACCGCTCCCGCCGCGCCGCGCGGCGGATCTTCACCGAGGGCGACGCCCGCAAGGCGCTGCGCGGCGCCCGGCTGACGACGGTGCGGATCCGCGAGGAGGGCGACCCGGCGCACGGCACCCACCAGCCGCCGTGCCGCTCCTGCGAACCGATGCTGGCGCACTTCGGCGTGGAGACGGTGGCGCTGGCGTCGTCCGCGTCCTCCGCCGGGCAGGGGTGAGGACGGTGGCGCCGGACGCACGATTCCCCGCCGAGGTGGCCTCGGTCCTGGCCAAGGCCGGGTGGTTCCCCGGCCGCAGGCAGCTGCCGCAGGCCGAGCGCTGGGCCGACGCCCTGGCCGGGTACAGCTCCGCGGAAGGGCACCGGCACGCGCTGTTCCCGGCCGCGATGGAGGCCTGGGCCGAGTTCGGCGGCCTGCGGGTGACCCTGGAGGGGGCCGGTCGGCAGCAGGCCAGGACCCCCTTCCTGCTGGACCCCATGGTCGGCCTGCACCAGCCGCGCACCCTCGCCGACCTGGGACGCTGCCTGGAACTGCCGCTGGCCCCGCTGGGCGAGGAGCGGGACGGGCAGGCGCTGCTCGCCATCGACGCGCTGGGTCGGGTGCACAGCCTGGACCACAGCGGCGAGTGGTTCCTGGGGCAGACCATGGACCAGGCGCTGAGCACCCTGATCCTGGGCCTCACCCCGGAACGCCTGCGCTCCGTCGCCGACGCGCTGTGAGGACGGCCGCTCGGCCGGACGCGGGTCAGTCCTCGCCGTAGGCGCTGCGCAGCGCCGCCTCCGCCACCGCGCGGGCCTCCGCCGCCGGGATGCCGAGACCGTGCACCCGGGCCGCGTAGGTGGCGGCGGCCTGCGCGGCGGCGGCCCGGGAGGCGTCGCCGGAGGAGGCGACGACGGTGCCGAGCCGGCCCCTGGTCCGCACCACCCCGGCGGCCTCCAGCTCCCGGTAGGCCTTGGCCACGGTGTTCGCCGCGAGGCCGAGCTCCTCGGCGAGCCCGCGCACCGTCGGCAGCTTGGTCCCGACCGGCGCGGCGCCGGTCCGTGCCAGCTCCGCGATCTGCGCTCTGACCTGCTCGAACGGCGGGACGGTCGAATCGGGATCAAGGGTGATCAACACGGTGCGGTCTCCGTCGTCGAGGGCTCGGCAGCCGGGGGCAGGTGCCGCTGACCACGGTAGTACCGCCGTCGGGCCCGGCCGCGCCCCCGGCCGCGGCTCAGCGGACTGCCGCTCAGCGGGCCGCGGCTCAGCGGGTGCCCGGGGCCGCCGTCATCCGGGCCTCGACCCGGAAGCCGCCCGCCTCGGTCGCTGCCGCGACGAACGTGCCGCCCAGCGCGGTCACCCGCTCCCGCATCCCGACCAGCCCGTTGCCGCCGCTGGGCAGCCTGCGGGCCGCCCCGGCCGCCGCGTCCGGCCCGGCCGCCTCCGGGCAGGTGTTGGCGACCGCCAGGGCCACCCCGCCCGGCACGTACGCCACCACGACCTCCGCCTCGGCCCCGGCCGCGTGCTTCAGCACATTGGTCAGCGCCTCCTGCACCACCCGGTAGGCGGTCCGCTCGGTCTCCGCGCTCAGCGCCCGCCGTGCGCCGCCGACGGTGAGCCGCACCCGCAGCCCCGCCGCCCGCGACTCGTCCACCAGCCGCGGCACGTCGGCGAGCCCCGGCCCGTCCCCCGAGGGGACGGCCAGCACCGCCGCCGCGGCCTCCCCGCTGACCGCGTCGGTCTCGACCGTCCGCAGCACGCCGAGGATCTGCCGCAGCTCGTCCAGCGCCTGCCGGCCGATGTCGCCCATCAGCTTGGCGCTCTCCGCCGCCCGCTCCGCGTCCTTGTGCACCACCCGCTCAAGCGCGCCTGCATGCACCACCATCAGACTCACCCGGTGCGCCACCACATCATGCATCTCCCGGGCGATCCTGGTCCGCTCCTCCATCCGGGCCCGGCGGGCCCGCTCGGCGGCCTGCTCGGCCAGCAGTGCCAGCTCCGTCTCCAGGCCCTCGGCGCGGTCGGACAGCGTCTCCCACAGCCGCCGCCGGGCGCCGATGTACAGGCCCAGCATGGTCGGCGCGACCGTGATCCCCACCGCCACCAGCACCGAGAGCAGCAGCAGCGCGTACTCCGGGACGCCGTTGCGCAGCGCGTCCGCCTGCTGGGTGGTGATGGTGAGCGCGGAGACCACGGTGGTCTCCACGATCGCCCAGACGCACAGCAGCGACATCGCCCGCCGCTCCGCGAAACGCCGGGCCGGGCCCTCCGGCCGGTACGCGCCCAGCGTGTAGAGGCCGACCATCAGCAGCAGGTACCCGGCCTGGAACGGGATGGTCAGCAGCGCCGCCGCGACCGGCACCAGCGGCCAGCGCCGCCGCACCAGCAGGGTCGAGCCCGCCAGCGTCCCGAACAGCGCGAGCACCACCTCGACCGGCAGGCCGAAGCCCTGCTTGCCGACGAACGACGCGGTGCTCGCCGTGCTCTCGGCCGCCGCCAGCGCGGTCAGGCCCAGGTCGAACCACATGCTCCGGCGCCGCGACCAGACCCCCGTCCGGAAGCCGCCCCACAGCCTGTCCCGCACTCCCGTACACGGCGGGGCCTCCGGCCCGACCGTGTCCTCAGCGCCCACCCCGGGCGTCCCCGCGCTCATGGGTCCAGCCTATGCGCCGCCCGACGCCCGCTGTCCGGCATTCGACCGGCACCGCTGCCGCCGACACCCGCACACCTATGCTGGTCGCGTCGGACAGCGCCGTCCGGGAGCCCCCCGCCCACCCACCTGCAACAGGGAGCACCAGCGTGAGCGACGCACGCGAGGCCACCAACCCGGCCAACACCCCGGCCGAGCCGGACAACACTGCTCTGCGCGCCGACATCCGCCGGCTCGGTGAACTGCTCGGCGAGACCCTGGTCCGCCAGGAGGGCCAGGAACTGCTCGACCTGGTGGAACAGGTCCGCGCCCTCACCCGCAGCGACGGCGCCGCCGCGTCGGCCCTGCTGGAGCAGACCGACCTGGAGACCGCAGCCAAGCTGGTCCGCGCCTTCTCCACCTACTTCCACCTGGCCAACGTCACCGAGCAGGTGCACCGCGGCCGTGAGCTGAGCGCGCACCGCGCCGAGGAGGGCTCGCTGCTCTCCCGGACCGCCGACAAGCTCGCCGGCGCCGACCCGCAGCAGGTCGGCGACGCGCTGGCGCACCTCGCGGTGCGCCCGGTGTTCACCGCGCACCCGACCGAGGCCGCCCGCCGCAGCGTCCTCACCAAGCTGCGCCGGATCGCCGAGCTGCTGGACCAGACCGACACCCCGGCCCGCCCGAGCGGACGCCGCCAGGCCGACCGCCGACTGGCCGAGGTGATCGACCTGCTCTGGCAGACCGACGAGCTGCGGATCGCCCGCCCGGAGCCCTCGGACGAGGCCCGCAACGCCGTCTACTACCTGGACGAGCTGTACAAGCGCGCCGTCCCCGACGTGCTGGAGGAGCTGAACGAGGAGCTGGCCCGGGTCGGCGTCGCCATCCCGGACGGCGTCCGCCCGCTCAGCTTCGGCACCTGGATCGGCGGCGACCGGGACGGCAACCCCAACGTCACCCCCGCGGTCACCCTGGACGTGCTGCTGCTCCAGCACGAGTACGGCATCAAGGATGCGCTGGACGTGGTGAACGAGCTGCGGGACCAGCTCTCCTCCTCGGTCCGGCTCTCCGGCGCCAGCGACGAGCTGCTGGCCTCGCTGGAGGCCGACCTGGTGGCGCTGCCCGAGATCAGCCCCCGCTACAAGCGGATGAACGCCGAGGAGCCCTACCGGCTCAAGGCCACCTGCGTCCGGCAGAAGCTGATCAACACCCGGGAGCGGCTCGCCCACAGCACCCCGCACGTCGAGGGCCGCGACTACCTCGGCACCGGGCCGCTGCTGGCCGACCTGCAGCTGATCCAGGACTCGCTGCGGGCCCACCGCGGCGAGCTGATCGCCGACGGACGGCTGTCCCGGGCGATCCGCACGGTCTCCGCGTTCGGGCTGCAGCTGGCCACCATGGACGTCCGCGAGCACGCCGACGCCCACCACCACGCCCTCGGCCAGATGTTCGACCGGCTCGGCGAGGAGGCCTGGCGCTACACCGACATGCCGCGCGAGTACCGGCAGCGGCTGCTCGCCAAGGAACTGAAGTCGCGCCGCCCGCTGGCGCCCACCCCGGCCCCGCTGGACGCCGCGGGCGCCAAGACCCTCGGGGTGTTCCAGACCGTGCTGGACAGCTTCGAGCGGTTCGGCGACGAGATCGTGGAGAGCTACATCATCTCCATGTGCCAGGGCGCCGACGACGTCTTCGCCGCCGCGCTGCTGGCCCGCGAGGCCGGACTGATCGACCTGCACGCCGGGATCGCGAAGATCGGCATCGTCCCGCTGCTGGAGACCACCGACGAGCTGCGCGCCGCCGACACCATCCTCGACGAGATGCTGCGCGACCCCTCCTACCGGCTGCTGGTGTCGCTGCGCGGGGACGTCCAGGAGGTCATGCTCGGCTACTCCGACTCCAGCAAGTTCGGCGGCATCACCACCTCGCAGTGGGAGATCCACCGGGCCCAGCGCCGGCTGCGCGACGTCGCCCACCGCTACGGCATCCGGCTGCGGCTGTTCCACGGCCGCGGCGGCACCGTCGGCCGCGGCGGCGGCCCCTCGCACGAGGCGATCCTGGCCCAGCCGTACGGGACGCTGGAGGGCGAGATCAAGGTCACCGAGCAGGGCGAGGTGATCTCCGACAAGTACCTGATCCCGGCGCTGGCCAGGGAGAACCTGGAGCTGACGGTCTCCGCCACGCTGGAGGCCAGCGCCCTGCACACCGCGCCCCGGCAGTCCGAGGAGGCGCTGGCCCGCTGGGACGCCACCATGGACACCGTCTCCGACGGCGCCCACACCGCCTACCGCCGCCTGGTCGAGGACCCGGACCTGCCGTCCTACTTCTTCGCCGCCACCCCGGTCGACCAGCTCGCCTCGCTGCACCTGGGCTCCCGCCCCAGCCGCCGCCCGGACAGCGGCGCGGGCCTGGACGGGCTGCGGGCCATCCCGTGGGTGTTCGGCTGGACCCAGTCCCGGCAGATCGTCCCCGGCTGGTACGGCGTCGGCTCCGGCCTCGCCGCCGCGCGGGACGCCGGGCTCGGCGACATCCTGGACGAGATGCAGAACGAGTGGCACTTCTTCCGCAACTTCCTGTCCAACGTCGCCATGACGCTGGCCAAGACCGACCTGCGGATCGCCCGCCACTACGTGGACCAGCTGGTCCCGGACGAGCTCAAGCACGTGTTCGACCTGATCGAGGCCGAGCACGCGCTGACCCTCAAGGAGGTGCTGCGGATCACCGGTGAGAACGAACTGCTGGAGCACACCCCGGTGTTGAAGCAGACCTTCACCATCCGCGACGCCTACCTGGACCCGATCTCCTACCTCCAGGTGGCCCTGCTGCGCGGCCAGCGCGAGGACGCGGCCAACGGGCTCCCCGAGGACCCGCTGCGCTCGCGCGCCCTGCTGCTGACCGTCAACGGCATCGCGGCGGGCCTGCGCAACACCGGCTGACGCCGGGCGCCGACGAACGACGGAGGCCCGCAACCGGAATCAATCCGGTTGCGGGCCTCCGTCGTTGACGTGAGCTCAGCTCACGCTCGTCCGCTCAGGTCAGCTGTGGCTGCCCGCGGCGCGACGGCGGAGGAAGAACACGGCGCCGGCACCGACGACGACGAACGCGCCGGCGATCCCGGCGATCATCCCGGCGTCACTGCCGCCACCGGTGGTGGCCAGGACCGCGCCGGTCGGCGAGGCGGACGCGGTCGCGTCCACGGTGCTGGTGGTGCTGGGAGCAGCCGTAGTCGGCGCGGCGGTGGTCGGCGCAGCCGTGGTGGGGGTGCTGGTGGTCGGCGGGGCCGTGGTGGGCGGCTCCGTCGTCGGCGGCGTGCTGGTCGGCGGGGCCGTGGTGGGCGCCGAGCAGTGCTCGTCGGAGATCTTGGTGTTGGTGATGGTCACATCGTCGAGGTACTTCGGCACCGACACCTTGATGGTGATGTCGTGGATGTCGCTCCACGGCACGCCGGTGAAGGTGACCGTCTGGTCCTGGCCGTACGGCGCGCCGGGCAGGTTCGCGGTCTGGTCCGCGCCGCCGTTCTTCGCGTCGATCAGGTGCAGCGTGCCCGTCGCACCGTCGGTGTCGGTCACGACGATGGTGGCGGTGCCGTCCTGCGAGTTGCAGCTGGCGGACCAGCTGAGTTCAGTGATGCTGCACGCGAGTGCGTTGCCTGCGACGCCGAGCGTGAGCGCGGCTGCGGCGGAGGCGACGCCGAGAGTGCGCACCATCGTGCTGGTGCGACGGGATATGGACACGTCTTCCCCTAACTGGACAAACCCAGAGCGGTTGGAGCCACAGGGGATGACCAGCACGACCCGCAGGAAACGCCGCAGGTACCGGAGCCGGGAAGAGCGGCAATGACATGCACGCCTCCCCCATGAGCATCACACATCGTCATTTCAGCGGGCTGCGTTGTCAATTCACTCCAAAACCGGCAATGCGTCCTAATCCCATCGCTACCGCCGGAGCAAAAAGCTCAGCACCACCCAAAAGCCCCACAAGGCCGATGCGTAACAATCCGATAGCCGAGATCGACTTGCGGCTCCGTCAGGAGTTGTACGTCGACTGGGCCCGCTCCAGCCCCTCCGCGAGCAGCGCCTCGACCGCGTCCGCGGTGCGGTCGACGAACCAGTCCAGCTCCTTGCGCTCGGTCGAGGAGAAGTCCTTCAGCACGAAGTCCGCGACCTCCATCCGCCCCGGCGGGCGCCCCACCCCGGCCCGCACCCGGTAGTACTCCGGGCCCATCGACTTGGTCAGCGACTTCAACCCGTTGTGGCCGTTGTCGCCGCCGCCCAGCTTCAGCCGCAGCGTCGCGTAGTCGAGGTCCAACTCGTCGTGCACCACCACGATCCGGTCCACCGGCGCCTTGTAGAAGTCCCGCAGCGCGGTCACCGGTCCGCCGGAGAGGTTCATGTAGGAGGTCGGCTTCGCCAGCACCACCCGCTGCCCGGACAGCCGCCCTTCGGCCACCTGGTTCCGGCTCTTGTGCGCCTTGAACCTGGCGCCGATCCGGCCCGCCAGCAGGTCCACCACCATGGCGCCGATGTTGTGCCGGTTGCCGGCGTACTCGGCGCCGGGGTTGCCCAGGCCGACCACCAGCCACGGGCCGCTGTACTCGTCACTCACCACTGCCGGGTTCCTCTCTGCTCCTGGTGCACGGATACGCCGCTGCCCCGGCCGGTCGGAACCGGGCCGGGGCAGCGGACGGAAGACAGCGCGACGGCTCAGGCCTCCGCGGGGGTCTCACCCTCGGCCTCGGCGGCCTCGTCCTCGGCCGGGGCCTCGACCTGCGCGGCGACGACGTGCAGCACCACGGTGTCGTCCTCGACGGCCAGCGCGGTGCCCTTCGCCAGGGTGATGTCCTTGGCCAGGATGGAGTCGCCGGCGGTCAGGCCCTCGACCGAGACGGTGACCGACTCGGGCAGGTTGGTCGCCTCGGCCTCGACCGGCAGGCTGTTGAGGACGTGCTCCAGCAGGTTGCCGCCGGGGGCCAGCTCGCCCTCGGTGATGATCGGGATCTCGACGGTGACCTTCTCGCCGCGCTTCACCAGCAGCAGGTCCACGTGCTTCAGGGTGCGCTTGATCGGGTCGCGCTGCACGGCCTTCGGCAGCACGAACTCGTCCTTGCCGTCGATCGGCAGCGAGAGCAGCACGTTCGGGGTCTTCAGCGCCAGCATCAGGGCGTGGCCCGGCAGGTTGACGTGGACCGGGGTGGTGCCGTGGCCGTAGACGACGGCGGGGACCAGGCCCTCGCGGCGGGCGCGGCGCGCGGCGCCCTTGCCGAACTCGTTGCGGGGCTGGGCTTCAAGGCGGATGTCGGCCATGACGGCTCTCCTCGTGGACACGGGGCGGGCACGTCCGGGAGGTCTCAAAAAGAAAAGCCACCGGCAGAACCTCACCCGAAGAATCAGGGATGAGTTGCCCGGTGGCACCTCGCACGACCAGCCAGAGGACTGGCGGAGCAGCGCGTCGATCACGGAGTCGGTCACCTGCGGTGGGACTCCCTCGCCGGGCAGTTTCAGCAGTCTAGCCGAAGCCCGGCGAGGGACCCAAAACGATCATCCCGGGTCACCCGGGACACCCCGGAGGGGTCAGTGCGCGCCCTCGAACAGGCTGGTCACCGAGCCGTCGTCGAAGACCTCGCGGATCGCGCGGGCGATCAGCGGGGCGATCGACAGCGTGGTCACCTTGTCGATCTGCAGCTCGCCCGGCGTCGGCAGGGTGTTGGTGAAGACGAACTCACTGGCGCGGGAGTTCTTCAGCCGGTCCGCGGCAGGCCCGGACAGCACCCCGTGGGTGGCGGCCACGATCACGTCGGCGGCGCCCTGCTCGAACAGCGCGTCGGCGGCGGCGCAGATGGTGCCGCCGGTGTCGATCATGTCGTCGACCAGCACGCAGACCCGGCCCTTGACGTCACCGACCACCTCGGCCGACATCACCTTGTTGGCGACGTTGGGGTCGCGGCGCTTGTGGATGATCGCCAGCGGGGCGCCGAGCCGGTCCGACCACTGGTCGGCCACCCGCACCCGGCCGGCGTCCGGCGAGACGATGGTCAGCCGGTCGCGGTCGACCTTGCCGCCCACGTAGTCGGCCAGCAGCGGCAGCGCGAACAGGTGGTCCACCGGGCCGTCGAAGAAGCCCTGGATCTGCGCGGTGTGCAGGTCCACCGACATCAGCCGGTGCGCGCCGGCCTGCTTCAGCAGATCGGCGACCAGGCGGGCCGAGATCGGCTCGCGGCCGAGGTGCTTCTTGTCCTGGCGGGCGTAGCCGTAGAACGGCATGATCACGGTGATGCTCTTGACCGAGGCCCGCTTCAGGGCGTCGATCATGATCAGCTGCTCCATGATCCACTGGTTGATCGGCGCGGTGTGGCTCTGCAGCACGAACGCGTCCGCGCCGCGCACCGACTCCTCGTACCGCACGTAGATCTCACCGTTGGCGAAATCCAGAGCCTTCGTGGGAACCAGGTCCACCCCCAGCTGCTCTGCCACCTCCCGGGCCAACTCGGGGTGTGCGCGGCCGGAGAAGAGCATCAAGTTCTTCTCACCGGACGTTTTGATCCCGGTCACTGCACCGTCTCCTCATTGCGTCATGAACGCGCGCTGCGCCCGCCGCGGCGAGCGGCCAGGCTGCTGGGGGGTTGGCTGGAGCGCCGACGGGGACTGACGTCCGCGGCGCCTGGATGACACCCAGGTTACGCGCCGGGGACGGTTCCCGTCGCCTCCGGGTCAGCAGCTGAGACCCTCGGCGGAGCCCAACCGAAGCTCAGCGGGGGCTCACTCCCCGCCGCGCGCGCGGGCGTCGGCCGCCGCGTGCGCCGCCGCCGTCCCGGGCCGCTTGCGCTCCACCCAGCCCTCGACATTGCGCTGCTGCGGACGGGTGACCCCGAGCGCCCCGGCCGGAACGTCCTTGTAGATAACGGATCCTGCCGCCGTGTAAGCCCCGTCCCCGACCGTGACCGGGGCGACGAACATGTTGTCCGAACCGGTCCTGCAGTGGTCCCCGATCGTGGTGTGGTGCTTGTTCACGCCGTCGTAGTTGACGAAGACCGAGGCCGCGCCGATGTTGCTGCCCTCGCCGATTGTGGCGTCGCCCACATAGCTGAGGTGCGGCACCTTGCTGCCCGCGCCGATCACTGCGTTCTTGGTCTCGACGTAGGTCCCGATCTTGCCCTTGGCGCCCAGCACCGTGCCCGGACGCAGGTAGGCGTACGGGCCCACGGTCGCCCCCGGGCCGACCACCGCACCGGTCGCCGTGGTGTTGCTCACCTGGGCGCCCGCGCCGACCGCGGTGTCCCGCAGGGTGCAGTTGGGGCCCACCTCGGCGCCCTCGCCGATGCTGGTCGCCCCCTGCAGCTGGGTGTTCGGCAGGACCACCGCGTCCTGCTCGTAGGTCACCTGGACGTCCAGCCAGGTGGTCGCCGGGTCCACCACCGTGACGCCGGCCCGCATCGCCGCCTCGACCAGCCGGTCGTTCATGATCCGGCGGGCCTCGGCCAGCTGCACCCGGTCGTTGATCCCGAGGATGTCCCGGTAGTCCCCGGCCACCAGTGCGCCCACCCGGTGGCCCTCCTCGCGGAGGATGCCGAGGACGTCGGTCAGGTACTCCTCGCCCTGGCTGTTGTCGGTGCGGACCTCGCCCAGCGCCTCGCCCAGCAGCTTGGCGTCGAACGCGAAGACGCCGGAGTTGATCTCGGCGATCCGGAGCTGCGCCTCGGTGGCGTCCTTGTGCTCCACGATCCGCTGCACCTCGTGGCTCGGGCCGCGGAGGATCCGGCCGTAGCCGCTGGCGTCCGGGACCTCGGCGGTCAGCACGGTCGCGGCGTTGCCGTCGACGGAGTGCGCCTCGACCAGGCGGCGCAGGGTGGCGCCGGTGAGCAGGGGGGTGTCGCCGGTGCTGACCACGACCGTGCCGTCCAGGGAGACCCCGTCGGCGGCGAGCGCCTCCAGCGCGGTGCGGACGGCGTGGCCGGTGCCGTTCTGCTGGTCCTGGACCACGGTGCGGGCCGCCGGGTCGACCTCGGCGAGGTGGGCGGCGACCTTCTCCCGCAGGTGGCCGATGACGACGACCAGGTGCTCGGGGTGGAGTTCGCGCCCGGCGGCGACGGCGTGGCCGACGAGGGTGCGGCCGCAGAGGGGGTGCAGCACCTTCGGCAGCACCGCCGACTTCATGCGGGTACCCCCGCCGGCGGCGAGAACGACGACAGCGGCCGGCGGATTGAAGCTCACGACTGGAGGCTCCTCGGCGTCAGAAGATGAGGGAACGCCGGGCCCGCAGAGGGTTTCGCACAGGCGCACCCGGACCGTTCGAGAATAACCGTCCACCGGGCATCCGCAGACGCGTGAGCTGAGGCGCTCCCCGGGCAGGAATCGAACCTGCGACCTCCAGAATCAAAATCTGGCCGCCCGTGCCAGCAGAGCAACCGGGGAAGGCACTGGACAGACTACGGGTTTCGGGGCCTCAGCTCCACCACCATTCCGGACCACCGGACGCGGCGAGCTGTTCACCCGCCCGCCACGCCGGGCGCGTGTGGGGGTGTGCGCAGCGGGGCAATCAACCTACGATGCCGTAGGTTACGGACCCGTAGGCACGGTGTTCCGGCATCGCGCCCCCTCACCCCACCTTTCCCCGAGGTAGCCGTATGAGCATTGAGCCCACTGAGGAGAGCCCCGCCGCCGCGACGGCCGTGCTGACCCGACCGGACGGGTCGAAGCCGGTGCTGGCGACCCGCGGCGGTGAGAAGCAGGGGACCGCGGAGCGCGTCGCCCTGGGGTCGTTCATCACCGTGCCGTTCCTCGCGGTCGTCGCCGCTGTGCCGTTCGCCTGGGGCTGGGGCATCGGCTGGCACGACGTGGTGATCATGACGGTGATGTACTTCACCGCCTGCCACGGCGTCACCGTCGGCTTCCACCGCTTCTTCACCCACGGCTCGTTCAAGGCGAACCGGGCCCTGAAGATCGCGCTGGCGGTGGCCGGGAGCCTGGCGATCGAGGGTCCGATCGTGCGCTGGGTGGCGGACCACCGCAAGCACCACAGGTTCTCCGACAAGGACGGCGACCCGCACTCCCCGTGGCGCTACGGCGAGTCGATCCCGGCGCTGCTCAAGGGCCTGTGGTGGGCGCACATGGGCTGGCTGTTCGACGAGGAGCAGACCCCGCAGCAGACCTACGCCCCGGACCTGGTGAAGGACCGTGACATCTCCTGGATCTCACGCCAGTTCGCGTTCTTCACGCTCGCCTCGGTGCTGCTCCCGCCGCTGGTCGGCGGGCTGTGGTCGTGGTCCTGGTGGGGCGCGCTGACGGCGTTCTTCTGGGGTTCGCTGGTTCGGGTGGCGCTGCTGCACCACGTCACCTGGTCGATCAACTCGATCTGCCACGCGGTGGGCAAGCACCCGTTCAAGTCCCGCGACCGCTCCGGGAACGTGGCCTGGCTGGCGATCCTGTCCTGCGGCGAGTCCTGGCACAACCTGCACCACGCGGAGCCGACCTCGGCCCGGCACGGGGTGCTGCGCGGGCAGGTGGACTCGTCGGCGCGGCTGATCCGCTGGTTCGAGTTGGCGGGGTGGGCGCAGGACGTCCGCTGGCCCAGCCCGGAGCGGATCGCGGCCCGGCGCGCGGCATGATGGTCCCGTGAACGAAAGCAGCAGTGGGTCAGACGGGGCGGGAGATCCATCCGCACCCGTGCGGGCCGCACGGGGGTCTCGGGCGCGCAAGCCGGCGGCGGCCGCGGGAGGCAGGGCCGGCCGGGTGCGGATGAGCGGGAAGCAGCGGCGGGAGCAGCTGCTCGACGTCGGCCGGGCGCTGTTCGCGGAGCGCGGGTACGAGGCGACCTCGGTGGAGGAGATCGCGGCCAAGGCCGGGGTGTCCAAGCCGGTGGTGTACGAGCACTTCGGCGGCAAGGAGGGGCTGTACGCGGTCGTGGTGGACCGGGAGATGCAGCTGCTGCTGGACATGGTGACCGGCTCGCTGACCGGCGGTCATCCGCGCGAGCTGTGCGAGGAGGCGGCGTTCGCGCTGCTGGACTACATCGAGACGTCCACCGACGGGTTCCGGATCCTGGTCCGGGACTCGCCGGTGGCGCAGTCGACCGGGACCTTCGCCTCGCTGATCAACGACATCGCGACGCAGGTGGAGGACATCCTCGGCCATGAGTTCAAGTCCCGCGGGTACGACGCGAAGCTGGCCCCGATGTACGCGCAGATGCTGGTCGGGATGGTCGCGCTGACCGGCCAGTGGTGGCTGGACGTGCGCAGGCCGAAGAAGGCGGAGGTGGTCGCCCACCTGGTGAACCTGGCCTGGCACGGCCTGGAGGGGATGGAGCGCCGCCCGCAGCTGGTGGGCCGCCGCAAGAGCTAGCCGTCGCGGTCGGCGCGGTCAGTCCCGCACCGGGATCGGCTCCAGGAACTCGATCCGGTTGCCGACCGGGTCGGTGGAGTAGAAGCGGTGGTGGCCGGGCAGGTCGTAGTCCCACGTGACGGGCGCGCCCAGGGCGGCGATCTGCCGGGCGTAGGCGTGGATGCCCTGGATCCGCAGGGCCGGGTGGGCCTTCCGGGCCGGGGTGAACGGCTCCTCGATACCGAGGTGCAGCTGCACCGGGCCGACCTGGAACCAGCAGCCGCCGCGCAGTGCCAGCAGCGGCGGCTTGGCGATCTCGGTCATCCCGAGGACACCGGCGTAGTAGTCGCGGAGCCGTTGCTCGCTGCCGGGCGGGGCGGCGAGCTGGACGTGGTCGAGGGCGATGATCATGGCGTGCCCCTACCCCTTGGTGGCGACGACGAAGACCCGGCGGTACGGCAGCACCGTGCCGTGCGGGGTGGCCGGGTAGGCCTCGGCCAGGGCGGCGGAGTACTCGGCCAGGAATTCCGCGCGCTCGGCCGGGTCGGGCAGGGCGTCCAGGCTGGGTCGCAGGCCGGTGCCGAGCATCCAGTCGAGCACCGGGTCCTCGCCCTGGAGCACCTGGTAGTAGGTGGTCTCCCAGGCGTCGACGGTGCAGCCGAGGGCGCTGAGCCGGGCCAGGTAGTCGGCCGGGTGGAGCACTCCAGGACGGCTGAGGTCGGCCAGCCGCGCGGCCCAACGGGGGCCGGTGCGCAGGGCGGTGAGCAGGGTGTGGGTCGGCTCGCCGAAGTTGCCGGGGACCTGGAAGGCGAGGCTGCCGCCGACCGGCAGCGCCTCGATCCAGCGGGGGAAGAGGTCGGCGTGGCCGGGGACCCACTGCAGCGCGGCGTTGGAGAGGATCAGGTCGGGGGCGGGGCCGTCCGCGGCGGGGTCGTAGCCGGTGATGTCGCCGAGCCCGAAGGCGGTGCCGGGGTGGTCCCGGCGGGCCTTGTCGATCATCGGGGCGGAGTTGTCGATGCCGGTGACGGAGGCCCCCGGCCAGCGGTCGGTGAGGGTGGCGGTGGTGTTGCCCGGCCCGCAGCCGAGGTCCACGATCCGGGTCGGGACGCCGGGGACCCGGTCGACCAGCTCGTGGAACGGGCGGCTGCGGTGGTCGGCGTGGCGGAGGTACTGGGCCGGGTCCCAGGTCACCGCGGGCGTCACGGGGGGCGTCATGGAATGCTCCAAGTATCTCGACATCAAGATACTTCGAGTTTGGCCGATTTCGTCTCTTGATGTCAAGAGACTTCATATCGACACACCGCCCACTACACTGATCAACCATGGAGGACGAGGTCGACCGGTTGGTCGCTGCATGGCGCCGCGAGCGCCCCGACCTCGACGTGGAACCGCTGGAGGTGCTGAGCCGGATCAGCCGCCTCGCCCGCCATCTGGACCGGGCCCGGCGCACCGCCTTCGCCGAGCACAGCCTGGAGCCGTGGGAGTTCGACGTGCTGACCGCGCTGCGCCGGGCCGGCGACCCGTACCAGCTCTCGCCGGGGCAGTTGCTGACGCAGACCCTGGTCACCTCCGGCACGATGACCAACCGGATCGACCGGCTCGCGGTCAAGGGCCTGGTGCAGCGGCTCCCCGACCCGGGCGACCGGCGCGGGGTGCTGGTGCGACTGAGCCCGGCCGGGCGGGATCTAGCCGACCAGGCGCTGGCCGGGCTGCTGGCGCACGAGCGCGCCCTGCTCTCGGAGCTCTCCGCAGGTCAGCGCGGAGAGCTGGCCGGGCTGCTGCGGCAGCTGGTCGCCCCGTTCGACAATCTGCCGGAATAGAACCCCGGCAGCACTCTTGACGCAGTGCCAGCCACGGGGCCACTCTTGCCGAAATCGAGTTAGGAAACTTACCTAACTATCAGAGCAGGCAGGCTTCTCCTCTCCCCACGAAGGAGTACCACAGCGATGGCCCGTCAGTCCCTTCACCTCCGCGGCCCGGTCAGGAAGCTGGTTGCCGCGACCGCCGCGGCCGGCTGTCTCAGCCTGGGCGTCGTCGCGGTCGGCGGTGCGAGCGCCTCCGCCGCGACCACTCCGGCCAAGCCCTTCCCCGCCCACACCACCTACAAGGTCGGCGTGATGCCGTCCGCCTCGGCCGCGACCCGGGACGCGGCGGTGGAGAAGCAGTACGCCTCCTGGAAGAAGACCTACCTGGTCAAGGGCTGCGCCTCGAACGAGTACTACGTCTCCACCAAGGGCGACGACGACGCCCCCAACAACGGCACCGTCTCCGAGGCACAGGGCTACGGCATGAACATCGTGCCGCTGATGGCCGGCTACGACGCCTCCGCACAGACCGAGTTCAACGGCCTGTGGCAACTGGTGAAGGACCACAAGGACGCCGACGGCCTGATGCAGTGGCAGCTCGACGGCAAGACCTGCAAGTACACCGACTCCGGCACCCCGGACTCGGCCACCGACGGCGACCTGGACGTCGGCTACGGGCTGATCCTGGCCGACAAGCAGTGGGGCGGCTACACCGCCGACGCCAAGGCCTGGCTGGCCAGCGTCTACGCCCACGACGTCGCCCCGGACGGCCACCTCAAGTGCGAGGACGACGGCCCGAACACCGACACCCGTCCGTCCGACATGATGCTGGACCACCTGCGGGCGTTCGCGAAGTACGACACCGCGCACGACTGGAGCAAGGTGGTCACCCGCACCGAGGCCGTGATCAACGAGTTCACCGCGGGCTACTCGGCGAGCTCGGGCCTGCTCTCGGACTTCGTGGTCAACGCCAACGGCACCAGCCCCAAGCCGGCCCCGGCCAACTACCAGGAGGACCAGCCGGACAACATCGTCGGCTACAACTCCATCCGGGTCCCCTGGCACCTCGGCACCGACGCACTGCTGAACGGCTCCACCACCGCCGCGACCGCGTACAAGACGGCCAAGCTGGAGTCGGCCTGCCTGAAGTCGCTGTCCGGCGGCAACCCGGCGAAGGTCCAGCCGCACGTCAAGCTGAACTGCGCCAACGGCAACGTCTCCGGCGACACCCAGGCCGAGGAGGCCGGCGACTCGGTCGGCCCGGCGGCGATGGCCTCCGGTGACCAGGCCTGGACCGACGCGATCTGGAAGCAGCTGGCGTCCAACCCGTTCGGCGACGCCTACTACGGCGAGACCATCAAGACCCTGGTCTACATCGTGATGGCGGGCGACTACTGGAGCCCCACCTCCTGACCCGCACCGCCGGTGCCCCTCCGTCCTGAGGCGGAGGGGCGCCTCCCATGTGTGCACGGGTCTTGCCAAAAGCTACTGACCGGTTGGCATACTCCCTGGGACCGGGGGCCGCAGTGTCGCGTCTCCCCAGAAGGGGTGCACCACCCATGCGCAACAGCTCCATGATCCGCCGCGGTCTGACCGCCTTCGCGGTGGTCGCGCTCGCCGCCGCGTCGATGACCGGCACCGCCTCCGCGCACGGCCGCGACCCCGGTCACGGCCACGGCGGCCGGCCGCACCACCACCCGGCCCCGCCGCACTACTACGTCTCGCTCGGCGACTCGCTGGCCGCCGGCTACCAGCCGGACAGCAACACCAACACCTCGAAGGCGTACACCGACCAGCTCTACGCCAAGCTGAAGAAGCAGGACCCGCGCCTGGTCCACATCAAGCTCGGCTGCAGCGGCGAGACCACCGGCACCCTGATCAACGGCGGGATCTGCAGCTACCCGGGCGCGACCTCGCAGCTGGACGCGGCAGTGAAGTTCCTCCGGGCGCACCGCGGCGAGGTGCGCTACGTGACCCTGGACATCGGCGCCAACAACGTGGACGGCTGCCTGACCGGCGGGACCATCGACCAGGCCTGCACCACCGCGGGCGTGGCCACGGTCGCCACCCAGCTGCCGCAGATCGCCAGGGCGCTGCACCGGGCCGGCGGCGACGCACCCCGCTACGTGGGGATGAACTACTACGACCCGTTCCTCGCGGTGTGGCTGACCGGCGCGCCGGGCCAGGCGCTGGCGCGGCAGTCGGTCCAGCTGTCCACGGTGCTGAACGGCGTGATCGACCAGGGCCTGAGGCACGACGGCTTCGCGGTCGCGGACGTCTCGAAGGCGTTCTCCACCGACGACTTCACCGACCAGGTGACCCTGCCCGGCCTCGGCGCGGTGCCGCTGAACGTGGCCCGGATCTGCGCCTGGACCTGGGAGTGCACGCCGTACCAGAACATCCACGCCAACACGGCCGGGTACGGGGAGATCGCCACCGTGTTCGCGCAGACCCTGGCGCACCGCCGCTGACCCCTCGGATCAACCTCAGGCAGAGCCCGCCCCCGCCGTTCGGGGGGCGGGCTCTCGCCTTGTCGGCCGACGGTGTTGCGGAAATGTTATGCAATTATGAAGATCCCCCAGTAAAGCGAAGAAAGGGATGTCAAGGGACGTGTCCTCCGAAACCCCTCCCGGTCGGCTCGCCGCCTGGCGCCCCCGCGCCGCGGGCTTCGCCGTCTGGTACCTGCGGATCGCCGCGGTGCTCAACTTCTTCGGAGCCGTCTCCGCCCCCTTCCGGAGCCAGGTCTCCCGGCACAACACCGGGGACTTCTTCACCCCCTACATGCTCAGCGCCGGCTTCACCTCGGGCGCGCTGGCGCTGTTCCTGGCGATGATGATGCGCCGCCGCAAACGTGCCGCCTGGATCTGGAACACCGTGGTCGGCGGCCTCTACGCGGTCCTGATGGTGCTGCTGCTGGCGTTCGCGCCGGAGGTCCGCGAGCACTGGTTCAACTGGATCTCCACCACCCTCACCGTGCTGCTGCTGGTCGCGCTGCTGGTCGGCCGGCGGGAGTTCCGGGCCAAGGGCGACCGCTCCAACCCCCGGCTGGCCCTCGGCGTGCTGATCGGCGGCGGCGCGATCGGCGTGGCGGTCGGCACCGCCCTGGTCGCGCTGACCAACACCGCGGCCGACTCCAGCTTCGGCGTCCAGCTGCGGTACGCGCTGCTGCGGGTCTACACCCTGGCGCCGTCCGGGGCCGACCAGCGCGGCATCGACACCCCGCACTGGGTGGACATCGCCATCAACGTGATGAGCGCGCTGATCCTGGTGCTGGTCCTGTACGCGCTGTCCCGCTCGCCCAAGGGCAAGGAGTACCTCTGCCCGCAGGACGAGCTGCAGCTGCGCGCGCTGCTGGACCGGCACGGCGAGCGCGACTCGCTGGGCTACTTCGCGCTGCGCCGGGACAAGTCGGTGGTCTTCTCCCCGTCCGGGAAGGCCGCGGTGGTCTACCGGGTGGTCGGCGCGGTCTCGCTGGCCTCGGGCGACCCGATCGGGGACGTCGAGGCCTGGCCGGGGGCCATCGACCGCTGGCTGGACCAGGCCCGCGAGCACGCCTGGATCCCCGCGGTGATGGGCGCGGGCGAGGAGGGCGGCACCGTCTACGCCCGGCACGGCCTGAACGCGCTGGAGCTGGGCGACGAGGCGGTGGTCGAGGTGGACGAGTTCACCCTGGAGGGACGGGCCATGCGCGGCGTCCGCCAGGCGCACAAGAAGGTCGGCCGGGCCGGCTACACGGTCCGGGTGCGCCGCCATGCCGACATCCCCGACGCCGAGATGGACCTGCTGCTGCAACGCGCCGACCAGTGGCGCGACGGGCAGACCGAGCGCGGCTTCTCGATGGCGCTGGGACGGCTCGGCGACCCCGACGACGGCCAGTGCGTGATGCTGGAGTGCCACGACGGACAGGGCGAGCTGCGGGCGCTGCTGAGCTTCGTCCCCTGGGGCCGGGAGGGCCTCTCGCTCGACCTGATGCGGCGGGACCGGGACTCCGACAACGGGCTGCTGGAGTTCATGGTGATCGAGCTGATCGGGCAGGCCGAGGCGGTCGGCGTGAAGCGGGTGTCGCTGAACTTCGCGATGTTCCGGGCGGTCTTCGAACGCGGCGGCCGGCTGGGAGCGGGCCCGGTGCTGCGGATGTGGCGCTCGGTGCTGATCTTCCTGTCGCGGTGGTGGCAGATCGAGTCCCTCTATCGGGCGAACGCCAAGTACCGGCCCATCTGGGAGCCGCGCTACCTGCTGTTCAGCCGGAGCAGCGACCTGCCCAGGATCGGCATGGCCTCGGCCAGGGCCGAGGGCTTCATCACCGCGCCCAGCCTGCCCAGCCTGTTCAAGCGGCGGCACGTCCGTGCGCTGGAGAAGCCGGCGGAGCCTCTCAAAGAGGCCTGATCTGGGATTTCGTCCTAGTTTGGAAGAGATGAGAGCACTGCTGTTGGGAGACGGACTGCTCGCCGCGGCGCGGCGCAGCCTCACCCGGGACCGCTTCGCGGCCCTGGCGCTGACGCTCACCGCCACCACGGCGGTGCTGCTGTTCCAGGTGCTCCAGCACACCGCGGGCGGCGCCGCGCTGGTGGAGCGGATCGGCGTGGTGCGGGCGTCGCTGCCGCTGTGGCAGTCGCTGCTGCGGACCCCGATGTCGCTGTTCGTGCCCGCGCCGGACCTGCCGGTCTGGGGCGCGGCGGGACAGGTGTTCGTGGTCTTCGGCATCGCCGAGCTCACCATCGGCCGCTGGGCGACGCTGGCCGTCGCCTACGCGGGCACGCTGGCCGGCACGCTCTACGCCCGGCACGGCGTCCAGGCCGGCGCGCGGGGCACCGAGCACCTGTTCGCGCTGCCGTGGGACGACACCTTCGTCCGCGACACCGGTCCCTCGGCGGCGGTGGTGGCGCTGACCGTGTACGTCGCCTGGCGCTACCGGGCCTGGCTCACCGGGGGCGCGACCGTGCTGGCGATGGTGCTGGAGCAGGCGCTGTTCCCCAACCTGGCCGGGGTGGAGCACCTGGCGGCGATCCTGTGCGCGCTGGCGCTGGCCGGGAGCGGCGAGCTGGTCGCCCAGCGGCTGGTGCGGACGACGGACGCCTGGCGTCCGCTGCTGCCCGCGCCGCCCTGAGGCTTCCTCGGGGGTGAGGTGCGCAGGGTCGGGTCCGCGCGGGGGCTCAGTCGGCCGGGCCGACGCCCGCCCGGCGGGCCACCGCGACGGCGGCCAGGGTGGAGTGCACGCCGAGTTTGCCGAGGACGTTCTGCATGTGGGTGCGCACGGTGTGCGGGGAGAGGTAGAGCCGGTCGGCGACGGCCTGCCGGCCGAGGCCGGCCACCATGCAGCGCAGCACCTGTCTCTCGCGCGGCGTCAGCGACTCCACCAGGCGCTCGCTCTCGGTGCGGTCCCGGCGGGCCGAGGTGAGCTCCCTGATCACACCGGTGAGCAGCAGCGGGGGGACATGGGTCTCGTCCCTGAGCACCCCGCGGACCACGGCCATCAGCCGGCCCAGCGAACTCTCCTTGGCGACCCAGGCCGAGGCCCCGGCGGACAACGCCTGGACCGCCCGGCGCGGATCGTCGTCCACGGCGAGGACGACCACCCGCAACGACGGCTGCGCGGCACGGGTCCTGGCCACCGTCGCGATGCCGTCCACCGGCGGCGGCCCCCCGACCGGGCCGTCGGCGGGTGCCGGGGCGGGCGCGGCGGAGCCGGGGGGCGCGGTGGGCCCGGGGTGGGCGGTGGGACCGGGCTGCGCGGTGGGCCCCGGTTGCTGCGGTGCGGCCAGGGCGTGGGGGGTCGCCGGGGGGCGGCGTTGGGCCGGGAGGGTCAGTGCGGTGCGGCGGGGGGCGGCGCCGGGCGGGACGGGCGCGGGGGCCGCGCCGGGGGTCAGGTCGGCGTCGACCAGGAGGACCTGGAAGGGGCGGTTCTCGGTGCTGGCGCGTTCCAGCGCCCGCAGCACCGCCTGGGCGCTGCCCGCCGCGGCGACGTCCACGTCGGGCTCCGCGGCGAGCGCCGTGGCCAGGGCCTCGGCGAAGATCCGATGGCTGTCCGCCACCAGGACCCGGATACGCGCCACAGTCGTCCCCCTCCCCCGGCGGCCCCGGCCCCCGCCGGACCTCCAAGGGATCAGGGTAGGGCCTCAAGGTCGTCAGGAGCGGGGGAACGACAGGGTCGGATCCCGGACGCGGGTATGAGTCAGGTCAGCCGCCGCGCCCCCGGCCCGGGAACCGCGGTGAAGGCCCGCGGCTCGGTCCAGCCGCGGTCCGCGAACGCCACCGCGACGGCCGCGGCAACCGTCCCGGCGTCCGCCGCGTCGGCCAGGGCGATGATCGAGCCGCCGAAGCCGCCGCCGGTCATCCGCGCCCCGAGCGCGCCCGCGGCCACCGCGGTCTCGACCGCGAGGTCGGTCTCGGCGCAGGAGATGGCGAAGTCGTCGCGCATCGAGGCATGGCCCTCGGTCAGGATCGGGCCGATGCCGCGCAGGTCGTCCACGTCCAGGCGGGCCATCACCCGTTCGACCCTGGCGTCCTCGGTGACGATGTGCCGGGTCAGCGACCGCAGCTCGCCCTCGGGCAGCCGGGCCAGCGCCCGGTCGAGGCCGTCGTACGGCACGTCCCGCAGGGCGGGGACGCCGAGCAGCGCGGCGGCCCGCTCGCAGCCCTTGCGGCGCTCGGCGTAGGCGCCGTCCGCGTGGGCGTGCTTGACCTGGGTGTCGATGACCAGCAGCACCAGGCCGTGCCCGGCCAGGTCGAAAGGCACCTGACGGGTCGCCAGGCTGCGGGCGTCCACGAACAGCGCCTGCCCCTCGGCGCAGCAGCTGGAGGCCAGCTGGTCCAGGATGCCGCAGGGGACGCCGACGAAGTCGTTCTCCGCGCCCTGGCACAGGCCCGCCAGCTGAGCCGGTGTCAGGCCCAGTGCGTGGAGGTCGTTGTAGGCGGTGGCGACGGCGCACTCCAGCGCGGCGGAGGAGGAGAGCCCGGCGCCGGTCGGCACGTCGCTGTCCAGGTGCAGGTCGGCGCCGCCGACCTGGTGCCCGGCCCGGCGCAGCGCCCAGACCACCCCGGCCGGGTAGGCGGCCCAGCCGTCGACCGTGCCCGGGGCCAGGTCGTCGACCCGCAGCTCGGTCACCCCGCCGTCCGGGGACTGGCCGCTGTGCAGGCGCAGGATTCCGTCCCCGCGCCGGGACGCGGCGACCCGGGCGGCGTGCGGGAGGGCGATCGGGAGCATGAAGCCGTCGTTGTAGTCGGTGTGCTCGCCGATCACGTTGACCCGGCCCGGCGCCTGCCAGACGCCTTCCGGGTCGGTGCCGTACAGGGCGGCGAAGCCCTTCCGCACAGCCTCCGCGGGTGGTGTCACTGCTTACTCCTTCTCCAGGGCCCGGGCGAAGGCCCAGGCGTCGGCGACGATGCCGTCGAGGTCGGTGCGGGTGGGGGTCCAGCCGAGCAGGGTGCGGGCGCGCTCGGCGGAGGCGACCAGCACGGCCGGGTCGCCGGGGCGGCGCTCCGCCGGGACCGCGCTGACCTCGCGGCCGGTGACCCGGCGGACCGCCTCGATCACCTCGCGGACCGAGAAGCCGCTGCCGTTGCCCAGGTTGCAGACCAGGTGCTCGCCGGGACTCGCCGCGGCCAGCGCCAGCAGGTGCGCCTCGGCCAGGTCGGCCACGTGGATGTAGTCGCGGACGCAGGTGCCGTCCGGGGTGGGGTAGTCCTCGCCGTAGACGGCGATGTGCGGGCGGCGGCCCTGCGCGGCCTGGATCACCAGCGGGATCAGGTGCGACTCCGGGTCGTGCCGCTCGCCCTGCTCCCGGTACGCCCCGGCCACGTTGAAGTACCGCAGCGAGACCGCGGCCAGGCCGTGCGCCTGCGCCTCGCCGGTGATCATGTGGTCGACGGCGAGCTTGGTCGCGCCGTAGGGGTTGGTCGGGGCGGTGCGCGAGGTCTCCTCGATCGGCACGCTCTCCGGCTCCCCGTAGACGGCGGCGGTGGAGGAGAACACCAGCCGGCCGACCCCGGCCTTGCGCATCGCGGCGAGCAGTTCCATCGACCCGGCGACGTTGTTGCGCCAGTACTTCCCCGGGTCCGCGACCGACTCGCCGACCTGCGAGCTGGCGGCGAAGTGCAGCACCCCGTCGAAGGAGCCGTCCAGCACGTCGGCGGCGTCCTGGATCCGGCCCTGGACGAAGGCCGCCCCGGCCGGGACCGAGGCGCGGTGGCCGGTGGACAGGTCGTCCAGGACCACCACCTCGTGGCCGGCCTCGACCAGGTGCGCGGCGACCACGCCGCCGACGTAGCCGGCGCCGCCGGTGACCAGGTACTTGCTCTGCGGAGTCACGGGGAGACCTCTCGTAGCCGCCGCGCCGCCTGCTCCGGCGACACGTCGTTGATGAACACGTCCATGCCGGACTCGGACCCGGCCAGGTGCTTGAGCTTCCCCACCGTACGACGGATGGTGAAGAGCTCCATGTGAAGCGCCAGTTCACCGCCTGTGCCGGGCGCGCCGGAACGGCCCGGCGCCTGGTGCCAGCCGGCGATGTACGGGGTCCGGGCGCCGCCCTCGGCGTCGAACAGCCGGTCGAAGCGTTGCAGCAGGTCGAGGTAGAGGGTGCAGAACTCGGCCCGCTCGGCCTCGTTCAGCGCGAGCAGGTCGCCGACCCTGCGGTTCGGGTAGAGGTGCACCTCGTAGGGCCAGCGCGCGGCGTAGGGGACGAAGGCGGTCCAGTGCTCACCGGCGCTGACGACCCGTCGGCCGTCGGCCCGCTCGGCGGCCAGCAGGTCGTCGAAGAGGTTGCGTCCGGTGCGCCTGCGGTGCGCGGCGGTGGCGGCGAGCATCCGCTCGGTGCGCGGGGTGACGAAGGGATAGGCGTAGATCTGGCCGTGCGGATGGCCGAGGGTCACCCCGATCTCCTTGCCGCGGTTCTCGAAGCAGAACACCTGCTCGACGCCGGGGAGCGCGGAGAGTTCGGCGGTGCGGTCGGTCCAGGCCTCCAGCACCAGGGCGACCTGGGCCGGGGTCAGGTCGGCGAAGGAGGCGTCGTGGTCCGAGGTGAAGCAGACCACCTCGCAGCGGCCCACGCCGGGACGGGCCAGCTGCGGCAGCGGGCCGCTCCGCTGCTCGCCGGGCGCGGCGTCCTGGTCCGTCACCGAGCCGGTCGCGGCGCCGGTCACGGCGCTGGTCAGCGAGGGGAAGCGGTTCTCGAAGACCACCACCTCGTAGTCGGCCGCCGGGATCTCGCTGAGCCGCCCGTCCCGGGAGGGGCAGAGCGGGCACTCGTCGGCCGGCGGGTGGTAGATCCGGCCCTGCCGGTGCGAGGCGATGGCCACCCACTCGTCCAGCAGCGGGTCGTAGCGGATCTCCGAAGCGGTGCTGGTCGCCTCCAGCGGACGCCGGTCCGGATCGTCGCGGACGAGGTCGTCGCGGGAGTCGTAGTAGATCAACTCGCGGCCGTCGGCCAACCGAGTGCTGGTCTTCTTCACTACGCGCTCCACCCTTGCCACGCTCACGCGAACCTGATGTCAACATAATCAAACACAAAAACTCATCAGTCAACAGGTTCGTATGTTCGGATCAGTGGTCGGCGGCACGCTCCAGCAGGCCGGTCCTGGCCGCGACGGCCGCGGCCTCCAGCCGGGTCCTGGCTCCGAGCTTCATCAGCACCCGCTGGACATGGGTGCGCGCGGTGCTCGGCGCGATGGCCATCCCCGCGGCGATCTCCCGGGTGTCCTGCCCGTCCGCGATCCGGATCAGCACCTGGACCTCACGGCGGGTCAGCAGCCGGAGCAGCCGCAGCGCCTCGTCGTCGGGCTCGGACACCGGGCGCAGCAGGTGCCGGAACACCGCGTGCAGCAGTTCCGGGGCCACCGCCGCCTCGCCCGCGCGGACCCGGGTCAGCGCGCGCTCGACCACCTCGATCCGCTCGTCCTGCCGGACGTAGCCGGACGCGCCCGCGCCGAACGCCGCGGCCACCCCGCCCAGCGCACCGACCGCGCCCATCACCACCACGCCGACCTCGGGGCGCTCCCGGCGGATCCGCCGCACCACCTCGAAGGCGGCCGGATCCTCCGGGTGCGCCACTCCGAGCAGGCACAGCTCAGGACGCCGGTGCAGCACCAGCTCGGCGGCGGCCGACACCGGGGTCGCCACCGCGAGCACCCGGTGGCCCCGCAGTTGCAGCGCCGCGGCCAGCGCCTCCGCCAGCAGCCGATGGTCGTCCGCCACTACGAGCCTGACGCCCACAGCGCCCCCCTGGTGGTCCGCCTGCGGTGCGCGTGCGGTCCGCACGTCGCCGCCGCAGTTCCGGTGACGCACCATCACAACGCATGACGGGTACGTACTGCCAGCACCTGGACGGGGGAATCGGGGTGGGCGAGCCGGGGCGCGCGCCGGAGAAACGCCGGAAGAACGCCGAAGGCCCTCGCCAGCGGCGAGGGCCTTCGATTCGAACGAGCCCCCATGCGGAATCGAACCGCAGACCTTCTCCTTACCATGGAGACGCTCTACCGACTGAGCTATAGGGGCGAACGAGGAAGACACTACCTGGTCATCGCCCCAAACGTAAAATCCCCCGGAGTCTGTTCGATCAGTGCCCGCCGACGATGATCCGACCGATGGCGGCGAGGCTGCGGCTACCCGGGTCGAGGTAGTGCGAGTGGGCCCCGGCGACGCCCCCGCCGGGGCCCCGGCCGCCGTCCACCGGGAGCGGGCGGGCGCCGAACGAGGGCGCGGCCGGGTTGGTCCCGAACCAGGCCGTGCCGCGCTCCTCGGCCAGTTGCTGGACCGGCATGCGCAGCGGGGGCAGGACACCGGAGAGGATCGCCCCGGCCGCGATCAGGCCGCCCTGACGGGGTGACGGCAGCAGGCTGCTGACCGGGTCCTGCGGGGCCGCGCCGACCCAGACCCGGCCCGGGGCCACGCCCAGTTCGGAGGCGTGCCGCGCGCCCGTCCCCGGGCTGCCGATCAGCACCAGGTCGTCGGCGCCGGTGCCGCCGGGGCGGCGGGCGGCCAGGCCGACCAGCAGCGAGCCGTAGCTGTGGCCGAGCGCGGTGAGGTGCGCGGGGGGCCGCGCGGGAGGCCTGGCCCCGGTCACCCGCAGCCCCCGCAGGAAGCGGTCGTAGCCGACCGCCCCGGCCGCGGCGCGGGAGTCCCCCGCCGCGGCGGACAGGCCCTGCGGGGCGTCGTAGCCGAGCCAGACCATGGCGGCGGTGGCCCCGGGGCGGGCGGACCGGTCGGCCGCGACCGCGGCGGCGTGCAGCGCCAGCGCGCGGTCGCCGTCCTTTCCGGCGACGTCGGCGAGCGTGGTGCCCATGCCGGGGACGTAGACGCAGATGTGGTCGGCGGTGTCCGGGTCACCGAAGGACAGCACGGCGCGGCCCTGGCCGGTGAGGCCGAGGGACAGCAGCAGCGCGGGCGGGGACGCGCCGTGCTGCCGGGCCAGCCGGTCGCTGATCGCCAGCAGGCCCTTGGTCGGCTCACTGTCCGCGCCGCCACCGCGGCCCTGTCCGTCGCCCACGCCGTCGGCGAGGAGGTGGTCGAGCAGGGCGCGGTTGGCGCGGTCCCGGGCGGCGGCGGGGACCCCGTCCAGGCTGCCGACCAGCTGCGGCTGATCACGCAGCAGCATCTCCCGCTGCCGTGGGTCGAGCCGCAGCCACCAGGAGTGCACCTGCGCCGGGGTGCTGTCCGGGGCCGGCAGCGAGGCCTCGACCAGCGCGGCGGCGGCGAGCAGGGTGGTCCGGGCGGCATCCGGATCCAGCCCGTCCGCGCCACCGGCCTGCGCGGCCGAACCCGCCAGGACGGCGGCACAGCGCTGATCCGTCCGCTCGGCGGCGGCCAGCGCGGCGGCCAACCGCGCGGTGAGTTGGGCGGCGTGGGCGGAGCCGGCCCCCGCCGAGGCGCCGCCGGAGCGCCCGACCACGGTGCCGCCGGTGTGAGACGCGGGCCCGGCCGTCGCCGTCGCCGGGACGACGGTGTCGCCGTGGACGGCGCAGCCGGCGGCGCGGGCCTCGGCCAGGACCGTACGGACCTCGGCGCGGGCCGCGGTCAGCTCCTCGGCGGCCTGGACCAGCAGCGAGGCCAGGGCCCGGAACTGGTCCGCCGCCGTGGTCAGCCGCTGCCGTTCCTCCTGCAGCACCAGCGCGGCGTGGTCCGCGGCGATGCCGTGCCACCCGGCGCGGCCAGGCCCGCGGGCCTCGGTGAGGGTCGCGTCGCGGTCGGCCAGGATCACCGACAGGGCGTCACACTCCTGCCCTGCGGCGGAGAGTGACACCGGGTCGACCCCGGACACCAGGGCCGCGGTCAGCGCTGTCATCGGAGCCGGTCCGACAGGCTGCGGGCCACCCCGGCGTCCACCGCGCGGTAGTTCCCGGCCGTGGCGCGCAGGTTGTCGGCGTCGCCGGCCAGCGCGGCGGACAGCGCCGCGAGGCACTGTCCCCAGCCCGCGGCGCACTCCTCCAGCGCCGCGGCGATCCGCCACCCCGGCAGCCCGCCCGCACCCGCCGCCAGCCCCACCCGGGCCCGCGCCGCCGCGGACCCGACCGCCACCGCGGCTGCGGCGAACACCCCGGCCTCGGCGTCCAGCGCCTCCGGCCGTACCAGCAAGAACCCTGCCATGCCCCCACCCCCGACTACGTCCTGTGAGCACACACGCTATAAACTCACGCACAGTCAGCAAGGCATTCGGCCGTACGTTCACCGGATGGAGTGAATCCGGGGCCGCTCAGACGTCCTCGGCCAGCTCCAGCCACTCCAGCTCCAGCTCGTCCCGCTCCTCCTTGAGCGCCCTGAGCCTGCCGTCCAGCTCCGCGACCTTGCCGAAGTCGGATGCGTTGGCGGCCAGTTGCTCGTGCAGCTTGGCCTCCTCCTTGTCCAGCTTCTGGATCTGCCGCTCGATCCGCTGGAGCTCCTTCTTCGCGGCTCGGGTGTCGCCGCCGGTCTTCTTGGCGAAGGTCGCCGCGGGCATGGCCGCCGCCGCCCGCTCGGCGATGGCGTGCCGCCGCTCCAGGTACTCGTCGACGCCCTTGGGCAGCATCCGCAGCGCCCGGTCGCCGAGCAGCGCGAACACCTGGTCGGTGGTGCGCTCGATGAAGTACCGGTCGTGGCTGACCACCACCAGCGATCCGGGCCAGCCGTCCAGCAGGTCCTCCAGCTGGCTCAGGGTCTCGATGTCCAGGTCGTTGGTCGGTTCGTCCATGAACAGCACATTGGGCTCGTCCATCAGCAGCCGCAGCAGTTGCAGCCGACGGCGCTCGCCGCCGGAGAGGTCGCCGACCGGCGTCCACTGCTTCTCCTTGCCGAAGCCGAAGGTCTCGCAGAGCTGACTGGCCGACATCTCCCGGCCCTTGCCCAGGTCCACCCGGCCGCGGACCTGCTCCACCGACTCCAGCACCCGCAGCGTCGGCGGCAGTTCGGCCACCTCCTGGGAGAGGTAGGCCAGCTTGACGGTCTTGCCGACCACCACCCGTCCGGCTGCCGGCTGCACGTCGCCCTGGCTGTCCCAGGCCGCCTGCATGGCCCGCATCAGCGAGGTCTTGCCCGCGCCGTTGACGCCGACCAGGCCGATCCGGTCGCCGGGGCCCAGGTTCCAGGTGAGGTGCTCCAGCAGCACCTTGGGCCCGGCCTGGACGGTGACGTCCTCCAGCTCGAACACGGTGCGGCCGAGCCGGGAGTTGGCGAACTTCATCAGCTCGGCCCGGTCCCGCGGCTCCGGCACGTCCGCGATCAGCTCGTTGGCCGCCTCGACCCGGAACCGCGGCTTGGAGGTACGGGCCGGGGCGCCGCGGCGCAGCCAGGCCAGCTCCTTGCGGACCAGGTTCTGCCGCTTGGTCTCCTCGGTCGCGGCGATCCGCATCCGCTCGGCGCGGGCGAAGACGTAGTCGGAGTAGCCGCCCTCGTACTCGTGCACGGTGCCGTCCTGGACGTCCCACATCCGGGTGCAGACCTGGTCCAGGAACCACCGGTCGTGGGTGACCACGACCAGCGCGGAGCGGCGCGCCCGCAGGTGGCCCGCCAGCCAGGAGATGCCCTCGACGTCGAGGTGGTTGGTGGGCTCGTCCAGGACCAGCAGGTCGGGCTCGGCGATCAGCAGCTTGGCCAGCGCGATCCGGCGGCGCTCGCCGCCGGAGAGCGGGCCGATCACGGTGTCCAGGCCCTGGGCGAAGCCGGGCAGGTCGAGGCTGCCGAACAGGCCGGTGAGCACGTCGCGGACCTTGGCGTTGCCGGCCCACTCGTGGTCGTCCATGTCCCGGATGACCTCGTGCCGGATGGTGGCCTTCGGGTCCAGGCTGTCGCTCTGGGTGAGCGCGCCGACCTGGAGCCCGCCGACGTGGGTGACCCGGCCGGAGTCGGCGTCCTCCAACTTGGCCATGATCCGGGTGAGGGTGGTCTTGCCGTCCCCGTTGCGCCCGACGACGCCGATCCGGTCGCCCTCGCTGACGCCGACGGACACCCGGTCCAGGACGGCGCGGGTGCCGTACACCTTGGTGACGGCTTCGACGGTGACGAGGTTGACTGCCACGGGTGCTGCGCTCCTGCGGGGGCTTGGGGGTGCAGGCGGACGCGCCTACCACCCCACCAGCCTAGTCGCCGCGGGACGGGCGCCGGTCCTGGCCCGGGTGCGGCCCGTCCCGGCCCGGGTGCGGCCGGACCGGGCGGTCCGTCAGACCACGACCGCGCCGGGGACCGGGCCCTCGGCGACCCGGGCGCTGCGGCAGGTGCCGGAGGCGGTGAGGGCGGCGGCCAGGGCGTCCGCGGCGGCAGCGTCCTTGGCGACGAAAGCGCAGGTGGGGCCGGAGCCGGAGACCAGCGCGCCGATCGCGCCGGCCTCGGTGCCCGCGCGCAGGGTGTCGGCGAGGGACGGGCGCAGCGAGAGCGCGGCGGCCTGGAGGTCGTTGCGCAGGGTCGCGCCGAGCGCGCCGGCGTCGCCGGTGCGCAGCGCCTCCAGCAGGGCCGGGTCGGCAGCCGGGACCGGGACGTCGGCATCGGAGGAGCCGGTGGTGAGGTCGCGCAGCCGGTCGCACTCCCCGTACACGGCGGGGGTGGAGAGCCCGCCGTCGGCGACCGCGAAGACCCAGTGGAAGCCGCCGCCGGTCGGCACCGGGGTCAGCCGCTCACCGCGGCCCTCGCCCAGGGCGACCCCGCCGAGCAGGCTGAACGGGACGTCGCTGCCCAGTTCGGCGGCGAGCTCCAGCAGCACGGCGCGGTCGGCGCCGGTCCCCCACAGCGCGTCGCAGCCGACCAGCGCGGCGGCGCCGTCCGCGCTGCCGCCGGCCATGCCGCCGGCCACCGGGATGCCCTTGTCGATGTGCAGGTGCGCCTTCGGCTCGATGCCGTGCCGCGCGGCCAGCAGCAGGGCGGCCTTGGCGGCGAGGTTGGTGGCGTCGGCCGGGACCTGCTCGGCGTCGGCGCCGGCCACGGTGATCCGGAGCCGGTCCGCGGGGGTCACCGTGACCAGGTCGTAGAGGCCCACCGCGAAGAACACGGAGGACACCCCGTGGAAGCCGTCGGCGCGCCGGCCGCCGACCGCGAGCTGGACGTTGACCTTGGCCGGGACCCGGACGGTGATGGACGACGACGGCTGCACGGCCTTGCTACTCCCAGCGCTGCGAGGTGGTGGTGCGAGGTGGTGGTGCGGCTCATTCTGCCGTATCGGCGGGGAGCGGCTTCGCCTCGGCGATCCGGGCGAACTGCTCGACCGTCAGGGTCTCGCCGCGGAGCGTGAAGTCGATGCCCGCGGCGGTCAGCGCCTGCTCGGCGGCGGCCGGGGAGCCGGCCCAGCCGGCCAGCGCGGCGCGGAGCGTCTTGCGGCGCTGGGCGAAGGCGGCGTCCACCACCGCGAAGACCTCCTGCCGGGTGGCCGTGGTCTGCGGCGGATCGTGCCGGACCAGCGACACCAGGCCGGAGTCGACGTTGGGCGCGGGCCAGAACACATTGCGGCCGATCGCACCGGCCCGCTTCACCTCGGCGTACCAGTTGGCCTTGACCGAGGGGACGCCGTACACCTTGCTGCCGGGGGCGGCGGCGAGCCGGTCGGCGACCTCGGACTGCACCATCACCAGGGTTCGCTCGATGCTGGGGAAGGTCTCCAGCATGTGCAGCAGCACCGGGACGGCGACGTTGTAGGGGAGGTTGGCGACCAGCGCGGTGGGCGGCGGGCCCGGCAGTTCGGTGACGGCCATGGCGTCGCCCTCGACCAGCGCGAAGCGGGCGGCCCGTTCGGGCGTCCGGGCGGCGACGGTGGTCGGCAGGTGCCGGGCGAGCAGCGGGTCGATCTCCACCGCGGTGACCCGGTCGGCGACCTCCAGCAGCCCGAGGGTGAGCGAGCCGAGCCCGGGGCCGACCTCCACCACCACGTCCTCCGGGCCGACCCCGGCGGCGCGGACGATCCGGCGCACGGTGTTGGCGTCGATGACGAAGTTCTGCCCGCGCTGCTTGGTCGGCCGCACCCCGAGGGCCGCGGCGAGGCCGCGGATGTCGGCCGCGCCGAGCAGCGAGCCGCCGTCGGCGGGGGCGTCGGCGGGAGCCGGGGCGTTGCCGGAGGCCGGGTCGTCACCCGAGGCGGGGGCGTCACTGAGGGCGGAGTCCTCCGCCGGGCGGGGGTCGGACGAGGGGTCGGTACTGGTGCTCACCCGGTAAGCCTACGGGTCGGGCCGCGCCCGCCGGGTCTAGCCGCCCGCGCGGCGGCCGCAGGCAGGCCAGGGGGCGGCGCCGCGCTGGTGGTAGAGCTTGCGGGCGCGGGCGGTCTGTTCGGACGGGGAGGCGTCCTGCGGGCGGCCGGTGCCGCCGAGGCTGTGCCAGGTGCCGCTGTCGAACTGGTACAGACCGCCGTAGCGCCCGCTGGGGTCGACCGCGTGCGGGTTGCCACCCGCCTCGCAGCGGGCCAGCGCGGACCAGTTCAGCTCGCCGGTGCGGGTGCCGCCGTGGCCGTCCGACCGGTCGCTGTCCCCGCGGTGCCGCCCGGTGGGCTGCGACCACTCCCCGCGCCGCTCGCTCCGCTCGGTGCTCCGCTCCGCCCGCGGCAGCGCGTGCCGGGGCGCGAGCAGCCCGCGCGAGGCCGGTTCGGCGACCCGGACCAGCGCGGGGCCCGGAGCCACCCGCGGGGTCACGTCCACCACCGTGGGCGCGTACAGCGGCACCGTCGCGACCGGTTCGGCATCCGGCTCGCTCGCGGCGAGTGGCTCGGCGTCCGGCCTGCTGTGCGCCAGGTGCTGCTGGGCGGCGAAACCCCCGGTTCCGCCGACCAGCAGGGCCAGCGCCAGTGCCCTGGGCAGCCCGCGCTGCACGCTCTGGATCCCCGCGGAAACGTTCACCCTCAAGCCCTCCGCCGACCGGTCGTCAGAAGCGGTCCGGATTCGGGCCGCCGGAACGATCAACGAGCGGACCGGCCGTTCGGTCATCCGTTCCGGAGCGAACGCGCCGTCAGTAGTCGAACGCGCGGGCGGTGTTGGCGGCGATCGCGGTCGCCATCGCGTCCTCGTCCAGGCCGCGCACGGCGGCCATCGCCCGCAACGTGACCGGGATCAGGTACGGGGCGTTGGGGCGTCCCCGGTACGGGGCCGGGGTGAGGAACGGGGCGTCGGTCTCGACCAGGACCCGGTCCAGCGGGGTGGCTGCGAGCGCGTCCCGCAGGGCCTGGTTGGCCGGGAAGGTCACCGGTCCGGCGAAGGACAGGTAGTAGCCGGCCTCGGCGCAGACCTTGGCCATCGCGGCGTCGCCGGAGTAGCAGTGGAAGACGGTGCGCTCCGGCGCGCCCTCCTCGCGGAGGATCCGCAGCACGTCGTCATGGGCGTCCCGGTCGTGGATCACCAGGGCCTTGCCGTGCTTCTTCGCCAGCGCGATGTGGCGGCGGAACGACTCCTGCTGCACCTCGACCCCCTCCGGGCCGGTGCGGAAGTAGTCGAGGCCGGTCTCGCCGACCCCGCGGACCTGCGGCAGCGCCGCCAGGGCGTCGATCTCGGCGATCGCCTCGTCCAGCGCCTTCGTCCCGCCGGGGCCCCGCTTCTGGCCGGACCAGCCGTCCGGGTCGCCGAGCACCAGCCGCGGCGCCTCGTTGGGGTGCAGCGAGACGGTGGCGTGGACCTCCGGGTGACGGGCTGCCAGCTCGGCCGCCCAGCGCGAGCCGGGCAGGTCGCAGCCCACCTGGACCACGGTGCCGACGCCCACCGAGGCGGCCTTGGCCAGGCCCTCCTCGGGGGTGCCGTCCTGCATGTCCAGGTGGGTGTGCGAGTCGGCGACCGCGACCCGCAGCGGTTCGGGCAGCGGCGGGGCGGTCTTGCGGTCCGCCTGGGACTTCTTGGACGAGGCCATGACCGGGGGTCAGACCGCTTCGACCGCGCCGCCGAAGCGGCTGCGGTAGGCGTCCAGGTCGTCCTCGGTGATCTTGGCGAAGAGCACCGGCGGGACGGTGAAGGCCGTCCCGGCCGGGACGAACGCCAGCGCGCGGGCCTCGTCGGCGTCCACCCAGCTGCGGGTGTCGTCGGCGAGCGCGAACGCGGCGCGCATCGCGGCGCTGCTGGTCGGGATGAACGGCGCGGAGACCACCGCGTAGAGGTGGATCAGGTTCATCGCGGTGCGCAGCGTCAGCGCGGCGCCGTCCAGGTCGGTCTTGGCCTCCAGCCAGGGGGCCTTGGTCTCCAGGTAGGAGTTGCCCGCGCTCCACAGCGCGCGCAGCGCCTGGGCGGCCTTGCGGAACTGCAGCGCGTCCAGCTGGGCCTGGTACTCGGCCAGCAGCTCGGCGGTCTGCTCGCCGAGCGCGCGCTCGGCCTCGCCGGCCTCGCGTCCGGCCGGGACCTCGTCGCCGAAGCGCTTGCGGGAGAAGGAGAGCACCCGGTTGACGAAGTTGCCGAGGGTGTCCGCCAGGTCCTTGTTCACCGAGGAGGCGAACAGCTCCCAGGTGAAGTTGGTGTCGTCCGACTCCGGGGCGTTGGCCATCAGGAAGTAGCGCCAGTAGTCGGCGGGCAGGATCTCCAGCGCGGCGTCGGTGAAGATGCCGCGCTGCTGGCTGGTGGAGAACTTGCCGCCGTAGTAGTTCAGCCAGTTGAAGGGCTTGAGGAAGTCGACCTTCTTCCAGGCGTCACGGGTGCCCAGCTGGGTGGCCGGGAACATGACGGAGTGGAACGGGACGTTGTCCTTGCCCATGAACTGGGTGTAGCGGACCGTGTCGTCGGCCTGGTACCACCAGGACTTCCACTCCCGCGACTCGCCGTCGGGGGCCGCGTCGGCCCACTCCTTGGTCGCGCCGATGTACTCGATCGGGGCGTCGAACCAGACGTAGAAGACCTTGCCCTCGGCGGCCAGGCCGGGCCAGGTGTCGGCCGGGACCGGGACGCCCCAGTCCAGGTCCCGGGTGATGGCCCGGTCGTGCAGGCCCTCGGTGAGCCACTTGCGGGCGATCGAGGAGGCCAGCACCGGCCAGTCCTTGCCGTGCTCGTCCACCCAGGCCTCGACCTCCTCGGCCAGCTTGGACTGCAGCAGGAACAGGTGCGCGGTCTCGCGGACCTCCAGCTCGCTGCTGCCGCTGATCGCGGAGCGCGGGTCGATCAGGTCGGTGGGGTCGAGCACCCGGGTGCAGTTCTCGCACTGGTCGCCGCGGGCCTTGTCGTAGCCGCAGTGCGGGCAGGTGCCGACGATGTAGCGGTCCGGCAGGAAGCGGCCGTCCGCGACCGAGTAGACCTGGCGGACCGAGCGCTCCTCGATGAAGCCGTTCGCCTGCAGCTGGCGGGCGATGGTCTGGGTGATCTCCCGGTTCTGCGGCGAGGAGCTGCGGCCGAAGTAGTCGAAGGAGAGGCCGAAGCCCTCGTAGATCGCCCGCTGGATGTCGTGCTGCTCGGCGCAGTAGTCGGCGACCGGGAGGCCCGCGTCCTTGGCGGCCAGCTCGGCCGGGGTGCCGTGCTCGTCGGTGGCGCAGATGTAGAGCACCTCGTCGCCGCGCAGCCGCAGGTACCTGGCGTACACGTCCGCCGGGAGCATCGACCCGACCATGTTGCCCAGGTGCTTGATCCCGTTGATGTAGGGAAGCGCGCTGGTGATCAACTGGCGGGTCATCTCGGGGATGCTCCTTGTGAAGGTGTCGAAGCGTGAGTGTCGAAACGGGGGTGTGGAACCACGGTGCTGAACCGGACCGAACCGGCTGCCGGAAGCCGAGCGTCATCCTACCGAAGGCTTCCGTCCCACTTCGCTTCGATTACGGACCGTTACGGGAGGGGCTAGGCAAGGGGAGCGCCTACGGTGTTCCCTTTGGTAGGCGGGGCTTCGACAGGGGGGAACTGTGCAGGCGTTGGAATCGGGTGACCCGCAGCAGGTGGGCGGGTACCGGCTGCTGGCCAGACTGGGCGCGGGCGGGATGGGCCGGGTCTACCTGGCCCGCTCGCGGGGCGGGCGCCGGGTGGCACTGAAAGTGATCAGGGCGGAACTGGCCGACGACCCGGACTTCCGGGCCCGATTCGCCCGCGAGGTCGCCTCCGCACGGGCGGTCGGCGGGGCGTTCACCGTCGCCGTGCTGGACGCGGACGCGCAGGCCGAGACGCCGTGGCTGGCCACCGAGTACGTCGCGGGCCCGGCGCTGAGCCAGGCCGTGCGGGAGCACGGGCCGCTGCCGGTCGAGTCGGTCCGGGCGCTGGCGGCGGGACTCGCCGAGGCGCTGGTCGCGATCCACCGGGCCGGGGTGGTCCACCGCGACCTCAAGCCGTCGAACGTGCTGCTGGCGGCGGACGGGCCGCGGGTGATCGACTTCGGCATCTCGCGGGCGGTCGAGGCCACCGAGCTGACCAGGACCGGGGTCATCGTCGGCTCCCCCGGCTTCATGTCGCCGGAGCAGATCGAGGGGTCGCCGGTGACCCCGGCGACGGACGTGTTCTCGCTGGGCGCGGTGCTGGCGTACGCGGCGAGCGGGGCCGGGCCGTTCGGCGAAGGGGCGACTCCGTCGCTGCTGTACCGGGTGGTGCACAGTGAGCCGCGGCTGGAGGCGGTGCCGGAGGAGCTGCGCGGGCTGGTCGGCGCGTGCCTGGCGAAGGACCCGTCGGCGAGGCCAGGGCCGGGGGCCCTGCTGGACCGCCTCGAAGCCGAGGAGGACGCCCGGGGCGGGGGTGGCGCGGACGCGCACGACCCGACAGCGCTGTGGCTCCCGGCGGAACTGACTGGGATGATCGCCCAGGTCGCAGCGGAACAACCGCTGAGCGGGAGCGGGGGGACTGGCGGGGGCTCGGCGGTAGGTGGCGCGGGCAGCGGGGGCTCGGCGGTGGGTTCGGCCACCGCGGACCCGCGGCTCCCCGCGTCCGCGGGGGGCGGCACGGACGCGAGGGGCGCGGGCGCGGTGGGCGGCGCGGGCGCAGGCCCGGGGAACGCTGCGGGCGGCGCGGGGGCGCCGGAGGACGCACGGCCGGATACGGGCTCGGCGGACCCGCGGGTGCAGGCGGGCTCCCCCGCGGGCGCGGGCGCGGCTGCAAGCGCAGGCACGGGCGCGGCTGCGAGCTCCGGGCCTGCGGCAGGCGTGGGGCCTGCTGTGGGTGCCGCCGGCGCCGGCGTCGGGGGCGGGGTGGCGTTTGCCACTGGGGCCGCTGAGGCTCCTGGGACCCCCGGGGCTGGTGCCGAGACTGCCGAGACCGTGCCGGTGCCGGTGGCCGGGGATGCGGCTACGCCCCCGCAGGGGTTCGGGCCTGCGGCGGCGCTTGGCGCGGCCGGGTTCGCCGCGGAGGGGGCACGCACGCCAGGCCCCGGCCGTTCCGCAACCCCGCCGACGCCCGGCCCCGGGCCTTCCGCGAACCCGCCGACGGCCGTGCCCGGCGGGTCCGTAGAAGGGTCGGCGACGTCCCGCCCCGGCGGGTCCGTGGGAGGGCCGTCGACGGCCGCGGCCGGCGGGTTCGCTGCTGAGGGGTTGTCAGGAGGGCCCGGCCCCGGCCGGAACCCTGCGGCCCCTGCCGGGCTGCGGACGACGGCGCAGGCCGCAGGCGGGCTTGCACCGCAGCGGAAGGGGCCGTTGGTGCTGGGCGCAGCCCTGCTCGTGGCCGCTGCCGTGGTGGGTGTCGTGCTGGCGAACCAGGGCAACGGCGGCTCCGGACGCCAGGGCGCGGGGCTTCCCGGCCCGACCGCGTCCGTCACCGGTCCGGGCAGCGCCGCCGCCACGCCGTCCGACAGCGCCGCCACCACGACCAGCGGCGCCTCCGCCGCGACCCCGCAGAACAGCACCGCCGCGAACACGGTCTACCTGACCGTCCCCGCGGTGACCGACCAGCCCGTGGACTACGCCAAGCAGCTGCTGACCGACCGGGGCTTCCCCGGCGGGAACATCCACGTCAGCTACCACTGCACCCAGGCCGGTCCCGGCGTGTACCGGCAGTCGCCCACCGCGGGCAGCCGGGTGTCGGTCAACACCCCCGTCACGCTGACCGCCGCCGAGGACGACTGCATCGCCTATGAGAGCTACGTCGGGCTGCCGCTGACCACCGCGCAGGCGGACCTCAAGGGCTTCAGCAACGTCACCGTGGTGCGCGCCTGCTCCGGCACGTCCCCCGTCGATACCGTGCTGGCGCAGTCCCCCGCGGCCTCGCCGGAGGCGTCGTACCCGCCGAGTCAGCCGATCACGCTCACCGTGCAGCAGGACGGCTGCGGTGGCGCCACCCCGACCGGGTCCGCCACCGCCTCGCCCTGACCCGCCTGCCCGCCCGGCGGTGGCCGTGGCCCCCGCCACTGCCACCGCCGGGCGGAGGGCCGTCAGGCCTCGGGCGTGCCGTGGTGGTTGCGGCGCAGGTGCAGGTGGAACGGCAGGTGCAGCCGGTGCTCCCGGCGCGGGCGGGCCGGGGCGTGGCTGACCTCGGTGGCCGGGGAGGCGGCCGGGACCGCCGGATGCAGCGGCGCGTGCCAGTACGAGGCGGCCTCGGCCACCCGCCCGGCCCGCATGATCCGGACGTGCTCGCCGCCGCAGCCGGGGCAGGACGGCCGGGTCAGCGGTGAGGGCACCGGGACGCCGTTGGCCCGGTAGGTCGACCTGGGCCTGCCGTCGGTGCCGGTCCCGTGTTCGATCTCGTACGCCTGTTCCCAGCCGAAGCCGCAGTTGAAGCACGCGAAGGCGTAGGCCTCGTGGATCACCGGCTCCTCCACCCGGGCGGTGGCGGCGCCGGAAGCGGCGGCAGTACGGGTGACGGGATCTCCGAAGGACTCGCTCATGACGTTCTCCCGGTGCCCTGCGGACGTTCGTCCGCCTGGGTCTTTGCTCACTCCAAGAATTACCCGACCGGATTGTGCTGGATTCAGTTCCGGAGAATTCTTGGGAGAGAGTTGGCTGTTCTTGGTGCGGGGACTACCAGAACCGGGGCCGCGCTTGATCGGCTTTTTATCGGAGCCGCATCCTGTGCGCCCTTCCCGACCCCCGCACTCCCGCCGCACGCCCCACCGCCGTCAGTGAACGCTCACTCACCCCGCGTTCTTCGCCGCCACCACCGCGTCGAACACCTCGCGCTTGGGCACCCCGGTCTCGGTCGCCACCGCCGCGATCGCCTCCTTGCGCCGCTCCCCCGCCTCCTCCCGGACCGCGACCCTCCGGGCCAGCTCCTCGGGCGTCAGCGTGGACGGGTCCAGCGGCGGTGCGCCCTGCACCACCACCGTGATCTCGCCCCGTACGCCGTCCGCCGCCCAGGCCGCCAGCTCGGCCAGCGGGCCGCGCTTCACCTCTTCATAGGTCTTGGTCAGCTCCCGGCAGACCGCCGCCGCGCGGTCGCCGCCGAAGGCCTCGGCCATGGACCGCAGCGAGTCCTCGATCCGGTGCGGGGACTCGAAGAAGACCATGGTCCGCGGCTCGGCCGCCAGCTCGCGCAGCCGGGTGCCGCGCTCGCCGCCCTTGCGCGGCAGGAAGCCCTCGAAGCAGAACCGGTCCACCGGCAGCCCGGACAGCGCCAGCGCGGTCAGCACCGCCGAGGGTCCGGGCACCGCGGTGATCCGCACCCCCTGCTCCACCGCCGCCGCGACCAGGCGGTAGCCGGGGTCGGAGACCGAGGGCATCCCGGCGTCGGTGACCAGCAGCACCCGGGCGCCGCCGAGCAGCGCCTGCACCAGCTCCGGGGTGCGGCCCACCTCGTTGCCCTCGAAGTAGGAGACGACCCGCCCCTTGGGCTGCACGCCGAGGGCGTTCGCCAGCCGCCACATCCGCCGGGTGTCCTCAGCAGCCACGACGTCGGCGGCGAGGAGTTCCTCGGCGAGCCGCGGCGGCGCGTCGGAGACCTCGCCGATGGGGGTTCCAGCCAATACGAGTAGACCTGTCACCCGCTCATCCTCCCAGGATGGCGAGGTCGCCGTACCACTGACAGGCGCGACCCCTACGATGCACGGGTGAGCGGTGACAGGGCGACTTCGGCAGCGCCGGGCGACGACGGCGCAGATCTTCTGACGGGCGAGCGGGACCACCCCGCCGAGCCGTCGTCCAACCCCGGCGCGGACGGCCCCGGCGCGGGCGGCTTCGACCCGGACGGGCTCGAAGCCGCCGGGGCCAGCCCGTTCCGGCGCGGCACCCGGCCGCGACCGGCCAGCGCCTGGCAGCAGCGGCTGGCCCGGCTCGGCTACCGTGCGCCCGACACCCGGCCGCTGCGCGAGCGCCTGGTGCCGCCGATGCCGGACGGCAAGGGGATCTCCACCGGCGAGCCGTCGCCCGTGCTGGAACGGTTCGGCATCCACGTCCCGGCCGGGCTGTGGTTCTGGCTGTGCCGCTGGTCGGGGTGGCTCGGGCCGCTCGCGGTGACCCTGTTCGGCGCGATCCTGGTGTTCACCCACCTCGGCACGCCGCACGACATCATCTTCGACGAGACGTACTACGCCAAGGACTCCTGGGCGATCTGGCACTACGGCTTCGAGGTCAACTGGCCGGACACCACCAACGCCGCGATCCTGGCCAACCCGCACCACATCCCCGCGCCGACCGGGCCCGCCTTCATCGCGCACCCCCCGGCCGGCAAGTGGGTCATCGGCCTCGGCGAGATGGTCTTCGGGCTGACCCCGTTCGGCTGGCGCTTCATGGTCGCGCTGCTGGGCAGCCTGGCCGTGCTGATGGTCTGTCGGATCGGTCGGCGGATGTTCCGCTCGACCCTGATCGGCTGCGTCGCCGGGCTGCTGATGTGCGTCGACGGGCTGCACTTCGTGATGAGCCGGACCGGGCTGCTCGACCTGGTGGTGATGTTCTGGGCGCTGGCCGCCTTCGGGCTGCTGGTGCTCGACCGGGACCGGGCCAGGGCCCGGCTCGCCGACGCAATCGGCGCGACCGTCGACAACCCGGACCCGGCGCCGGACCACGAACTGGCCTCCCGCGCGTGGCTGGGCTGGCGCCCGCTGCGACTGCTGGCCGGGATCTGCCTCGGGATCTGCTGCGCGACCAAGTGGAACGGCCTGGACTTCCTGGCCGTGTTCGGCCTGCTGACCGTGTTCTGGGACGCGGGTGCGCGAAAGACCGCGGGCGCCCGGCACCCCTATCTGACCGCCGTGCTCAAGGACGGCATCTGGGCGGTCTTCTGCATCGTCGTGGTCGGCTTCCTGACCTACCTGGCGTCCTGGTCCGGCTGGCTGTTCAGCAACGCCACGGTCGGCGGCACCACCGGCGCCTACGACCGGCACTGGGCCGACAACCGGGCCGGGCTCTCCCCGGACAGCTGGACCACGGTGGGCCTGCACCACCTGCCGCAGGTCAGCATGACCTGGGTGCCCGCGCGGCTGCGCAGCCTGTGGCACTACCACGCCGAGATCTGGCACTTCAACACCACGCTGACCTCGCCGCACATCTACCAGTCCAACCCGTGGAGCTGGCTGGTCACCGCGCGGCCGGTGTCCTTCTACTACCCGGGCGGGCTGAAGCCGTCCCAGTGCGGCGGCGCCGCGCAGTGCTCCAGCGAGGTGCTGGCCCTGGGCACCCCGCTGCTGTGGTGGGCGGCCTGCTTCGCCGTGCTCTACGCGCTGTACCGGTGGATCTTCGCCCGGGACTGGCGGGCCGCCGCGATCTGCTGCGGCATCGCCGCCGGCTACGTCCCCTGGTTCCAGTGGCAGCAGCGGACGATCTTCTACTTCTACTCGATCGACTTCGAGCCGTACCTCTGCCTGGCGCTGGCGCTGATGATCGGCTCGATCCTCGGCAAGGCGACGGCCTCGCGGGACCGGCGGCTGTTCGGAGCCATCGGAGCGGGCGTGCTGGTCGTCGCCATCATGGCGACATTCCTCTATTTCCTGCCCATCTACGACGCCCAGATCACGACCTACCAACAATGGAACGACAGAATGTGGTGGTCCACCTGGATCTGATCGTACGGACCCGTACGATCCCGGGGACGGCAATCACGTCCTTGTCCAGCCCAACGGGGGATCCATGAACCGCGGCGTCAAAGCCGGCATAGCCACCGTCTGCGTCGCCCTGCTCGGCGCAGGCGGCTACGGGGCGTACAACTTCGTGCACGCCGTCAGCGGCGTGGTCGGTGGAGGCGGCACCCCGGCCGCGGCGGCGACGGAGATCTCGACCGCGGCCCCGAGCAGTGCGGACGCGCTGAAGCGGGCGCAGTCGTTCCTCGACAGCTGGCACTCGGGCCCGACCCACTACACCGGCGCGGCGAGCCAGACCAACGACCCGGTGGACGCGCAGACCGCGCTCACCGGCTACGGCAACGGTCTGAAGCTGACCTCGGTGGCCTTCGGCGCGGTCACCGCGTCGCCCACACCGACCTCGGTGAACTCCACGTCCGGGATGGTTCCGGCGACGAAGGTGAGCTTCACCGTCACCGCGAAGGTCGACGGCGGCACCTGGACCTACCCCAGCTCGCTCAATGTGCTGCAGACCGTCGGCGGCACCACCGCGGTGGACTGGTCGTCGGCCGTGCTCTACCCGAAGCTGCCGCAGGGCGACAGCCTGGTCGCCGGGCCGCTGACGGCGGGCGACGCGGCGGTGGAGGTGGTGGACCAGCACGGGGTCGAGCTGACGGCGGCGAAGTACCCCTCGCTGACGGACATCATCAGCCATCTGCAGACCACCTACGCGAGCCGGGCGACCGGCGGCGGCAAGGGTGCGACCGGAACCGGCGTGGACATCGTGGACGCGTCCGGGAGCCACGTCGGCAACGCGGTGGTGTTCAAGACGGCGGGTGCGGCGAAGCTCTACACCACCATCGACGCCACGGTCCAGGGCGAGGCCGAGCGCGCGGTCAAGGACAGTCACATCACCGGCAAGTCGGTGGGAGTCGTCGCCATCGACCACGCCACCGGCGGGATCCGGGCAGTGGCCTTCAGCGGCACCGACGGGGACATCGCCTTCGAGGGCAAGAGCGCGCCGGGCTCGACCATGAAGATCGTCACCGCGGCCACGCTGATCGACCAGGGCGGGATGGGTCCGGGCACCGCCACCACCTGCACGCCTACCCTGCCGGTCAACGGCAAGCTGTTCCACAACATGGACGGCGAGGGTGACAACTCCGGCTCCACCATGGAGAAGGCCTTCGAGGAGTCCTGCAACACCGCCTTCATCCACATGATGGACAACGCCTCCTTCGGCAACAGCCCGCAGGGGTTCACCGCACAGAGCCGGGAGGCCGCCAACGTCTTCGGCCTCGGCGACTGGAGCGTCGGCTACCCCACGACGAACCCGGCAGTGCCCCAGGCGACCGGGGACAGCATCGGCGACCAGCGGATCGCCCGCGCCGCCAACGCCATCGGCCAGGGCGACGTGGCGGCGAACCCGCTGGTCATGGCGTCGATAGGAGCGACCGTCGCACACGGCGGCTTCAAGCAGCCGGTGCTGCTGAGCAGCCTGCCCCAGGCCCCGGCGGCGACGCCGATCTCCCAGCGGACGGCCGCCGACCTGCGGCAGATGATGGTCGCCACCGCCGCGTACGGCACCGCGGCACCGCGGCTGGCGGGCATGGGCAGCTCCGTCGGCGCGAAGACCGGCACCGCCGAGGTCGACGGCACGAAGCCGAACGGCTGGTTCGTCGCCTACGACAGCACCCTGTCGGTCGCGGCCGAGGTCATCGGCGCCGACACCGGCGCCGACACCGCGGGCTGGGTGGTGTCGGACATTCTCAAGCACAAGTAACGGGACCTATCAATTCAGGCACTTCGGAATTCGATTGGCCAACGGCCGGGCGAACAGCCGATAATGCGCCGTGAAAGCGACCGGCGGAAACGGGAATCAACCGTCCGTTGACCGCCGAACAGTCGCAGAATCATCGCACCCGTGCCCAAGGAGACCGCATGTCCCGATTCACCCGCCCTCGGGCGCTTTTCGCCGGCGCCGTCCTGGTCGGCGGCGTCCTCCTGGGCGCCGCCCCCGCCGACGCCGCCACTGCCCCGGTCTGCGGCAGCGCCTGCTTCCTGGACGCCCGCACCGGTGCGCACACCGGCTACGACCGCATCGTCTTCGACGTCACCAAGCTGCCCACCCTCAAGAGCTCCACGACGTCGACCACCGGCGCCTACGACTACACCGACAACGGCACCCGGTATCCCACCATCACCGGCTCCAACTACCTGTTTCTCAACTTCACCGGCGCGAGCGAATACGCCGACAACGGGGCACTCACCTATACGACCCCCACGCCCGAGAGCATCAGCCTTCCCTCGCTCAAGGGCGTGCAGGTCGTCTACGGATTCGAGGGTGACCTGAGTTTCGCGCTCACCCTCGGTTCGTACTCCAGCTACCAGATATCCACGCTGACGGCGCCGAACCGGGTCGTCATCGACGTCTACCACTGACAGCGCCGGGCGCTTGGCGGGCGCTGTCGGTCAGGTCGCGGATCCGGCGGCGGCGCCCGTCGCCAGGTCCGCGCCCCAGCGGGTGAGGGCGGCGTCCAGGTCGAGCCGCTCCAGGCCGCCGCCGTCCGTCGGCCACCCCTCGCGGGGGACCCGCCACATCACCTCGAACTCGATGCCGTCGGGGTCCTTGGCGTAGAAGGACTTGCTGACGCCGTGATCGGTGGCGCCGACCAGCGAGCCGCGCCGCTGCAGCTCGGCGCCGATCCCGGCCAGCTCGCCGAGCGTGCCGACCTCCCAGGCCAGGTGGTAGAGGCCGACCTGGCCCTGCACCGGCCCTGCCGCCCGCTCGCCGACCGAGAACAGGCCGAGGTCATGGTCGTTCAGCGTGCCGGGGGCACGCAGGAAGGCGGCGCGGTCGCCCATCTCGACGGCGACCTCGAAGCCGAAGACGCCGGTGTAGAAGCCGACCGAGCGGGGGACGTCGCGTACGTAGAGCACAGCGTGGTTGAGACGGCGGACGGACATGGGGCGCTCCTCGGGTCGGTCGGCGGGTGCTGCGGCGGCCGTAGCGCCGCCACTCCTCCACAACTTACCTTCCCAGGAAACTATTCCCGGACAGCACCGCCCGCCCGGCCCTCGCCACCGCCCGGCGCGGCAGCGGGAACCGGCCCAGGGCCGGGAGCAACGCGGGCACGCGGGGCGGCGTGGGCGCGGGCGCGGCAGCGCGGGTCGGCGCAGGCGCGCGGGTCGGCGTGGCGGTGGGTGCGACGGCGGGCGCGGGCGGGGGTGTCGGCGTTGGGCGGACGGTGGCGAGGCGGGGCCAGAGGAGGAGCAGGGCCGGGAGTTCGAGGTAGCCGAAGCGGCCGGCCGGGGCGAGCAGGAAGGCGATGCCGACCCCGACCGCCAGTCGGTCTGCGGCCTGGACCGCGGTCCGCGGGGGCCGGAGCAGGATCCAGGCGGTCACCGCCGCCCCGCCGAGGCCCAGCAGGACGAACGAGGCGATCCGGCCGTCGCCGCCCAACTCGGCCAGCAGATGGCCGGGCAGCGGACTGTCGGCCGGGGTGCGCATGGGCGAGAGCCCGAGCGGGAAGCGGATCACCTGCTCGACCACGGCCCCTGGGCTGAGCAGCGCGAACGGTGCGATCAGCGCGGCGCCGAGGCCCAGCGCGACCACAGCGCAGCGCAGCGCCGCGCGGCGGCCGTACAGCTGGTGCAGCAGCAGCGCGGCGACCGGGAGGGCGGGCCAGGCGGTCCACTTGATCGCGCAGGCCAGGGCCAGCACCAGACCCGCCCTGGCGGCGTGGCCGCGTCCGGCCAGGGCGAGGGCCAGGCAGCAGCAGCCGATCAGCGGCAGGTCCACCCCGCCGGTGACGGCGACCAGGGCGATCAGCGGCGAGGCGGTGACGGCGGCGAAGGCAGTACCCCACCCCCGACCCGGCTCCGCCACGGACCCGCGCCACACCGCGGACCCGTCCGCACAGGACCCACGCGAACGCCCCGCGCCAGCCCCGCGCCTCACCGAAGCCCCGCGCCCCACCCCAGACCCGCGCTCCACACCGGCCCCGCGCGAACGCCCCATCCCAGACCCGCGCTCCACACCGGCCCCGCGCGAACGCCCCATCGCAGACTCCCGCTCCACCCCGACCCGCCGCGCCCCGCGGGCGTTCCCCCGCGCCCCGCGGGCACCCCCCCGCGGCTGCAGCAGCCGCCAGGTCGCGATCAGGCAGGCGGCGAACGCGGCCAGGAACCAGATCCGGGCGTCGCCGACCAGCCGCAGCGCCGTGACGTGGTCGCCGAGCAGCGCCCTGGGCAGTCCGAACAGGGCCATCGCCGGTAGGTAGGGGTCGTAGCCGATGACCTGGTGCGGGTCGGCCAGGTAGGGGGTGCCGGTGTGCAGCAGCCGGACCGCGGAGTTCTGCACCACCAGCACCTCGGACTGCGACCAGCTCCGCGCGACCAGCACGGCCAGCGGTACCGCCACCGCGCCGAGCAGGGCCAGCGCGGTGGAGACCCGGGCCACGCGGTGCCGCGGCAGCAACCCGGCGGCGGCCAGCGCCAGCAGGTAGCCGATCGCGGCGATGCCGCCCCAGACCCGCTGCGGCATGAGCCCGGAGGCCAGCGGGAAGCAGCCGGCCCAGACCGCGCAGCCGAGCCAGCCGAGGACCCAGGGGCGGCGGCCCGACGTCCACCGGCGCAGGCGCGGTTGGGAGCGGGCGGGGAGGAGTCGGGCGGCGGCGGGGACGGGGCGTTCGGTACGCGTCGGGACCTGCGTCGTCGTCACGTTGCCCAAGCCTAGGAAGCCGGGAGCTGACCTGTCGTCACGCCACAGGGTGGACCGGGCATCACCCTGCAGGGTGGGTCCCCGGCTCAGACCCCGACCTAGACCCCGACCCAGATCCCGACCCGGGCCCCCGCCCGGGCCCTCGGCTCAGCCCTCCTCGCCGACCACCCCGGCCAGCCCGTTCTCGTAGGCGAAGACCACCGCCTGGGTGCGGTCGCGGATCTCCAACTTGGCCAGGATCCGCCCGACATGGGTCTTGATGGTCTGCTCGGAGAGGAACAGTTCCTCGGCGATCTCCGCGTTGGACAGTCCCCGGGCGACCTGCCGCAGCACGTCCAGCTCGCGGACGGTGAGCGCGGACACCGCCTCGGGGCGGAGGTTCCCGGCCCGGCGGCGGCGGGCCACGTCGTCGATCAGCCGGCGGGTGACCGAGGGGGCGAGCAGCGCCTCGCCCGCGGCGACCACCCGGACCGCGTTGATCAGGTCCCGGGCCGGGGCGTCCTTGAGCAGGAAGCCGCTGGCGCCGCGGGCCAGCGCCTCGTAGACGTACTCGTCCAGGTCGAAGGTGGTGAGGATGAGCACCCGGGGGGCGACCGCGGAGGGGTCGGCCGGGTCGGTGCGGCCGACGATGCGGCCAGTGGCGGCCAGGCCGTCCATGCCGGGCATCCGGATGTCCATCACCACCACGTCGGGCCGCAGTTCGGCGGCGAGCCGGACCGCGAGCAGCCCGTCGCCCGCCTCGCCGACCAGCTCGATGTCGGGGGCCGACGACAGCAGCGCACCCAGCCCGTCCCGCACCATCTCCTGGTCGTCGACCAGGAGCACCCTGATGCTGCTGTCTGCCATGCGCGGGCTCCCCGTTGATGGTGCGTCAGGCGGAGTCACTCCGCGTCGGCCGTGGCACTCGATTCTCCCCCGCGCTGCGGCGGCACCCCGTCCAGGGGCAGTTGCGCGGTGACCTCGAAGCCGCCGTGCTCGCGCGGCACCGCCCGGAGCGTGCCGCCCAGCATCGCCGCGCGCTCGCGCATCCCGGTCAGCCCGTGGCCGCCCTGGCCGCCGGGGACCGGGCCGCCGGAGGTCCGGCCGTCGTCGGCGACGTGCACCTGGACCGCGTCCTGGGTGCGCAGCACCTCGATCTCCACCCTGGCCCCCGGCGCGTGCCGCCCGGCGTTGCTCAGCGCCTCCTGGACGATCCGGTAGACCGAGACGTCCACCACGGCGGGCGCCCGCTCGGGGCCGCCGGCCAGGGTGAGGTCCACCTGCATCCCGGCCTGCCGGGCCGCCCTGACCATCTCCGGGATCCGGTCGATGCCGGGCTGCGGAGCGCGCTCGGCGTTCTCGTCCTCCTCGCGGAGCAGCCCGATCACCCGGCGCATCTCGGTCAGCGCGGTGGTCGAGGCCTCACGGATCGCGCCGAAGGTGCGCAGGGTCTGCTCGGGCAGCCCCGGCTGCTTGTACGGGGCGGCCTCGGCCTGGATCGCGATCATCGACATGTGGTGCGCCACCACGTCGTGCAGCTCGCGGGCGATCCTGGACCGCTCCTCCAGCACGGCCTGGCGGGCCAGCCCGGCCCGGCGCTGCTCCTCGGCGGCGACCAGGTGCCGTTCGGCCTCCTGCCGGGAGTGGATCGACTCGCCGAGCACCAGCACCAGGGTCACCACCACCGCGGCCACCGCCAGCACCACCGGCGGCAGGCCGACCAGGAAGACCGCGGGCAGCAGCACCGCCAGCGCGGTCAGCAGGTCGACGCCGACCGCGACGTCCCGCCCGTACACCTGGGCGGTGACGAACAGCAGCACCACGTAGGCCAGGCAGCCGCTGACCGGCCAGGGCCAGAACGGGGTGGGCGCGTGGCCGACCTCGGCGAAGGTGGTCAGGGTGAGCCCGACCGCGGAGATCCGCCAGGCCGCCAGCGGACGCTGCGCGGCGAGCAGCAGCGGCAGCACCTGCAGCCCGGCCAGCGCCCAGGCGAGGCTGCCCAGGACGAGCTGGTTCAGCTGGGTGTCGGCGGTGTAGGTCAGCACGCAGACCCCGGCCCCGCAGAGCACCGCGAGGGCGGTGCGCAGCCGCGGGTTGGACAGCGAGCGGACCAGCAGCACGCGTTGGTCCGGGGCCGCCCAGGCGGCCTGGCGGACCAACTGCGCGACAGAGCGTACGCGAAGGAGGGCGGCGGTGGGGGCGGATGTGCTGCGCTGCGGTGCTCCGTCCATGGTGGCCCGAGCATATGCCTTGGAGGTGTCCGCCCGGGGGCGCTCGGCGCGAGGCGTCAGCGCGGGGCCCTCGGCGCGCGACGCCGGCGCACGGCGTCTGACGCGTCGTCGCGGGCTCAGAAGCTGTGGCCGAGCAGTTTCTCGACCTCGTCGCGGGTCGGCAGTGAGGGCTGCGCGCCGGGGAGGGTGGTGGCCAGGGCCGCGGCGGCGTTGGCGTGCCGGACGGCCTCGTGCAGCGGGCGGGACTCGGCCAGCGCGCAGGCGAGCGCGCCGCAGAAGGCGTCGCCCGCGGCGGTGGTGTCGACCGGGAGCACGTCGAACGCGGGCACCAGCAGGACGGCGCCCTCTTCGCAGAGCAGTGCTCCGTCCTCGCCCAGGGTGACCACGACCGCGGACGGGCCGCGCAGGCTGAGCGCCGCCTCGGCGACCGCGTGCAGGTCCGGCAGCTGGCGTCCGGTGAGGGCGGCCAGCTCGGTGCGGTTGGGGACCAGCACGTCCACCATGTCCAGCAGGTCGCGCAGGTCGGCGCGGGCGGCCTGGTCCTCCCGGGCCGGGGCCGGGTTGAGCAGGACGGTGCCGCCGGCCAGCCGCGCGGCGGTCTCCACGGTGGCGGCCGGGACCTCCTGCTGCAGCAGGGTGACGCTCGCGTCGCGGAGCACCGTTCCGGAAGCAGCGCAGTGCTCCGGAGCGAGAGCGGTGTTCGCGCCAGGGCTGACCACGATGGTGTTCTCGCCGGTCTCCCGGTCCACCGCGATCAGCGCCCGTCCGGTCCTGGCCCCCTGCTCGGCCAGCACCCAGCGCACGTTCACGCCCTCGCGCTCCAGCGCGGCCCGGAGCCGGACCCCGTCGGCGTCCGCCCCGACCCGGCCGACCATGGCGACCTGCGCGCCGAGCCGGGCCGCGGCCACGGCCTGGTTGGCGCCCTTGCCGCCGGGGTGCTCGGCCAGCTCCCCGCCGAGCACGGTCTCCCCGGGCAGGGGATGGTGCGGCACCGGCACGACCAGGTCGAGGTTGATGCTGCCCACTACTGCGATCATCGGCATGCTGAACACTCTAAGCAGCAGGTCAAGAGGTTCAGTGGAAGATTCAACGGTGGAACGTTCAACCGTTGAGCACGGCCTGCATCACCGCTCGGGCGATCGGCGCGGCCAGACCGCCGCCGCTGATGTCGGCCCGGTTGGCGTCGCTGTCCTCGACCACCACCGCGACCGCCACCGGGGAGGTCGCCGAGCCGCTGGGCTTCGCCCAGGAGATGAACCAGGCGTAGGGGGTGCCGCTGTTGTCGATGCCGTTCTGCGCGGTGCCGGTCTTGCCGCCGACGGTCACCCCGGGGATCGCCGCGTTGCCGCCGGTCCCGGAGGTCACCACGCCGACCATCGCCTGCTGCACCTGGTCCGCGACCGAGGCGCTGATCGGCTGCCCGAACCGCTGCGGCGTGAAGGACGTGAGCACATGGCCGTCGCTCCTGGTGGTGGACGCCACCAGCTGAGGCTTCATCAGCACCCCGCCGTCGGCGACCGCCGCCGCCACCTCGGCCATCTGCAACGGGGTGGCCGCGGTGTTGTACTGCCCGATCGAGGACTGGGCCAGATACGCCTTGCTGGTCATGGTGGTGTCGAAGACGCTCTTCACCACGCCCACCGGGACGGTCTGGGCGCTCTGGTCGAAGCCGAACGCCTCGGCCATCCGCACCATCCCGGCCTGCCCCACGTCGACGCCGAGCTTGCCGAAGACGGTGTTGCAGGACACCTGCAGCGCATACCGCAGGGTCGCGTTGCGGCAGGCGTCACTGGCGCTCTCGTTCACCAGCGGCACGGTGGTGTCCGGCGGGAGGTAGGGGTCGGGCGAGTCGGTCGGCACGTCGATGCCGCTGTAGATCCCGTCGGTGAGCCCGGCCGAGAGGGTCACCACCTTGAAGGTCGAGCCCGGCGGATACGTCTGCCGCAGCGCCCGGTTGAGCATCGGCTGCGAGGACTCGGCGTTCAGCGCGTCCCAGGCCTTGGTGACCGCGCTGCCGGTCCCGCTGACGCTGCCCGGGTCGTAGGACGGGGTGCTGGCCAGCGCCAGGATCCGGCCGGTGGCCGGGTCGATCGCGGCGACCGCGCCGCGTTTGCTTCCCAGCCCGGCGAACGCGGCCTGCTGCGCCTTGGCGTTGATGGTGGTGACCACGTCGCCGCCGGGCACCTGGGCCCGGCTGATCGCGTTCAGCAGCGGGTGGGTGGCCAGGTCGCTGTCCGTTCCAGCCAGGACGCCGTCCTCCACGCCCTCCAGCAGCGAGTTGCCGTAGGTCTGCGAGGAGAAGCCGGTGACCGGGGCGTAGAGCGGGCCGTCGGTGTAGCTCCTGCGGTACTGGTAGAGGCCGCTGCCGGTGTGCTGACTGGCCGTCACCGCCCGCCCGCCGACCAGGATGTCGCCGCGGGGCTGCGAGTAGCGGGCGATCACCGAGCGCTGGTTGGCGGCGTTGTCGTCGTACTTCTTCGCCTGGACGAACTGCACCCGGGTGAAGTTGACCAGCAGGACCAGGATCAGCAGCAGGCAGAAGTGCCCGGCCCGGCGCGAGGTCCGGCTCAGCGAGAGCCGGACCGCCCCGGCGGCCGGCTCCGACGCCGGGCCGGAACCACGGGTGGAGGGGCTCACGGGCGCACCGTCCCCGGAGCCGACCCGTCCCCCGGCTCCGGCGCGGCAGGCGACGGGGGCGCGGCAGGCGCGGACGGCGCGTCAGGCGCAGGCGCAGGCGGGACGTGCGGGCGGCGGGCCGCGTCGCTGAGCCGGACCAGCAGCGCCACCAGCACCCAGTTGGTCACCAGCGACGATCCGCCCTGGGCCAGGAACGGCATGGTCATCCCGGTCAGCGGGATGAGGTCGGTGACGCCGCCCGCCACCACGAACACCTGCAGCGCCAGCAGCGACGCCAGGCCGATCGCCAGCAGCCGCCCGAACGGGTCCCGCAGCATCGCCCCGGCCCGGTACCCCCGCACCACCAGCACCAGGTACACCAGCATCAGCGCGGCCAGGCCGACCAGGCCGATCTCCTCGCCGAAGGTGGCCAGGATCCAGTCCGACTTCACCGCGAAGCCGATCAGGTAGGAGTGGCCCTGGCCGAGGCCGGTGCCCAGCAGGCCGCCCGCCGCGAAGGCGAACAGCGACTGGGCCAGCTGCCCCGCGCCCTGACCCGCGTCGATGCTCGCCATCGGGTGCAGCCAGTCCACGAACCTGCTGTGCACATGCGGCTCCCACAGCGCCACCGGGACCACCGCGAGGCCGACCAGGACCAGGCCGACCGCGATCCAGCCGATCCGCCCGGTGGCCGTGTACAGCATCACCAGGAACAGGCCGAAGAAGATCAGGCAGGTGCCCAGATCCTGTTCGAGGAACAGCACGGCCGTGCTGACCAGCCAGATCACCATGATCGGGCCGAGGTCCCGGCCGCGCGGCAGCTCCAGCTTCCAGACCCGGCGGCCGGTCAGCGCCAGCGCGTCCCGGTTCAGCGCCAGGTAGGAGGCGAAGAAGATCGCCAGCGCGATCTTGGCGACCTCTCCCGGCTGGAACGACAGCGGCCCGATCTGGATCCAGATCTTGGCCCCGTACACCGCGGGCAGGAAGATCGGGACGATCATCAGCACGATCGCGCCGAAGGCCAGCAGATAGGTGTAGCGCTGGAGCACCCGGTAGTCCCTGAGCAGCAGCACCACGGCCGCGAACAGGGCGACCCCCAGCGCCGACCAGACCAGCTGCGAGGGCGCCGAGGAGGTGGCGGTGGCCCGGTCCAGCCGGTAGATCACCACCAGCCCGAGGCCGTTCAGCAGTACTGCCAGCGGCAGCAGCAGCGGGTCGGCGTACGGCGCCCGGAACCTCACCGCGAGGTGCCCGAGCAGGGCGAGCAGCCCGAGCCCCACGCCGTAGCCGAGGGTGTCCGGCGGGACCCTGTCGTCGATGGCGAGGCCCACGTCCGCGTAGCCGAAGGCCGCGATCAGCACGGCCAGCAGCACCAGCACCAGTTCGGTGCCGCGGCGGGTGGGGACCCGGGGCAGCGGCGTCGCGGGGCCTGCGGGGGTCGCGGGTACGGTCGCGGCGGCCATCGGCGTCCTCGGGGGCCGGTGCGGCCGTCAGCCGCGAGCCGCCAGGACCGCGATCTCGACCCCGATCAGCACGACGTCCGGGTTCACGACGTCCGGGTGGCCGACGGCGACGGGATTGCTCATGGTTTTCCTTCCCTGGCAGCGGGACTACCAGGGGAATTTAACAGCTTATGAGTCTTTTGTCCGATTTATCTGACGGCGTGTCGCCACCTGCTCCGGAGCCAGCGTGAAGCCGATCTCCGCGCCCCCGGCCAGCCCGGCCCGGTTCCGGGCGAAGGCCCGGCCGCCGTGGCTCTCGGCCACCTCCTTGACGATGGAGAGGCCGAGGCCCGAGCCGGGCAGGCTGCGGGCCCGGGTGGCCCGGTAGAAGCGGTCGAAGATCCGGTCGATGTCGCCCTCGTCCAGCCCCGGGCCCCGGTCCAGCACGGTGATCCGCTCGGTGGTCACCCGCACCAGGATCGGGGCGGCCTCCGGGGAGAACTTGGCGGCGTTCTCGACCAGGTTGGTGAGTGCTCGCTGCAGCGCCGCCGGGCGTCCGGTCACCAGCACCGGGGCGGCGTCCACCACGATCTCCCGCCCGGTCCTGCGCCGGGCCAGCTCGGCCACCCGCTCGGCCATGGCGTCCAGCTCGACCTCGACCGACTCCTCGGTCTCCCGGCGGTCGGCGGACAGCTCCACCAGCTCGTTCACCAGCACGCTCAGCTCCCTGGTCTCCGTCGCCAGGTCGTCCAGCAGCGCCGCCCTGGACTCCGCCGGCAGCCGTTCCAGCTGGCGCAGCGCGGCGATGTTGGTGCGCAGCGAGGTCAGCGGGGTGCGCAGTTCGTGCCCGGCGTCCTGGACCAGGCGGCGCTGGTCGTCCTTGGAGCGGGCCAGCCGGCCCAGCATGTCGTCGAAGGCCCGGCCGAGCCGGCCGATCTCGTCGCCGCCGCTGCGCGGCACGTCCACGTCCAGCTGTCCGGTGGAGGCGACCTGCTCGGCCACCCCGGTCAGCCGGACCAGCCGCCGGGTGATCCGCCCGGCCAGCCACCAGCCGGAACCTCCCGCGGCGAGCACCACCGCGGTCGCCAGCAGCGCGGTGCGCTCCAGCAGCTGGTAGAGCAGGTCGTCGGTGGCACTGAGCCGCTCGGAGAGCTGCACCGCGCCGCGACCGCCGCCCAGCGCCACGGTGACCACCCGGTAGCGGTCGCCGCCGGAGTCCTCGGTCACGTCGTGCACGTGCCCGGCCTTGCCCTGGGCGGCCAGGTCCTGGTCGGTCTCGTCGACCGGGAGCGGGTCCGGCTTGCCCTTCTCGACCACGCTGCCGTCCGGGCCCAGCACCTGGATGCCGATGTCGCCGGACTGGGTCAGCCGGTCCTCCAGCTGGTCGTCGTTCTGACTGCTGCTCTGGAAGTCGGACGGGTAGAGCTCCGACTGCACCACGGCGGCCTGCAGCACCGCCAGCGACTGGGCGAAGTCGCTGGCCCGGTCGTGCCGGATCAGGTTCGCCGCGGCGTCGTAGCCGAGACCGCCGACCAGCACCGCGACCAGCGCGGCGACCCCGGCGAAGGTGACCGAGAAGCGGACCCGCAGACCGGCCGGGACGGTGACCCGGCGCTGCGGAGCCGGTTCGGCCCGCTGCGCCGGGGGCGGCCCGACCGCTCCTGCGGTTCCCGACGGCCCGGTCGGCCCGGTCACGGCTCGCGAAGGGTGTAGCCGACGCCCCGGACGGTGTGGATCAGCGCGGGAGCGCCCTCGACCTCCAGCTTGCGGCGCAGGTAGCCGATGTAGACAGCGAGGTTCTTGGAGCCGGGCCCGAAGTCGTAGCCCCAGATCCGGTCGTAGACGGTGCTGTGGTCCAGCACGATCCCGGCGTTCCGGGCCAGCAGCTCCAGCAGGTCGTACTCGGTCCGGGACAGCGCGATCTCCGCGCCGTGCCGCCAGACCCGCCGGGCGGTCGGGTCGATCCGCAGGTCGGCGACCTCGATCAGGTCCCCGCCGACCGGGGCGGACCGGCTGGACGGCGGGTCGGCCGGGACCGGCACCGGAACGGCCCGGCGCAGCAGCGCGCGCAGCCGCGCCATCAGCTCGTCCGCCTCGAACGGCTTGACCATGTAGTCGTCCGCACCGGCGTCGAGCCCGGCCACCCGGTCGGAGGTCTCCACCCGGGCGGTGAGCATCAGGATCGGGGTGCGGTCGTTCTCGGCGCGCAACACGCCGCAGACCGCCAGGCCGTCGATGCCGGGCATCATCACGTCCAGCACGATGCAGTCCGGCCGCTCGCGGTGGATCGCGGCCAGAGCCTGGATGCCGTCGGCGACGGCGGTCACCTGGTAGCCCTCCAGGGTCAGCAGGCGGACAACGGATTCGCGAATGGCCCGGTCGTCCTCGGCCAGAAGTACAGTCGACGTCACAGCATCGATTCTCCACGGAACTCGTGAGAACGCGGTAAGAACGCGGATGAGGCTCTGCTCACGCCCACCGCCCGGCCGCGTCGGCGAGTCGCCCCCGGATTCACCCGCCGTAGACGGTGAGCACGGCGCCGTCGATCTCGATCCGGCGGGTGCCCGCCAGGTCCCCCCGGCACAGCGCGGCCAGGCAGCGGCGGAACAACAGCATCTCCGCGCCGTCCAGGACGGCGGCGGCGAGGTCGAGCACCTCCGCGAGGCCGTCGGTGGTGAGCTCGGCGGGAAGCTCACCGGAGAGCAGCACGACGGACTCGCCGCTGCTGCCCCGGACGACGGCGGTGGTGGGACCTCCCTGAACGACCAGCACGTATCCCCCTGGTCCCCGGGGGCGTCGTGCGGCTCACCCGCCCCTGTCATCCGCAGACGCTAGTCGCAGACGCGGGCGGGCAAGGGGGCCTGCGGCGATATTCGCCCGATCCGGTCATGTCCGGACAATCAGGGAACCGGATCTGGCACCGGCGGCGTGCTATCTGTCCGCTCTGCTTCGAGTGGCATCTCTGCCCGGTACGTCATCCGGCGGCGTCGCCGTCACCGCCCCGGCGGTCCAGCAGGGACTCGACCAGCGCGGCGACATGGCGGCGGTCGTCCACCGACAGCTTCTGCAGGCTGGCGATCAGCACGTCCACCTCCGGGTCGGACGAGCCTTCGGCGGCGGCGTAGACGTGGATCCCGCAGGCCTCCGCGGCGGCCCTGCGGACGGCGTCCAACGGCAGGTCGAGCGCCCGCGCCAGGCCCTCGAGGGTGGCCGGCTGCGGCATCCTGACCAGCCGTTCGGTGGTGGCGAGGTGATGCACCGTGGAGCGCGGGATGCCGCCCCGGCGGGCCGCCTCGCCATAGGACCAGCCCTGCCGGTCCAACCGCTCTCTCATCAACTGCTGCAGGGCGTTGGACACCTGGGCGACGCCTCCTGTCGGCCGCCCCTTCGGCGGCCTGCGACGGTCCGATTCTACGGCGATCTTCCGCTCCGGGGCCGATTCCAGGGCTCCCACCTGGCAACTTCTCTCTGTTACCGGTCTGTTGCAGAACGTTGCGACGGAATCGCTTGCGAAGCGCGTTCCCGGCCGACTAGTGTCCAATCTCGTTGGACAGAACGTCCGACCGAGTTGGACGGAGTCGGGGGGGTTCCCTTCTCCTGTCTGATCGTCACCAGTCCATTCCTTAGGGGGAATTGACCATGCTTGACATCAACGAGCTGGACGCGGAGTCCGCCGAGCTGCTCCCCGGCCGCGAGGCCCTGTCCAAGCTGAAGTTCAGCTTCGCCAAGACCGTGAACGTCACCAAGCACGTCGCCAACGTCGAGGCGGCCAACAGCTCCTCCGCCGGCAACTGGGGCTCGCTGGGCGCGGTCGCCTCCTCCAGCGCCAGCCAGTCGATCAGCATCAGCCAGTAGTTCCCACCCGCGGTACTCACACCCGCAGGGCCCGCAGAACCCTCAGACACCACTTCTCGAAAGGCACTCCCATGAGCATGGACATGAATGAGCTGAACGCCGAGTCCGCCGAGCTGCTCCCCGGCCGCGAGGCGCTCAGCAAGCTGAAGTTCAGCTTCACCAAGACCGTCAACGTCACCAAGCACGTCGCCAACGTCGAGGCCAGCAACCAGTCCCTGGCCGGCAACTTCGCCTCGCTCGGCTCCGCGGCCGGCTCGGACGCCTCGCAGTCGATCAGCATCCACCAGTAGCACCGGCTCAAGGCGAAGCACAGGGGCGCGGGCCGCGCCGGGGAGGGCGCGGCCCGCGCCGGGGGAGGACACAGCATGACCGTGAGCGTGGAGCCGGGGGCACTGGTGCCCGGACCGGGGGGTTTCGCCACCACGTACCAGCAGTTCGAGCTGCACGGGCAGCTCGGGCACGACGAGTACGACGAGCAGCGCACCGTGGAGCAGCCGTACCCCGCGGAGCCCGTGCCCGCGTTCCCGGTGCCCAGGCTGGCCGCCGGCCTCCGCCTGCACGGCGAGTACCAGGGCTCCGGCTTCACCGAGGCCAAGTACATCGCCCGCCGCGGGGACGGCCAGGTGGTGCAGCTCTCGCGGCTGCTCCACCTGGTCGCCGGGTGCATCGACGGCGTCAGCGACACCGAGCGCATCTCGCACCGGGTCAGCGGCCTCTACGGGCGCGAGGTGAGCGAGCAGAACATCGCCTACCTGGTCGAGCAGAAGCTCCAACCTCTGGGCGTCACCGTCCCGTTCGACCAGGAGGGCGACGAGGTCGCCGAGGCGCCGCGGTCCGACCTGCTGCTGGCGCTCAAGGGCCACAAGGTGATGTTCGGCGAGGCCCGGGTGAACCGGATCGGCCGCTCGCTGGCCTGGCTGCACCGTCCGGCCGTGGTGGTGCTGGTGCTGGCCGCCATGGTCGCCATGGACGTCTGGCTGTTCGGCTTCTACGGGGCGATGACCCCGGTGCTGGAGGTGCTGAACCAACCGGTGCTGCTGCTGGTGGTGTTCGCGCTGACGGTGGCCTCGGTGGTGTTCCACGAGTTCGGCCACGCCTCGGCCTGCCGCTACGGCGGGGCGCACCCCGGCTGCATCGGCTGCGGGCTGTTCCTGATCTGGCCGTCCATGTACACCGACGTCACCGACGTCTACCGGATCGGCCGGGCCGGGCGGATCAGGACCGACCTGGGCGGGGTCTACTTCAACGTCGTCTTCATGCTCGGCATGGGCGGCTGCTACTTCCTGACCGGCCAGCCGTTCTTCCTCAGCGCCGTCTACCTCGGCCACTTCGAGGTGCTGGAGCAACTGATGCCCGCCGTCCGGCTGGACGGCTACTACATCCTCGGCGACCTCGCCGGGGTGCCCGACCTGTTCGGGAAGATCAAGCCGATCCTGCTGAGCGTGCTGGACTCGGTGCTCCACCGGGGCCGTCCGGTCCGTCCCGAGGTCGCCGACCTGAAGAAGTCGGCCCGGGTCATCGTCACCACCTGGGTGCTGACCATGGTCCCGCTGCTGCTCGGCGACCTGGGCTACGCCCTGTGGAACCTGCCGCGGATCCTCAGCACCGGCATCCGCTCGCTGACCGCCCAACTCAGCGGCACCGGCGCGGCGTTCGCGGACGGCCACCTGGCGGCCGGTCTGGTCGGGGTGCTCGGCAGCGCCATGCTGATCTGCCCGCTCGCCGGGATGACCTACCTCTCGGTCCGGCTCGGCGGCCGGCTGCTGCGGACCGCGGTCCGGGCCACCCACGGCAACCGCAAGCTGCAACTGGGCTTCTGCGTCCTCGGGTTGGCCGGGGTCACCGCGCTGGGCTGCGCCTGGGCCGGGGGGATCACCCCCAAGCCGCTGCCGCCGACCGCGCCGATCGTCCCGGTGCTGCAGCCCGGGGTGACCGCCCCGCCGCCGAGTCGCCAGGCTCCGGCCCCGTCGCAGCCCGGCGTCGGGACCGGCAGCGTCACGCAGGGCGGATCCACCGCGCCCGCCGCGGGCGGCGGCCCGGTGCCCGGCCTCAGCCCGACCCCGGGCAGCACGACGCCCGCGCCGTCCGGCGCCTCCCCCGGCGCCCCCGGCAAGCCGGTCGGCACCGCGTCGCACGCACCGGCGACGGTGGCGGGTTCGCCGCCGCCGGCCACCACCCAGCCCGCGCCGACCAGCGCGGCCCCGACCGACCCTCCGACCACGGCCGCGCCGACCCAAGCGCCGACCACGGACCCGGCCACCGCGGCTCCCTCCCCGGCCGCCACGCAGTAGTGACCCGCACGACGGCCGCACAGCGGTGGCCGCACGGCAGCGGACCCGCGACCAGGATCCTCGATCCAGCACACCTTCAGGAGACCTCATGATGAACCTCAACCAGCACCGCAGAGCGGCTGCCACCCGGACCGGGCTCGGCCGCAAGGCCGTCCGGATCGGGCTGCTCGCCGGCGTGGGCCTCACCGCGGTGGCCACCGCGGCCACCGCCCAGGCCGCCGGCCCCGGATCCACGGCGGGGACCGGACACGGGGTGGCCATCGCCAGCGACAGCGCCCACGCGCTCGCCGTCCCGGGGCAGCGCACCCGCTTCGACGACTCCTTCACCGTGCACCAGGAGGGCAGCGTCTTCGCTGCGGCGTTCCACAACCAGGCCGAGGCCGACTCGGTGGGCTGCACCGCGGCCAAGCCCTGCCGCTCGGTGGCGCTGTCCTTCCAGATCGTCACCATGGCCGGGGAGAACATCCATCTCAACGCGGTGAACACCAGCAACGCCGCGAACCGGCACTGCGACGGCTGCCAGACCCTGGCCGGCGCCTACCAGTTCATCGTCTCCACGCCGCGCCCGTTCACCCTGAGCGGGGCCCAACTGCGCCAACTCGCTGACATCCACCGCAGGCTGGACGCACTGGGCAGGTCGACCGCACCGATCGCGACGGTGAAGGCCCAGGCCGACGCCCTGGCCGCACAGGTCACCGCGCTCCTCGACACCGCCGCCGCGCACGCCCCCAAGGGCCCCGGCGTGGACGCCCTCGGCGTCACCGCCCCGCACGTCACCGTGCACCGGATGTACACCAGCTGACTCCACGTCAACTCCGTTGCTGCTCAGGCACCACCCCCGACCGCACCACTCCCCCCGCGCGCCTGCCGGCGCCCGCGGCTGCCGCCCTGGCCCCTTCCCGGCCACGGCGGCAGTCGTGCGCCCGGGAGCCGGAACGAGAAGGAGTCGGTGGACAGCCCGGCACCGCCGTTCCAGATCTCGAAACCCGCCTGCACCGAGCACAGGTAGCCCGCGGCCGGGATGTACCCGCGGTCGACGGCGTCGGCGATGAACCGGCGCAGGTGCAGGTCGTGGACCGAGGTGGTGGTCACCGCGCGCTGATAGGTGATCACCTGATGGTCCGTCGGGGAGGTGCGGGACGTCGGCCGGTGGCCGTAGACCAGGTAGGCCTTGCCGTTCAGGGTGACCGTCGAACCGCTCCCGCCGAGCCGCCCGCCGAGGGGGACCGGGCCGCCCCGCTGGTTCACCCAGACCATCAGCTCGTACGGCGGGACCTTCGCGGCGCAGCCCGTCGCGTCCCGCGCCAACCAGACGTCGTACGCCACGTCGTACCGGCCGGTCGGCACGACCGTGGTGCTCCAGCTGGTCAGCGCATCACCCAAGGAGGCCACCGGCACCGGGAGTTCCCCGGCCCCGGGCTGGTACGCGATGCGCGGGTACGCCCCGGGGGCTCCGGCGCTGCTGTCGGCGCCGGCCGACAGGCCGCTGCTGGTCACCGTGAAGTCCGCACCGCCGTCGCCGCTCATGCACAGCGCCGCCTGCGAGTTCCACTCGTCCGGGTTCAGCTGGTAGGAGCCGTTCCCCACCGACGCCACCGGGAAGCGCTGGCCCGGCCTGGTGCAGAGCGAGACCGGACCGCGCGTGGCCGGTCCACCGCCGAACCCCTGCTGGAGCACGGCCGCCACCGCCACCCCTGCCGTCAGCAGCACCGGCAGCGCCACCAGCACCCAGCGCCGGACCACCTCTGCCCCCTCAGCGCCGACCAGCTCGATTTCCCTGGTCAGCGTACCCGCGACAAACGGCTGGGCCCGGCAACCGAGGGGACGGTCGCCGGGCCCAGCCGTTCGAGCGCACGCGGTGCGCGCGGTGCTCGCCCACCTGGCGCGGGGTCAGGCAGTGGCCAGGGAGACCTCGGTGGACTTGATGAGCGCCACCACCGGCGCGCCTGCGGCGATGCCGAGGTCGGCGACGGCGTCCTTGGTGATCGCGGCGGTCAGCTCGCCGCCGTCGATGGTGATCTTGACGGTGGCCATCGCGCCGCCGGTGGAGACGTCGGCGACGGTGCCCGCGATCTGGTTGCGGATGCTCAGGCCTGCGACCGGGCCGGTGGCCAGGGAGACGTCGGTGGACTTGACCATGGTCCGCACCGGGCTGCCCGGGGTCAGGCGGAGCTCCTCGACGGCCTCGCGGGTGACGGCGGAGGTGATGTCCTGGCCGCCGGCCAGCCGGGTCTTCACGGTGGCCATGACCTCGCCGGAGACGACGGAGGCGACGGTGCCGGGGAACTGGTTGCGGATGCTCAGGCTCATGGGGTCCAACCTCACGTGATCGGGATTCTCAGGTTCATTCCTGACCGGCTGCCCCCAACGTAGCGAACCGCGGCGGGCGGTGTTTTTCGCGGGCCGCAGATGCGACCCGGGCCGCGGCGCTTCCGCCGCGTTTCCGTCCCCATAATTTTTCCGTGCGGCGGACGGCCCGCAGGTCCCGGCCCGCGGTGACTTTGGTCCCTCACGGCCATGAATTTCCTCTGATAACCGGCTGTGGTTTGCCTTTGCATGTGCCGGGCGATTCGGCTTATCGTCTTGCATATGCAGTCCTACACCGTCGGCCAAGCCGCCCGTCTCCTGGGCGTCAGCCCGGACACCGCCCGTCGTTGGGCGGACGCGGGCCGGATCGCCACCCGTGACCAGGGCGGCCGTCGAATGATCGACGGACGTGATCTGGCCGCGCTCGCGGTCCAGGTCGCACAGGGCGGCGTTGTCGACGAGGACAGCGCCACCGTCTCGGCCCGCAACGCATTTCCCGGAATCGTCACCGCGGTGAAAGTCGGGGACGTCGCCGCGCAGGTCGAGATCCATGCCGGTCCGCATCGCCTGGTGTCACTGCTGACCCGTGAAGCGGTCGAAGAACTCGGTATCGAGGTCGGTATGCGCGCCACCGCCCGGGTGAAATCCACCGACGTACTCGTCGAGCGCGCCTGACGTCACCCGACTGCCTCTTCCCAGGAGCCTGGGAGGCCATTCGGTGCCAGCTGTTGTGTCCACCCGTGCCGGGTCGACCAGGGAGTGTTTTTCCATGCCCACTGTCGTGACCGCCCGCCGTTCCTTCGCCGCCCTGCTCTGCGCGGCGGTGGTCGTTCCGTTGGCCGCCTGCGGCAGCGGCGGCGGCGGCACAGCGGACGACCTGTCAGCCGCGAGCGGCGGCAGCAGCAGCGCGCCGAAGGCAACCCTCACGGTGCTGGCCGCGGCCTCGTTGACGGACGTCTTCAAGACGGCGGGTGCGGCCTACCAGAAGGACCACCCGGGCACCACCGTGACGTTCTCCTTCGCCGGCTCCCAGGAGCTGGCCGCGCAGGTGAAGCAGGGCGCCCCGGCCGACGCCCTGGTGACGGCGGACACCAAGACCATGGACGGGCTCAAGGACAGCACCGGCACCCCGACCACCATCGCCAAGAACCGCCTGGTGATCGTGACCGCCCCGGGCAACCCGATGAAGGTCGAGAACCTCAAGGACCTGTCCGACAGCAAGCTGAAGGTCGTCCTGGCCGCCTCCGAGGTCCCGGTCGGCCGCTACAGCCAGCAAGTGCTGGACGCGCAGAAGATCACGGTCAAGCCGGTCTCCCAGGAGCCCAACGTCCGCGCCGTGCTGAGCAAGGTCCAGCTGGGCGAGGCCGACGCCGGGATCGTCTACGCCACCGACGCCAGCAGTGCGGGCGGCAAGGTCGCCACCGTCCAGATCCCGGACGCGCAGAACGCCATCGCCTCCTACCCGGCCGCCACCCTGAAGACGTCCAAGGACGCACGGGCCGCCCAGGAGTTCGTGACCTGGCTGAACAGCGAGCAGGCGCAGCAGATCCTCCAGGCCGCGGGCTTCCAGAAGCCCTGAGCCACAGCCGCTCCCCCCAAAGACTCTCGGGGGCCCGCGCCGGCGGGCCCCCGAGACCCGTCCCGCCCCATCCGCACCCGCCCCCGGAGGGGACCCGCCGATGAAGCTGACCAGGCCCCGGTCGCCGGGGCGCCGCGCGCCGCTTCCGCTGGCCGTCCCCGCGGTGCTGGCCATCGCCTTCCTGCTGCTGCCGCTGGTCGGCATCCTGGCCCGGACCCCCTGGTCCGACCTGGTCGGCAACCTCACCGACCCGGCCGTGCTGACCGCCCTGCGGCTGTCCCTGCTGGTGTCCTTCTCCGCGCTCGGCCTGTCGCTGCTGCTCGGCGTCCCGCTGGCCTGGTTGCTGGCCCGGGTCGACTTCCCCGGCAAGACCCTGGTCCGCTCGCTGGTGCTGCTGCCGATGGTGCTGCCGCCCACCGTCGGAGGTGTCGCGCTGCTGCTCGGCTTCGGCCGCAGGGGGCTGCTCGGGCCCTGGCTGGAGAGCTGGTTCGGCATCACCCTGCCGTTCCACACCTCCGGCGCCATCGTCGCCGCGACCTTCGTCGCCATGCCGTTCCTGGTGATCAGCCTCGAAGGCACGCTGGCCGGGATGCACCCCCGCTACGAGGAGACCGCCGCCTCGCTCGGCGCCAACCCGATCCGGGTGTTCTTCACCGTCACCGTCCCCATGGTCGCCCCGGGGCTGGCCGCGGGAGCCGCGCTGACCTGGGCCCGCGCGCTGGGCGAGTTCGGCGCCACGATCACCTTCGCCGGCAACCTCCCCGGCGTCACCCAGACCCTCCCGTTGCAGGTCTACCTGCTGCTGCAGGACTCCCCCGAAGCCGCGACCTCGGTCTCGCTGCTGCTGCTCGCCATCGCCATGGCCGTCCTGATCGCCCTCCGCGGACGCTGGACCGGCAACAACGGCCGCGCCACCAGCCGCCGCCGGGGCTCCGCTGCGTCCCCGGCCGACGAACCCGCCACCGCCGTCGGCCTCGACGAGGTGGACACCGAGCCGCTGCCCGCGCCCACCGAGCTCTGGTCGCTGCACGCCCAGGTCACCGGCTTCAACCGACTCGACCTGGACGCGGCCCCCGGCACCACCGTCGCCGTGGTCGGCCCCAACGGTTCGGGCAAGACCACGCTGCTGCGCGCCCTGCTCGGGCTGACCCCGCGCTCACGGGCCGTCACCCGGCTGGGCGAGGACGACGTCACCGGTCTGCCGCCGCACCGCCGCGGGGTGTCCTGGGTGCCGCAGGACGGCGCGCTGTTCCCGCATCTGACCGCGCTCGGCAACACCGCCTTCGGCCCCCGCGCCCAGGGCCACCCGCGGGCCCGAGCCAAGGCCGACGCCCAGCAGTGGCTCGACCGGCTCGGCGTGGGCCACCTGGCCCACCGCAAGCCCGGACAGCTCTCCGGCGGCCAGGCCCAACGCGTCGCCCTGGCCCGCGCCCTGGCCGCGAGGCCGCGACTGCTGCTGCTGGACGAGCCGCTGGCCGCCCTGGACCAGACCACCCGCGCCCATGTCCGGCACACCCTGCGGCACCACCTCACCGGGTTCGGCGGTGTCTGTCTGATCGTCACCCACGACCCGGTCGAAGCCGTCTCGCTGGCCGACCAGGTCCTGGTGCTGCAGGACGGCAGCGCCCTGCAGTACGCGCCGCCCGCCGAGATCACCCGCACCCCGCGCTCCCCGTGGGTGGCCCGGATGCTGGGCCGCAACGCCTGGCCCGGCACCGCCACCGCCGACGGCCTCGCCCTCGACGGCGCGCACCCCACCCGGCTCACCGCCGCGGAACCGCTGCCGCTGGGCACCCAGGCGCTGGCCGTCGTCAGCCCGGAAGCCGTCTCGGTCCACCGCGAGCAGCCCACCGGCAGCCCCCGCAACCAGTGGCCGGGGCGGATCGCCGAGATCACCCCTGTGGGCAGTCGGCTGCGCCTGGTCATCACCTCCGACCAGGCGCCCGACATCGTCGCCGAGATCACCCCGCAGTCGGCCGCCGACCTCGGCCTCACCGAGGGCACCCCGGTCTGGGCGGGCATCAAGGCCACCGAGACCACCCTGGTCCCGGTCTGACCACGCCTCGGCGCCGGGGGCCCGCCCGCTACCCCTCGACCGCCTCGTCCAGGAAGCGCAGCAGCACCGAGGCCTCCGTGCGGAGCTGCGCGGCCCGGTCGGCGTGCGCGGGCGCGGTCAACTCCGCCGCCGCGTCCAGGCGTTCGGCGGCCTCGGCCCGCACGATCTCCGCCACCTCGCGCTCGCTCAGCTCACGGCGTGCCGCCTCGGTGGCGCCGACGCCGACGGGTGACTGCTCCAGGGCCATGCCCCGCGTCCCGGCTTCGTCCACGGGCACCGCCTCCGCGTTGTCCAGTGCGGCGAGCGTGGTGCGCAGGGCGCTCACCGCGACCTTGTCGCGGGCGCGCATCGCTTCCGGCAGGGCTTGACGCATACGAACACGTAGGGACATGCCGGAAACCTAACAGCACCGGGCTTCCCCCGGCCCGGGGCGAACCGGGCGCGGCCTGGGCCGAACAGGGCGTCCGCGGGTAAGAGATCCCGGGCCCCGGGCCCGTACCGCGGAGCAGGCCCCGCCTGGCCGGGGCGCCGGTTTCCGGGCGCGGCAAGAACATCGTGAGACAACTCCCGGCACCGGTCTCTTCCCGGCCGTAACTATCCTGCCGACCTCGGCAGGACCGGACGGATCAGGGAGAGGGCCTTGCGGCACGCGATGAGGCCCGGCACGGCCGCCCCGGCCAGGCCGCTGGCGGTCTGGGCCGGGCTCTGCCTGCTCGTCAACCTGCCCGGCGGCGGTTACTCCTGGCACTACTTCGTCGAAGGCAGCCGGGCCCTGTTCGCGGGCAACGGCGTCCAGCCGCCCGGCGGGCTGCACCTGTACGCCGACTACCCGAACCTGCAGATCGGTCCCGTCACCTTCCTGGTCGCGCAGGTGCTGCGGCAACTGGGGCCCACCAACGGCCTGCTGGCCGCGCAGACGGCGATGATGGCGCTCGGGCTCCTGGTCCTGCACACCCTGCACGCGATCCTGCCCCGGCTGCGCCCGGACCTCGCGGGAGGCAGGGCGCGGACCACGCTCACCCTCTCCGGCGGGGCGTTCCTGGTGGCCTGGGCCTCGCTCGCGGTCCACTACGCGCACCTGGACGACGTCCTCGCGCTGACCTTCGCCACCCTCGCGGTCCGGGCGCTGGTCGACGGGAACCCGGCGGTGGCCGGGGTCTGCCTGGCACTGGCCGCCGACGCCAAGCCGTGGGCGGCGGTGTTCGCCCCGCTGGTGCTCGCCGCGCCCCGCGGGACCCGGCGCCATGCGGCGTTCTACCTGGTGGCAGGCATCTCGGCGGGGTGGCTGCCGTTCGTTCTGGCCGATCCCGGCACACTCGGCGCGGCGGGCTTCGCGATCACCAACGAGCCCTCCTCCGCCCTGCGCGCGCTCGGCGTGGCGGCGGCCGGGACTCCGGCCTGGGACCGCCCGGCCCAACTCCTGCTCGGCTGCGCGCTCGGGGTGCTCGCGGTGCGCCGGGGCCGCTGGCCGGCCGTGCTGCTGCTGGGCGTCGCGGCACGGCTGGCGCTCGATCCCGGGGTGTACGACTACTACACCGCGGGGGCGCTGGTGGGCACCCTGTGCTGGGAGCTGCTGGGCCTGCGCCGACCGACCCCGGTCTGGACGCTCGGCCTGTTCTCCGCCCTCTTCCTGGCCCCGCGGCTGAGCACCGCCCCGGCCGTACTCGGCGAACTCCGGCTGTGGGCCCTGCTGCTGACGGCGGCGGTGGTCCTCGCCGCCCCGCGGGGCTGGTGCGCCCAGGCCTCGCCGGAACGGGTCGTCGGCGACGTCTCCCGGGTGCGCTGAACTCCACGGATACGGGCGCGCCGATGGCGCTTCTTGATCGCCGATATGACCTTCTTGAATGGTGAGGGATGCAATCGCGCAATATTGCGCACTCGCATCCCTTGTATGAACAGTGTTGCGCATCTATCGTCATGGACACCCCATACCGCCGACTCCGACAGCACCGAGCGGCAGTGCGGTGGTCCGTCTCCGAAGAACGGCCGGCGCCGGCGCCGGACCGCCTCCACAGCGTCGCCGCCACCCGCGCATCCCCACGTGCTTGGAGCCCGTATGAGAACGCACCGACGGCTGGCCGGACTCGTCTCCGCCGCCGCACTCCTCACCACCGGACTGACCGTGGCCGCCACCCCCGCGGCGACCGCCGACTCCGTGGCCGCGAACAGCCCCACCCCGGTCGGCGTGACCCCGATGATGGGATTCAACGACTGGGCCCGCTTCACCTGCAGCGCCCAGGCCAGGCTTGACGGCAGCACAGCCGGATACTCCTTCCAGCAGTTCATGGAGGACCAGGCCAAGGCCATGTCCGACACCGGCCTGGTCGCGGCCGGCTACACCAACCTGACCGTCGACGACTGCTGGATGCAGCGCAACAGTTCCGGCTACCTGCACGGGGCGGCCACCTGGGGCGGCAGCAGCCAGCCCGGCTTCGACTATGAGCTGACCGACTACGCCGACTACCTGCACAGCCTCGGCATGCAGGCCGGCGTCTACAGCACCTCAGGGGTGAACACCTGTCAGGGCGTGGCGGCCGGGGTGATGGGACATGAGCAGGCCGACGCCGACTCGCTCGCCTACTGGGGCATCGACTCGCTCAAGCTGGACAACTGCGGGACCACCACCAGCAACCGCCAGGCGGAGTTCGGCACCATGGCGAACGCGCTGAAGACGGCGACCGCGAACACCAGCCGCAAGATCCTCTTCAATGAGTCGGCACCGGCCGGCTACTCCCCCACCGACCCGGAGAAGTACAACTCCCTGGACTGGGTGCGCGGCCTGGGCCAGATGTGGCGGGTCAGCCCGGACATCGCGGTCTGGCACCCCGATCCCGCCTCCGCCTGGGACTGGCCGCACGGCTCCGACTACTACGAGGGCGGCGTCTACCAGAACTTCACCGACACCGTGGCGCTGGCCCGCTACGACGGGCCCGGCAACCACAACGACGCCGACCAACTGCTGATCGGCGACAACGACCAGCTCACCCTGGCCGAGCAGCGCAGCCAGTTCGCGCTGTGGTCGGCGATGGGCTCGCCGCTCATGCTGAGCACCGACGTCCGCAAGATGGCCGCCGACCCGGTCGGCTACGCCCCGCAGTTGGCGATCCTCAAGAACAGCGACGTCATCGCCGTCGACCAGGACCCGCTGGGCGCGGGCGGCTACCTCGCGTCCCGCGGCAACTCCTCGGCCACGGCCGGGATCGACGTCGTGGTCAAGCCGCTCTCCGGGGGTCGCGAGGCCGTCGCCGTCCTCAACAAGAACGCCAGTGCCACCGGTTACACCCTGAACCTGGCCAACCTCGGCTACGGCAACACCGGTTGCGCCCGCACCGTGCGGGATCTGTGGACCCACACCAACCAGTCGGTCACCGCCGCCCTCAGCACCACCATCGCGAGCCATGACACCGCGATGTACACCATCGACCCCGGCAGCTGCGGCGCCGCCGTCCCCACCGGCCAGATCCAGGCGCCGCAGAGCGCCTTCCAGACCACCGGGCTCTGCCTGGACGCCTACTCCGGGGCCACGCCGGGCGCCAAGGTCGCGCTGTACGGCTGCACCGGCAACAGCAACCAGCAGTGGCAGCGGCAGGGCAACGGCCTGATCGACTCGCTGCAGAGCCCGTCGCTGTGCATCTCCGGCAGCTCCACCGGGCTGAGCCTCGCCAGTTGCAACAGCGGCGACAGCAAGCAGGTGTGGACCTACAACCGGTCCGGGCAGCTGCGCCAGGCGAGCGGCGTCTGCGTCGACATCACCGGAAGCAACTTCAGCAACACCGCCTCGGTGGTCGACACCTATGCCTGCGGCAGCCACCAGCCCAACCAGACCTGGAGCGCCCCCTTCGCCACCCCACCCGCCGGGTAGTCGCGTTGCCGCTCGATCGCTCAGTCGCGCAGTAGCCCGGATGTGCAGCCGCGTAGTCGTCGCGTATGTCGCGTAAGGAGAAACCCCCATGTCCTCCGTCTCCCGCCGTACCGTGCTCAAGACCTCGGCCGTGGCCGCGGCGGCCCTCGGGCTGGAAACCCTGCCGCTGGGCAGCCGCGCCGCCGAGGCGGCTGCCGCGACCGCGGCAAGCCGCCCCGGAACCTCCGGAACGCTCGCCGACGCCAAGCACGTGGTGATCCTGATGCAGGAGAACCGCAGCTTCGACCACTACTTCGGCATGCTGAAGGGGGTCAGGGGCTTCGCCGACCGCAGCGCGATCCAGATCGCGGGCGGATACAGCGTCTTCAACCAGCCCAACGGCTCGGGCCGGCAGTACCCGTGGGCGCTCAACCCGACCGGCGCGAGCGGCAGCGCCGAGAACGAGGCGCAGTGCCAGGGCGACCTGCCGCACGGCTGGTCGGACCAGCAGGCCGCCTGGCACGGCGGGGCGATGGACGACTGGGTCGCGGCGAAGGGCTCCAGCCGCACCCTGGGCTATCTGCGGCGCGCGGACATCCCGTTCCACTACGCGCTCGCCGACAACTGGACCGTCTGCGACGCCTACCACGCCTCGGTGCTGGGGCCGACCGGCCCGAACCGGACCTACGCCTGGAGCGGCATGATCGACCCGGCCGGCACCGCGGGCGGCCCGGCCAACGACGGCGGCGACGAGTCCGGGCTGCGCTGGCAGACCTACGCCGAGGCGCTGCAGACGGCCGGGGTGAGCTGGAAGCTCTACCAGAACGCCGCCGACAACTACGGCGACAACGGCCTTGCCTACTTCACCCAGTTCGCCGACGCGCCCGCGGGCAGCCCCCTGGCCGTCAAGGGGATGGGCTCGGTCCCGGCCGGCACCGGCAGCACGCCGGACGACATCGCCGCCGCGATCCGCGCCGACGTGCTCAACGGGACGCTGCCGCAGGTCTCCTGGGTGGTGGCCGACCAGGCGTCCTCCGAGCACCCGGACGCCCCGGCCGAGAACGGCGCGCACTTCGTCCACCTGGTCATCAACGCGCTCAACGCGGACCCCGCGGTCTTCGACTCCACTGTGCTGATCCTCAACTACGACGAGAACGACGGCCTCTTCGACCATGTCGCGCCGCCGGTCGCTCCCCCGGGCACGGCGGACGAGTTCGTGGCCGGGGCCAACATCGGCCTGGGCTTCCGGGTGCCGATGATCGCGATCTCGCCGTGGAGCAGGGGCGGTTGGGTCAACTCCGAGACCTTCGACCACACCTCGGTGCTGCGGTTCCTGGAGCAGTGGACCGCCGCCGTCGGCAAGCCCGCCGACTGCCCCAACATCAGCGCCTGGCGGCGCAGCGTCTGCGGCGACCTCACCTCCGTCTTCGACTTCGCCAACCCGGTGTACGGGCTGCCCGCCCTGCCGGACACCTCCCGGACGATCACCCTGGCCGCCTGCGATCCGCTGCCCAACCCGACTCCGACCACCAACGCGCTGCCGGTCCCGGAGCCCGGCACCCGTCCGGCACGGGCGCTGCCCTACCAGCCCAACGCCAACCTCGACCGCATCGAGTTCGACGCGGGCGGGGTGACCCTGGTCTGGCTGTCTTACGACAACACCGCCGCCGGGGCTGCCCGCAGCACCCACTTCACCGCCTACGCCAACGCCCACCGCGGCGGCGGCCCGTGGCAGTACACCCTGGACGCCGGCTCGACCGCGAGCGACTACTTCAACTGCGGCCCCGGGTACGGGAACGGGGCCTACGACCTGAGCGTGACCGGCCCCAACCGGTTCCTGCGGCGCTTCACCGGCGACACCACCAAGGCGGGCAAGAACCTGGCCGTCACCGCCTCCTACGCGGTCGAACCGGGCACCGGCAAGCTCGCCGTCTACTTCAAGCTCGCCAACAACGCCACCGGCACCGTCAACTTCACCATCACCGCCAACCAGTACCGCGGCGACGGCCCCTGGCTGCACCAGGTCCGCGCGGGCGCGAGCCTCAGCGACTACTTCAACGCGGTCGCCTACTCCGGCGGCTGGTACGACTTCACCATCACCGCCGACATCGACCCCACCTGGTCCCAGCGCTTCACCGGCCACCTGGAAACCGGCGCACCCAGCGTCTCGGGGTGAGCGGCAATCCCCCAGAGGGGGTCAGCCGGTGACGACCTGCACGCCCAGCGCGGTGAAGCGCTCGGTCAGGGCCGGGTCGGCCGCCGCGTCGGTGACCAGGACGTCGATCCTGGCGGTGGGCCAGATCCGGGCGAAGGCGTGCCGCCCCAGCTTGGTCGAGTCCGCGACCACCACCACGCGGCGGGCCCGGCCGGCCATCAGCTGGTTGGTCATCGCCTCGCCCTCGTGGTGGGCGGTCGCCCCCAGCACCGGGTCGACCGCGTCCACCCCGATGATCGCCACGTCGAAGGTCAGCTGCTCCAGCACGCCCGAGGCGAGCGGACCGGTCAGCTCATAGGACCGGGAGCGGGCCACCCCTCCGGTCACCACCAGCTTCACATGCGGTCGCACCGTCAACTCATAGGCGATGTTCAGTGAGTTGGTCACCACCGTCAGCGGCACCGGGCCCGCACTGCTGCCCTTGCCCTCGGCCGCCAGCGAGTCCGCGCGGGCCGCCAGCGCCCGCGCGACCTCGGTGTTGGTCGTGCCGCCGTTGATCCCGACCACGAAGCCGGGCTCCACCAGCGCCGCCGCGGCCCGGCCGATCCGCTCCTTCTCCGACGCCTGCCGCCCGGACTTGAAGCGCAGCGGAAGGTCGAACGAGGAGTTGCTGGACACCGCGCCGCCGTGGGTGCGGGTGAGCAGGTGCTGCTCCGCGAGCTGGTCCAGGTCGCGCCGGATCGTCGCCGCGGACACGCCGAGCCGCTTGGCCGCGTCGTCCACGTCCACCACGTCGTCCTGGGCCAGCAGCTCAAGGATCGCGGTCAGTCTTTCGTGCTTCTTCATGGTCTCTTCCCGGCCGCGCCGCTGCCCCGCCCGATCATCGGACAACGATTGTCACATACCCACAACGCGCAGCTCAGACCTCCGCCAGCAGCTGGAGCAGCCGAGCGGCCTCCGCGGCCACCGCGTCACGGGCCGGGCCCAGGTAGCGGCGCGGGTCGGAGACCTCCGGGTGAGCGGCGAGGTGGTTCCTGACCGCCTCGGTGAAGCGCCGGTTCAGGTGGGTGGAGACATTGATTTTGGTCATCCCCGCCGCGACCGCCTTGCGCAGGCTGCCGTCGTCGACCCCGGAGGAGCCGTGCAGCACCAGCGGGACCGGCACGGCCTCGCGCAGCCGGGCGATCAGGTCGAAGTCCAGCGCGGCGTCGCGGGTGGCCATGGCGTGCGAACTGCCCACGGCCACGGCCAGGGCGTCCACGCCGGTGGCGGCGACGAACCGGGCCGCCTCGCCGGGGTCGGTGCGGACGCCGGGGGCGTGCGCACCGTCCTTGCCGCCCACCTCGCCGAGCTCCGCCTCGATCCACACGCCGTGCTGGTGGCACAGCTCGGCCATGGTGCGGGTGACGTCCTCGTTCTCCTGGTAGGGCAGCTTCGCGGCGTCGAACATGACCGAGGAGAAGCCCAGTTCGACCGCCTCCCGGACCAGGTCCGTGGATTCGGCGTGGTCCAGGTGCACCGCGACCGGGACGGCCGCGCGGCGGGCGACCGACAGCGAGGCCAGTCCTATCGCCTCCAGCGAGCCGTGGTAGCGGGCGGTGTTCTCGCTGATCTGCAGGATCACCGGCAGCCCCGCGGCCTGCGCGCCCGCGGCTATCGCCTGGGCGTGCTCGATCTGCACCACGTTGAAGGCGCCGATCCCGGAAGCCTGCCGGACCGCCCCCTTGATGATGTCGTCAGTGGCAACCAGAGGCATGGAACTGCTCCAAAATGACGTCGGGCTGGAAACGGTGGTAGGCGTCCGCGTCGAAGTCCCCGGCGATCGGGGCGAGCACGGCGGCGGCGGACAGTGCCACCGCGTCGCGGAGCCGGTCGGGCCAGGAGGACCCCTCGGCCATGCCGACGGCCAGCGCGGCCACGCAGGCGTCCCCGGCCCCGGTGGGATTGCCCCAGACCAGCTCCGGCGGCCGGGCCTGCCAGATCTCCCGGACGGTGTAGGCGGACAGGCCCTCGGGGCCCTGCGAGGCGACGATGGCGCGGGCCCCCATCGCCCGCAACTGCCCTGCGGCGCCCGGGATGTCGCGGCAGCCGGTGACTTCGAGGAGTTCGGCGGCATTGGGCTTGACCAGGTCCGGTGCGGCGCTGAGCGCGTCGCGCAGGGCCGGGCCCGAGGTGTCCAGCAGGGTGCTCGCCCCGGCCGCGCGGGCCAGGTGCGTCAACTCCGCGTAGGAGTCCGAGAGCAGACCCGGCGGCAGGCTCCCGGCCAGCACCACCACCTCGGCGTCCCGGGCCAGTTGGGTGAACAGCGCGGTGAACGCGTCCCACTCCTGGCGGCTGACGTCCGGTCCCGCCTGGTTGAACACGGTGGCGTCGCCGTCGGCCCGGGAGGCCACGGTGACCGTGCGCCGGGTCTCCCCGGCGATCGGCAGCAGCTGGTCCGCAAGCCCCGCCGCCCGCAGCTCGGCCCGGAACTGCTCACCGGCCGCGCCGCCGACCAGGCCGGTGACGACCGTGTCATGGCCCAGCGCGGCGAGCACCCGGGAGACGTTGACACCCTTGCCGCCGGCCCGCTCGGTGGTGTGCAGGACCCGGTGCGAGCCGTGCGGCACCAGCTCGTCGACCTGGTAGGTCACGTCCACGGCGGCGTTCAGGGTGACGGTCAGGATCACCGCGACCACCCCGCGGGCAGTCGGTCGGACGCCGCGGCAGGGGATACCGGGGCGGAAGCGGGCACCGGGGAAGCGAAGCCCGGGGAGGCAGACTCCGCGGAAGCGAAGCCCGCCGGAACGCGGTCCGGCACCCGGTGCCAGGCGTACAGGCCCGCGCCCATGCAGCCGGCCTCGTCGCCCAGGTCGGCGCGCACCAGGAGCGGAGCCCGCTGGAACGTCAACTGCTCGGCCAGGTAGGCCCGGACCGGGTCCAGCAGCAGGTCTCCCGCCTCGGCGAGACCGCCGCCGAGCACGATCACCTCGGGGGCCAGCAGCGTGACCGCGGTGGCCAGGGCGGTGGCGAGGCCGCGCGCGGCCCGGTCCCAGACCGCCACCGCGTCCGGGTCCCCGGCCGCCACCCGGGCGGCGACCTGTGCCGCCCCCTCGACGGCACGGCCCGTCCGCGCCGCGTAGGCCGCGGCCACCGCGGTCGCGGAGGCCAGTGACTCCAGGCAGCCACGGCCCCCGCAACCGCACCGGGCGCCGTCGGGTTCGACCCGGACGTGCCCGATCTCCCCGGCGTAACCACCGCCGTGGACCAGACGCCCGTCGCTCACCAGCGCCCCGGCGACGCCCGTGCCGATCGCCAGGAACAGGGCGTCCCCGGCGCCGCGGGCCGCGCCGAGCATGCACTCGGCCACGGCGCCGGCCCGCACGTCGTGGCCCAGCACGACCGGCAGCCCGGTGCGGGCGGCGAGCAGTTCGGTGAGCGCCAGGTCGCGCCAGCCGAGATTGGCGGAGTAGACCGCGATCCCGTCGTCCTCGCGCACGATGCCCGGTACCACCACCCCGACCTGACGCACCGTCAAGCCGTCGGCGTGGGCCTGGGCGGCCAGTTCGCGCAGCGCCGACGCGATCGCGCCCACGACGGCGTCGGGGCCGGAGGCGCGCGGGGTGGCCCGGCGCAGGGTGGCCCGGAGGCACAGCTCCCGGTCGAGCAGGGCGCCCTTCATCCCGGTGCCGCCCACGTCCAGGGCGATCACGCAGTCCTCGGCTAGGGTCCCGGGTGTCTGTCGTCCTGGCGTCTTCCTAGGCATCGCTGGGCTCCAGTACGACGGAGCGGGTGAGGTTGCGCGGGCGGTCCGGGTCGTAGCCGCGGACCTCGGCGAGCGCGACAGCCAGGCGCTGCGCCAGGATCAGCGCGGCCAGTGGGTCCAGGCTGCCGTCGCCGCCACTGTCGCCCTCGCCGGAGTCGGCCACCAGCAGGCCGCCCACCCGCCGCACGTCCTCGGCGAGCCCGGTCGGCAGCTCGCCGAACATCCAGGCGACCCGGCCGGGGGCGGTGATGGCGATCGGGCCGTGCCGGTACTCCATGGCCGGGTACGCCTCGGTCCAGGCGTTGGCCGCCTCGCGCATCTTCAGCGCCGCCTCCAGGGCCAGACCGCAGGTCCATCCGGCGCCGAGGAAGGTGAACTGCTCGGCGGCCACCACGGCCGGGTCGAGCGGGAGTTCGAGCGCCCGCTCGGCGTCGAGCACCGCCCGGTCCAGCGGGTGCACCCCGGCCGGAAGCGCGCCCTCGGCCTCCAGGTGGGCCCGCAGCAGCGCGAGCACGGTGGTGGCGAAGCGGGTCTGCACCACGGACTCCTCGTCCGCGAAGTCCAGCACCACCACCGCGTCCGCCGCGGCCATCACCGGGGTCTCCGGGTCCGCGGTGATGGCGGTGGTCGGGGTGGCCGGGACGGCGTCGCGAACCCGGTGCAGCAGTTCCAGCACCTCGGTCGTGGTGCCCGAGCGGCTGATCGCCACGATCCGGTCGTAGCGCCGCGACCAGGGGAACTCGGAGGCCGCGAAGGCGTGGGTCTCACCGTGCCCCCCGCTCTCCCGCAGCTCGGCGTAGGCCTGGGCCATGAACCAGGAGGTGCCGCAGCCGACGACCGCGACCCGCTCGCCGCGCTGCGGCAGCGCGGGGGCGAACCGCTGCACGGACTGCTTCGCCTGACGCCAGGTCGCGGGCTGGGTCGCGATCTCGGCGGTGGTGCGGGAAGGAACGGGAGACATGTCGGCGACCTCCTGGGGCGGGGCGGGCGGCACCTCGCCGCGTAAAGATGATTGATATATAGCATAAATGAGCACTTTCAATCAAGACTTGTGGCCCTCATTCTGCGCGAGTGACCTGGTTTTCTGCTCATCTCAGCTCATTTGGTAGGCGGTCTTGTCAAGTACAAGCAAACTCGCATAGAAACACACAGCGGTGCTCGACCAACCGCCCCACCGATCTGTGAGGTAGCCCGTGACTTCTCCCCGACTCCGGCGCCACCGCTCGACCCTGGCCGGCCTGTGCGCGCTCGCCACCGCGGCCGCCGGGCTGCTCCTCTCCGTCCCGGCCGCCGCCGCAGCAACGACGGCGACTGCGACGACTGCTGCGACGCCGGCGGCAGCCCAGTACCCCGGCTACGCACCGACCCCGCCCATGGGCTGGAACGACTGGTCGTACTACCAGTGCGGCGAGAACGAGCAGAACGTCCTCGCCAACGCGCGGGCCCTGGTCAGCAGCGGACTCGCCGCCAAGGGCTACGACACGGTGACCATCGACGACTGCTGGATGGCCGCAGACCGCGACTCCGCGGGGAATCTGGTGCCCGACCCCACCACGTTCCCGGACGGCATGGCCTACGTCGGACGCCGACTGCACTCCATGGGGTTGAAGTTCGGCATCTACGAGGACGCCGGCACCAGCACCTGCGGCGGCTACCCCGGTTCCGAGGACCACTGGACCCAGGACGCCGACCTGTTCGCCTCCTGGGGAGTCGACTACGTCAAGCTCGACGGCTGCAACGTGCCGACCCCGGCCGGGGAGAACGACGAGCAGGCCTACCACGCGACCTACGCCGCGATGAGCCAGGCCCTGCTGCACAGCGGCCGGAAGATGGTCTTCTCGATATCCGCCCCGGCGTACTTCGAGGGGACGTCCGCCTGGGACTCGGTGATCGGCTGGTCCGCGCAGCTCGGCAACCTCTGGCGGGAGGGCGACGACATCGCGCTCGGCCAGGAGAGCGGAGCCGCCAAGTGGAGCTCCATCATGGACAACTACGGCTACAACGTCGGCCTGGCCGACCTGCAGGCCCCCGGCCGCTGGAACGACCCCGACTTCCTGCTCGCGGGCGACTCCGGGCTGAGCCAGGACGAGATCCAGAGCCAGGTCTCGCTGTGGGCGATGATGGCGGCGCCGCTGATCTCCAGCACCGACCTCACCAAGGCCTCGGCGGGCGCGCTGGCCGCGCTCGGCAACAAGGACGTCATCGCCGTCGACCAGGACCCGCTGGGCCTGCAGGGCCGCATCGTCGCCCAGGGCGCCGGCTACGACGTCCTGTCCAAGCCGCTGACCGGCGGCGACCGGGCGGTGGCGCTGTTCAACTCCTCCGACTCGGCGCAGACGGTCACCGTCTCGGCCGCGACGGCGGGCCTGGCCGAGGGCTCCTCGTTCGAGCTGGAGAACCTGGTCACCAAGGCGGTCACGCAGACCACCGGGACCATCTCGGCCGACGTCCCGCCGCACGCCACGGTGATCTACCGGGTCAGCCCCGGCGGCGACCGCAAGGTGCAGCCCGCGACCGCGATCACCTGGCAGGACGTCAGCACTGCCGCCACCCCGAGCACCTACCTGGTCAGCCTGGACGACTACGGCACGGCGCGGCTGTCCCGGATCCGGCTGAGCGTGCACGCGCCCAAGGGCTGGAAGGTCACCCCGGCCACCGGCCGGCTGCCCAAGCCGCGCTCCGGCACGGCGGCGTACGAGCTGGTCACCCTGAAGGCCCCGAAGGACACCACCCCGGGCACCACCATGTCCACGATCACCGCGACGGCGACCTACCGGGCCGGCGCCGCCGGAGCGGGCTCGGTCAGCGGACCGCGGACGATGGCGGTGACCGTCCCGTACCCGAGCCTGGCCGCCGCCTTCAACAACGTCGGCGTCACCTCGGAGACCGCCACCGGCCCGGGGAACCTGGATTCCACCGGCGACAGCTACTCGGCCGAGGCCCTGGCCGCCCAGGCGGGCGTGGCCCCCGGTTCCACGGTCAGCGCCAACGGCCTCAGCTTCAGCTGGCCCACCGCCGCGGCCGGCGCCCCGGACAACGTGGCCGCCTCCGGTGAGACGGTCACCCTCGCGGGCACCGGCAGCAGCCTGGCCTTTCTCGGCTCGGAGACCGGCGCGGTGACGGGTCCGGTGACCGTCACCTACACCGACGGGAGCACCAGCACCGGCCAACTCGGCTTCCCCAACTGGTGCTGCACCCCCAACGACGCCTACGGCGCGAAGGTCGCCCTCACCACGGACCACCGCGACACCCCGACCGGCCCGGCCAACTACGGCACCAGCTACCAGGTCTTCTCCAACACCATCCCGCTGACCGTGGGAAAGACCGTGCAGAGCATCACCCTCCCGAACCAGCCGGCGATCCACGTCTTCGCCCTGTCCATCACCCCCTGAGACCCTCTGGGTCTGGAACCTCCGGACCGGGCCGGTGACCCCTCACACGGTGGTCACCGACCCGGTCCCGCCGCAGTGGTGGCTCCCCCAGCCGCATACAGGGATCCCCTCTGCCCGTGGACCCGTGATGCGGGCGTACGTGCACGAGGCCCTGACGGCGCTCTCCCCCGCTATGCCCGGCGGCTGCGGCTGGTGCGGACGGCCCAGCGGCCGTCCTCGCGGCTGAGCTGGACCGGGTGGCCGAAGCACGCCGTGATGCCCTCGCTGGTGAGCACGGAATCGACGGGACCGGACGCGAGCATGCGTCCGCCACGCAGAAGCACCGCGTGGGTGACCGTGGGCGGCAGTTCCTCCAGATGGTGCGTGACCAGGACAGTGGCCAGTTCGGGGTGGGTGACTGGCAATGACTCCAGGTGCTCTATCAACTGTTCGCGGCCGGTCAGGTCGAGCCCGGTGGCGGGTTCGTCCAGGAGCAGCACCCGCGGGTTCGGCAGGAGCGCGCGGGCGATGAGTGCGCGACCGCGCTCACCCTGCGACAGGGTGGTCCAGTCGGCCTCGGCCCGGTGACCCAGCCCCAGCTGCTTGATCAGCCGGTCGGCTTCGTGCACCTCGTGCGCCGTGGGCTGCCAGCGCAGCAGCCGCTGCACCGTGCCGAAGATCCCGGTCAACACCACCTCGCGCACGGTGTAGTGCGCCTCCAGCGGGTGACGCGGGTTCACATGGCCGACGTACCGCTGCAACTCGCGGATGTCGACCCGACCCAGCGCCTTCCCCAGCACGGACACCGTCCCGTGCGTGGGGTGCTGCCGCGCGCCCAGCAGCGACAGCAGCGTGGACTTGCCGGCCCCGTTCGGGCCCAGCAGCGCCCACTGCTGTCCGGGTGCGATCGCGAGCGACACGCCCTGGAGGATCGTGTTCCCGCCCCGGACCACGTCCACGCCGTCCGCCTGAAGCACCGCAGCAACCACCACAGCCCGCCTTCGTCCCGCTCACCGTCCAACCCGAACCAATCGGCACATTAGCCGCTCCGGGCACTGCGTTCCGACGCGTTCGAGGGGTGGAACCGCCCGCAAACCCCGGACCGTCCCCCACCGATGGAACATCCATCCTCCGATTACTACAGCGGGCGCTGTAGGACGACTGTAGAGTGAGGTCATGGCGAACACCACGATCCAGGTCACCACCGAGACCCGCGACCACCTCGCCCAGCTGGCCGCGGAGCGCGGGACCACGATCGGCGCGCTCGTGGCAGCTTTCTCCGCCTCCCAGCTCACTGAACAGGAGCTGGCCGAACGCCAGCGGGCAGGCCGCGAGGCAATGCGTCAGCACCTGCCCGACCCACCCAGCGACGAGGACCTTGCGAGCAGCACGGGGGCCCTGGAGCGCTTCTACGCCGTCGCAGCCGAACAACTGCTCCGCGACAGGGACGCCGCCGCGTGATCCTGCTCGACACCGGCGCGGTCCGCGCCTTCTGGAACAGCCACCTGACGGTCTCCCGGCTGGTCGACGACGCGAACCGCACCTCCGGCCAGGCACTGATCGTGCCCACCTTCTGCCTCCTGGAGGCGGAGCAGCAGATCCCCGGCGCCGGCTACACGGTCACCGCACAGCCGGGCATCATGCCCCAGCCACTCTCCACCGCCGCGGCTCTGGCCGCCGCACACATCCTGCACCGGCACCCTGACCTGACCCAGGGCATGGCCGTCGCCATCGCCACCGCCATGGCACCGGTGGAGCACGGCCAACCCGCGCACTTCATCCTCACCGACCACCCCGAGACGTACCCGCACGGAATCATCGCCGTGGACATCGACCACCCCGGCCTCTGAACCGGCCTGGCAGGCACCCGCAGCCCTGGCCGACACACTCCGCGCGATCGCGCGCTATGCGCTCGCAAGGCCCAGGAAGCGCAGCACCGCCAGGACGCGGCGGTGGTCGGCGTCGGCCTTGGGCAGGTCGAGCTTGGTGAAGATGCTGTTGATGTGCTTGGCGACCGCGCTCTCGCTCACGACCAGCTCGGCGGCGATGCCGGAGTTGGACCGGCCGCCCGCCATCAGCTCCAGCACCTCCCGCTCGCGCGGTGTCAGCCGGTCGAGCGGATCGCTGTGCCGACGCACCAGCAGCTGCGCGACGACCTGCGGGTCGAGCGCGGTGCCGCCGGCCGCCACCCGGCGCACCGCCTCGGCGAACTCCTCGACGTCGGCGACCCGTTGCTTGAGCAGGTAGCCGACGCCCGAGGTGTTGGCGGCGAGCAGATCGGCCGCGTACCGCTCCTCCACGTACTGCGACAGCAGGAGCACGGCGGTACGCGGGTACTGGCGGCGGATCACCAGCGCGGCGCGCACCCCCTCGTCGGTGAAGCCGGGCGGCATGCGCACGTCGACCACGGCGATGTCGGGCCGGTGCTCCTCGACGGCATCCAGCAGCCCTTCCGCGTCGGCGACTTGCGCGCACACCTCGAATCCGGCCGCCTCCAGCACCTTGACCACGCCGATGCGCAGCAGGAGGGAGTCCTCGGCGATCACGGCACGCACGGCAGCTCCACGGTGATGACGGTCGGCCCCCCGGCGGGGCTGCGGCAGGAAAACGTGCCGTCGACGGACGCGACGCGCTTGGCGAGCCCGGCGAGCCCGGTGCCGCCGACCGCCGCGGGATCCGCGCCGCCCGCTCCGTCGTCCGCGACGACCAGCAGCAGTGTCTCCCCGATCCGGTCCACGGTCACGTCCGCCCGGCTCGCCCGGGCGTGTTTGACCACGTTCGTCAGGGCTTCGGAGACCACGAAGTACGCGACGGCCTCGACCGTGGGTGAGGGACGCTGCGGCAGGTCCACCGCCACGCGCACCGGGATCGGGAGGCGGGCGGCGACCCCGGACAGCGCGGCGTCGAGGCCGCGGTCCTCAAGGACGGCCGGATGCAGACCGCGCACCAGGTTGTTCAGCTCGTCGATCGCCTCCTTCGCCTCGCGGTGCGCCTCGTCGATCACCTTGCGGGCGTCCTCCGGCAGGTCGCCGAGGGTGGACCTGGCCAGGCCCAGGTTGACGGCGAGTGAGACGAGGCGCTGCTGCACGCCGTCATGCAGGTCGCGCTCGATCCGCCGCCGCTCGGCGTCGGCGGCGTCCAGCACGCCGGCCCGGCTCTCGGCGAGGTCGGCGACCCGGCGAGCCAGCTTGTCCGTGCGGCTGGGGCCGAGCAGGACCTCGGCCGCCCGGGTCTCCAGCCGCACCAGAGCGCCGGTCAGCCGGGGCCCGAGGAACAGCAGGGCGAGACCCCCGACGGTGATGTACGCGGCCTGCGTGGTGTACCCGAGGTCGGTGACCCGCCACTGCGGGGGCAGCGCCCAGATCCACACGTAGAGGGAGGCGGCCACGACAGCGGCGGCCCAGACGGCGAGGACGGCGAGGTCCAGGACGGCCAGCAGGGGACCTGCCACGGCGTGGTAACAGGCCTGCCGCCACAGGGCCCGCGTGGTCAGCCGACGTACCGCCGACGTCCAGTTGCGTCCGGGCCCGGGTGCGGCGGGGCGCGGGAGGTCCCTGCCGACGAGTGCCCGGTAGCGCCGCCGCTGCCCGACGGTCAGCAGGGGTGTCACCACGAGCGTGAGCAGCACCGGCAGCGGAGCTACGGCCGGCACCAACGCCGCCATCGTGCCGATCAGCCAGAGCCACAGGGGCACCACGGCGAGGTGGAGCGGCAGGCCGGCGGCGACGAGCGCGGTCCGGCGCCCCGCCCCGCGGAACGGCCGGCCCGGCACCAGCCGCAGCCACGTCGTGAGTCGCATGCGTCACACGGTAAAGCCGCAGGCCATCCCTGTGCCATGACGCTGCCGCCCGGTTCGGGGGTGCACTTTTCTCCACCCCGGGTCGGCACTCTGCGTGAGTGACGGCGCCCCCGTGCACACCGGAGGCTGGAGCACGTGAAGGCAACAGCCGACGGAGAGCCGGGGGAAGAGGATGCGTCAACGGACTTGGTGCGATGAGGAAGTGGCCGACGCCGAGGTGATCCCGTTCCACGAAGAGGCACGGGAGCCGCGCCCGGCGCGGGGCATGCGGCGGGCCGGGGGGCTGCTGGTCGTCTGCGGGCTCGGCCTGCTGCCGTGGCTGTACGTGCTGGCCACCGGCCTGCCGGCCACCGCGACCGCGGCGCACTGGCCGGTCGCCTGGGTCGGGCTCGACGCGCTGGAGGCGCTCGGCCTGATCGCCACCGGCCTCCTCGCCGCCCGCGGCGACCAGCGGCACGCCCTGGCGGCGACCGCGACCGCGACGCTGCTTGCGGTGGACGCCTGGTTCGACACCACGACCGCGGCCCCGGGCGGCGACTTCGCCACCGCGGTCGCCATGGCACTCGGCGCCGAGCTGCCGCTCGCCGCGCTGTGCGGCCGACTGGCGCTACGAGCGCTGAGCCGCCCCGCGTGACGCCGCGCCGGCCCACCAGGGCGAACGCCTCGCCCACAGCGACCGGGACACCGACGACGAGAGCGCCCGCCACCCTGCGCGTACCTCCGCCAGTCGGTGATCTCGTTACGCGGGCACAAAATGCCCCTGACCTGCATTTCTGCAGACCAGGGGGCATTTTGTCGGTGGGCCGTTCGCGGGTACCGGTGAGCTGCGGCGTTCGGGGGTGTCCGAAGTACCGTTCCCAGCGCGGCGCGTCGGATTTCCCAGGTCCTTGACCGGGGCAAGCATTGCCGCCCTGGAAGCGCTTCAGAGGGCCTGGTCCCCGGACAGCAGTTCCAGCCAGGTCTCGATCCGGGCGATGCCGCCCTTGAAGTCGCGCTTGATGTTCGGCCGGAGGCCGCGATACCTGCTGACGGGGTTCTCAGCGGCGATACGGGTGGCCGGGAGTTGCCGAGCGGAGGATGCAGGCGACATCGTTGCGTGGACTTTGTGTCCGTGTGCCCGGCAGTGGCTATCGTTGGTCAGTCCGATCATGACTGGCCGAGGAGCGAACGGGTTGGCTACCGCTGAGTCCACGTGGCTACGCGTGCCCGTGGGGCCAGACGCCGAGCGCTGGGCGACCAGGGGCTCGCTTCGCCGGGTGCTCTTCGTGGTCCACAACGTCACTTCAGCGACGCGGCTGCTGGACGTGCTGCCGCTGTTCCGTGACGACCTTCGCGTCCAACTGCTCGCGACCTGCACCGGGTCCTCCCCGTTCCAGGCGGGTGTACAGGCGCTGCTCGACCAGGTGGGGGTACCGGTACTCCCGTGGACGCAAGCGCTGGAGACTCCGGTGGACCTGGCTCTTTCGGCGAGCCTTGGTGGACAACTCCACCTGATTCAAGGCAAATTGGCCATACTGTCCCATGGGGTGGGATATAATAAGAAACTAGCGACGCCGGGAGCCGGGAGCCGGGAGCCGGGAGCCGGGAGCCGGGAGCCGGGAGCCGGGAGCCGTGTTCGGCCTTTCGCCCGAGTGGCTGCTAGAGGACGGCAGGCCGTTCGTCGACGCGATGGTGCTCTCCCATCCCGAGCAGGTGGAACGTCTGAAGGCAGCCTGTCCCGAGGCTGCGGAGGCCGCCGTCCTGGGCGGCGATCCGTGCTTCGACCGGCTGCTCGCGGCGCGTCAGTACCGTGAGCGGTTCCGGCGGGCGTTCGGCGTCCGCGCCGGTCAGCGGCTGGTGGTGCTGAACTCCACCTGGAACCCGCAGTCCCTGTTCGGTGACGACGGCGGGGACGTCCTCCCCCACCTGCTGCACCGGCTCGTCGAGGAACTGCCCGCAGACGAGTACCGGATCGTGGCGGTGCTGCATCCGAACATCTGGTACGGCCACGGCCCCGGCCAGGTGCGGTACTGGCTGGACCGGGCGCAGCGGGCGGGCCTGACCCTGGTGGACCCGCTGGAGCACTGGCGGCAGGCCCTGATCGCCGCCGATGCCGTCCTGGGCGACGGCGGATCGGTGACCTACTACGCCGCAGCAGCCGGAGTGCCGGTGGTGCTGGCCCGCCGCTCCCTCGACCTGCTCGCCCCGGACTCCCCGGTGGGCCGGTTCAACCGGACCGCGCCCGTGCTGGACCTGGCACAGCAGTTGGCTCCCCAACTGGAGCGCCTGATCACAACGCACCGCCCGCTCACCGAACCCGCTGAGCTGACCACTTCCGTACCCGGCCGTTCTGCGGAGCTGCTGCGCTCCGCGCTGTACGACCTCGTGGGTGTCCCGGAGCCCGACCGGCGGGCGCAGCTGGACCCGCTGCCGCTGCCCCCGTGGACGCCGCCCGAGCACACGGTGCCCCTGCGGGTGGCGACCCGGGTGACGCGTCGGGGCGAGGTCCAGCTGCATCGCTTCGCCGGACCGATGCCGGAGGGAGTGGCCGGTGCGGTGCACACGGCGGTGCACGAGGACACCGTGGACGTGCACACACTCGCTCTCGCCGATGTGATCCACCGTCACGGCCGGCCCGACGACGTACGCCTGGGTTCGCCGACGGCCTGGTGCGCCGAGATCCTGGCCCGCTGGCCCCACTGCCAGACGGCCGTGTACGTGACGGGCCCAGGCACGTGCGTGCTCCGCACGACCGAGGGCCTTTCCCTGGAGCTGTCGGCCGACGACGCGCCCGCCGCCGGTGCTGCCCCCGCAGCACTCGCCAGTGCCGTCCACGCATGGCTGGCGGAGGGCCGCGGCGTTCGCACGCTGGTCCGGCGGGGGCTACGGGTGCACACCGGCCGTCATGTGACGTCAGTGCAGGTCAGACGGTCTGGTTGAGGCAGGAAGCCCGCAGGTTCCGGGCCAGTTTGAGGTGTTCCGCCGCCGCCTGGTCCGTCAGCAGCTCGATCGCACTGTCCAGGGCGGCGGCTGCCAGGTCGAGTCGGTCCTCGCTCATGTGGGTGGCGGCGATGTCGATGTGCGTCTTGCCCTGGTTGTACCGGTCCGGCTTGCGCAGCCCGGCGAACTTCACCAGAGCCTCGCCGAGCACGGAGCGGGCCGCCTCCGGATCGTCGCACAGGGCGCGGCCGCGGTGCCGGGTCAGCAGCGCCAGGATGCGGGGCAGGTCCTCGAAGCCGTCCGTCCCCTCGGCGATGTGGGCCGCGGCCTGCTCGGCCTGCTCGAAAAAGGCGAGCGCCTCGGCCCGCGTGAGCGGGTCGGCCAGGCGGACCAGTCCGAGCGACTCCAGCGCCGTGGCCTGGCCGCGGAAGTGGCCGCACCGGCGGTCGTAGTCGAGGGCGGTACGCAGGTGTCGCTCCGCGCCCTCGGGCTGGCCGAGCTTGTCCAGTGCCAGCGCGTACTGGACGTGGATCCGCGCCGCGAGCGCGGTGCCGGCCAGGTGCTGGTCCACCAGACGCACGGCGACGGCCAGAGCCACGGCTGCCTCGGCGACCAGACCCGCGTTGAGCTGCACCGGCCACAGCGCCTGGCACAGGTACGCGGCGGATTCGGCGTCGTCGAGCTGCTCGGCGGCGCGGACGCCCTCGATGACGCTGTCCGCCATGTCCCCCAGGGCTTGCAGGGCAGCGTCCTTGGACGGATACGTCTCTGTGTGCTGTCGGCTGCCCACGTGGTGGTCGCCCAGCAGCCACCGGTCGGGGAAGGCGGCGTGGCCGGCCACACTCGCACGGGTGAGCAGGTAGCCGACGGCTCGTCGCAGCGCGGCAGTGCGGACGGGCAGGCGGTCGGTGCGCTCGGACAGCTGCGCGGCGTGCCGCTGCACGTGCTCGGGCATCGCGTAGCCGGGCACCGGTCCGTCCACCGTGGCCAACAGCTGCCGGTCCGTCAACTCCTTCAGCACGACCTCGGCATCGCTCACGCCGAGGATCCTCCCCGCCAGAGCCGTAGTGAGCAGTGGCCACGGATGCTGCCCCAGCAGCCGGTACGCCCTGGCACTCGGATCCGACAGGGCGCCGTGGAGCGCGTCCAGTACGTCGGTGTGCAGATCGGCGGTCCGGCCACGGGCAGTGGCGAGGTGCGGCCGCTCGCGAAGGACCGGCCCCATGGCGGTCAACGCCCACGGCGAGCCCTGGCAGAGGGCAAGCTGGCGACGTTCTGCGGCACGGGCCACCTTGGCGGCCCCCGGTGGCGTGAGCGACCGCAGCAGGCGGCGGGCGTCCCCGGTCGGCAGCGGACCGACCGGAACCGGCCGGGCCAGGCCGAGCAGCGGCTCGCGGCTGAGCATGACCGTGAACAGGCCCTCCGCTGCGACGACGAAGTCGCTCACCTGCGCCCGGTCGTGGACGCCGTCCAGAATCACCAGCAGTCGGCGCCCGACGACCTCCCGCCGATAGCGTTCGGCCAGGGTCTTCCGGTCAGCACGCAACTGGCCGACCGGGACACCGAGTTCCTTGAGCACCTGCTGCAGGATGGTGACCGGCTGCGTCGCCGCCGTCGCGTCACGACCGCCCCGCAGGCGAAGGTAGACGACGCCGCCGGTGGTGAAGGCGGACAGGTTCTCCGCTGTCCAGTACGCCACGGCCGAGGTGAGCCCGATCCCGGCCGGCCCGCACAGGTTGACCAGGCGGGCCCGCCCGGCGAACGCACGCCCGTGCTCGCGGTCCAGAGCCTTGATCGCCTCCCGCCGGTCGTAGAAGAACTGCGAGAACGTCGGCGGCAGCAGCATGGGGACGCGCCCGTCACCGGCCGCCCCCAGCGGCACCCGCATCAACGCCTCCAAGGTGGAGCGCAGTTCAGGACGCTGCTCCGACGCAGCCAGCGCCATGCGTGCGGACTCCCAGGCCTGCGCCTCCCCCGACGGCAACGCCACCGGCCTGCCCGCGCAGCGGCGAAGCAGTTGCGCGGTGCCGTCCGTCACCGCCTTGGCCGCCTCGGAGGCGACTCCCTGGTTCAGTGCCGTCAGAAACGCCACGACCGCCGACAGAAACTCCGCGTCCACCAGACCAGCCCCTCGTCCGCGTCCACCCGCCGGGCAGGCCCCGCATCCCCGCCCGGCAGCAACCGTAACGAACATGACCGTGACAAGGAGCGACATCGCCCATATGTGTCGCGGCAGTGCCCCGGGTTTCAAGGAGTCGTCTTGCTGGACAGAAGCCACGCCGAGCGTGCCGTGGTGACCCGTTTCCTGGAGTCGGTGTCCACCCGGCTGTGTGCGGCGGCGCAGGGGCTCGACTCGACGCACGGCTGAGGGAGCCGGACGGCCGGGGCCGACGGCGCGGATGCGCCCCGCGCCGTCGGCCCCTGCGCTAGCGGAAGCTCCAGACCTGGTTGGCCTGGGTTCCGCCGCCGCCGTAACAGTCCCAGATCTGCAGCAGGGTCCCGTTCGCGGTGCCCTGGCCGTCCGCGTCCAGGCACTTGCCCGACTCGGGGTTGGTCAGGGTGCCGTTGCTGTTCGCCTGCCACTGCTGGGCGCCGAGGCCGTTGCAGCTCCACAGCCGCACCTGGGTGCCGTTGGCGGTGCCGCCCCCCGCGACGTCCAGGCACTTGCCGGACTCGGTGTTGACCAGGGCGCCGTTGCTGCGGGTCCACTGCTGGTTGGGCCAGGTGCCGGTGCCGCCGTAGCAGTCGTAGAGCTGGACTGGGTTGCCGTCCGCGCTGCCGCCGTTCTGGTCGTCCAGGCAGCGCCCGCTGCCCTGGCCGACGATGCTGGTGCTGCTGCCACCACCGCCGGTCCCGCCGCCGGTGCCCCCGCTGCCGTTGGGGGTGTAGGAGAAGGAGTTCACGGCCAGGCCGGGGCCTCCCTGCCAAGGCTCGAAGCCGAACTGGACACTCGTCATGTACCAGGCCGGCTGCAGGTAGCCGCGGCTGACCGAGTCATTGGTGAAGTCCTTGATGTTCACCGTGAGCGCGTTGGTACCGGACTGACGCACATAGGAGACGGTGTTCCAGGCCGGACTGCTGCCCTGGCGTCCCTCCCAGACGTCCCAGGTCGCGCCCTCCAGCGAGACCGTGCCCACCTTGGACCCGAACGGGGACGGCGGCCCCTGGTGGTTGGCCCAGATCATCAGCTCCTCGCCGTCGTTCTGGCCGGACGGGTTGGCCTGGGTGTCGAACCAGATGTCGTAGGAGGAGTCCCAGGAACCGGAAGCCGTGGTGAACGCCACGCTGGACTGGGGGTTGGTGAACGAGGAGACCTGCTGCGGCAGCCCGTTGCCGCTGGAGCAGTTGCCGTAGTGGCATCCGGCGTAGATCGAGGGGTAGGCCGCGGGGGCGCCGCCGGTCCCGACGTCGTGGTTGCCGGTGGTGACGCTGAAGCCGTCGTTGGAGACGTCGATGCACTGCTGGATCGAGTCTCCCCACTCGTTGTTCTGCACGATGTACGCGCCGTTCGACACCGCCGTGCTGCCGAACTGGTCGCAGATGGTGGTGTCGGCATGGGCCGGGCCGGCCGCGGCGACCGGGACGACCGCCGAGGCGGCCGCCAGGACGACCGCCGTGCCCGCGGTGCGCAGCCTTCTCCAGAGGGTGGATCCGAACACGATGAGACCTACCTTGCTGTCGCGGCGGAAATGGGAGCGCTCCCATTTACCGCACGAAGGAACAGGACCGGTCAGACTGACGGACATCATGAAGCCAGGGGCCCAGGAGCCCTGTCAACAGCACTACCGCGTAAAAGAGTTGAATGCGGGCGACAGGAGAACAACGTTGAAATAGGCGCCCCGCCGGAACCGGGCTGCCGCAGTGATCCGACCGCACCAGCACTCACCCTCCGCGATCTACAACGACAAGACGCATCCGAGCTGGGAGAACCAGGGGGTCGAGGAATTCCTACGCAACGGTTCCTGGCGAGATTCTTGACAGTGTGCAGCGGCATGCTCGATCGTCCTTTGCAACGTTGGAATCTGCAGCTCCCCACCTACACCTCGGAGCGCACATGCCAGGACTCCCCGCCCCCGCCGGCCGTCGCGCCACCGGGGGCGCCACCAGCCTGCGTCGGGTCATCAAGACCGCCGTCACCGTCATCGGCCTGGTGGCCGCCCTGCTGCTGGGCTTGCCCGGTACCTCGCAGGCCGCCACCCAACTGCCGTGCGACATCTACGCTGCCGCCGGTACCCCCTGCGTCGCCGCGCACAGCACTACGCGGGCGTTGTTCTCTGCGTACAACGGCCCGCTGTACCAGGTCACCCGGGCGTCGAACGGCGGCACCGCCGACATCGGGCTGCTGGCCCCCGGCGGCTACGCCAACGCCGCGCAGCAGGACTCCTTCTGCGCCAACACCACCTGTCGGATCACCAGGATCTACGACCAGACCTCGCGTCACAACGACCTCCTGCCCGGTCCGGCCGGGACCTCCGGTATGGGGGCCGACCGCGGGGCGGATGCGAGCGAGCTGTCGGTCACGGCCGGCGGGCACAAGGTCTACGGCATCTGGGTCTCCCCGGGTGTGGGCTACCGCTCCAGCGGGGCCGCGTCGGGCGCTGCGGTGAACGGGCAGCCCGAGGGTGCCTACATGGTCGCCAGCGGTACCCATGTCGGTTCGGCCTGCTGCTTTGACTACGGCAACGCCGAGAGCACCCCGGCCGACACCGGCAACGGTCACATGGACGCGGTGAGCATCGCCACCACCTGCTACTTCGCGCCGTGCACCGGGACCGGCCCCTGGGTCGAGGCCGACATGGAGAACGGCATGTTCCAGGGCGACAACGGCTCCAACACCGCGAACGCGGGCAACAAGAGCGCGTTCGTCACCGCCGTCCTGAAGAACAACGGGCAGACGACGTACGCGCTCAAGGGCGGCAACGCGCAGTCCGGCGGGCTGTCGACCTGGTGGAGCGGCGCGCTGCCGACGCGCGGCGGCTACACCCCGATGCATCAGGAGGGCGGGATCATCCTGGGCACCGGCGGCGACAACAGCAACTGGAACATGGGCACCTTCTTCGAGGGCGTGATGGTCGCGGGCTACCCGACCGACGCCGCCGAGAACGCGGTCCAGGCGAACGTCGTCTCGGTCGGCTACGCCGGCGAGACGAACGTCCCCAACGGCCCGCAGGGGCAGATCACCGGCCCCGGCAACCAGTGCGTCGACGTCGCGGGCGACGACACCGGCGCGGACGGGACGGCCGTCCAGCTGTGGAACTGCCAGTCCTACGCCGAAGACCAGTACTGGACCCACAACGCCAACGGCTCCCTGAGCACCATCGGCCGCTGCCTGGACATCAACGGCAACGGAACCGCCGCCGGCACCAAGGTCGAGCTATGGGACTGCAACGGCGTCGGCGGCCAGAAGTGGGTCCAGCAGGCCAACGGCTCGCTGCTCAACCCCCAGTCCGGACTGTGCCTGGACTCACCCAGCGGCGCCACCGCCAACGGCACCCGACTGCAGATCTGGTCCTGCAACGGCTCCGCCGCCCAGCAGTTCCCGGTCAACGGCGGCGCACCGGTAGTCGGTCCCGGCGGCCAGTGCCTGGACGTGGCCGCGGACGATACCGGCGGCGACGGCTCCGCGGTGCAGCTGTGGAACTGCCAGTCCTGGGCCGTCGACCAGCACTGGGCCCACCAGGCGAACGGTTCGCTGAGCACACTGGGCCGCTGTCTGGACATCAACGGCGACGGCACCGCGGCCGGTACCCCGGTCGAACTGTGGGACTGCAACGGCGTCGGCGGCCAGAAGTGGGTCCAGCAGGCCAACGGCTCGCTGCTCAACCCCCAGTCCGGACTGTGCCTGGACTCCCCCAACGGCGCCACCGCCAACGGCACCCGGCTACAGATCTGGTCCTGCAACGGCTCCGCCGCCCAGCAGTTCCCGCTGATCTGACGCCAACCGCACGCACCGCACCACTCCGAAGCCGGCGGACGGGCTCCCTCCGGGGAGCCCGTCCGCCGGCTTCGTGCTGCGCCGGGCACGGGGCAACCGCCGCAGTAGCCCGTCCGCTCCCACGACCACGTCATCGGCAGCCACCACGTCACCACTGCGATTCCCCGTCAACCCACCGACCCTCGGACTACGGTTCTGGACTCCACTCCGGCCACGGCCCCGCGATTCGGCTACCGGAACACCTCGTGCGACTCCACCCAGCCGATCCCCTCGATCTCGACAGTGCCGCTCTTGACCGTGTACGTCATGCGGCAGCAACCGAAGCGCCCTTCCCGCAGATCCACCTCGCCGGGAAGAACAGGCCAACGGTCAGGGTCCGCCTGGACCAGGCTGGCCGTGATGCGGGCCACCGCCCACCGGTCCGCGGGCAGGGAGTCGATGACCTCCGCCGTCAAGGCCTCGAAGATGACGTTGCGCTGCGATTCCATACCAGACCCAACTCCCAACGATCCCAGCAGGTACGGCCTGCCAGGGCTTTCATCACCTGCCCCTGACCCGACATGCGAACCGTCGAGGTGATTGCTTGCAGGAGTAGGTCGCGGCGGACAGCGAGCGGCCGCAAAGCGCACAGACGGCTACTACCGTCGCTGCCGGCTCCGACGCGCCCACCTCCGCCCGCCTGGCCTGGACCGCTCGCCCGCCCGCCCACCGCAGGACAGCACCTCGCCGGTCACCCCGCCATCCGCAGCGACCCGCGGCATACCCGCGCCTCCCGGTCGCCGTGCGAACAGCGCTACCGCATCGCTCCTGAACTCCACCGGGGAGAGACTGCCGTCCCACCAGGACGCCCTTCTTCGGACCCACAAGGTCCATTGTTCAGAGTGTCTCCACGCAATGCGCTCGACTGCAGCACGCGGGCCGGGGGGCCTCAGTGCCCCCGGCGGGGGGTGAGGTAAGCGCAGGCGACCACTACAAAGGAGGAGGCGGGGACAAGGAGTTCGGCTACAGCGCGAGCCTGCTGACCGCAGCCCATGCCGAACCCCGACTCGGCTACGTCCCGGCCCTGAACCTCAGCAAGACCCAGGTGCGCGCCAAACCCGAGTTCACCTACCAGGAGGCCATCGCCCGGGTCGGCCGCCTGTTCTGCCCGCACACGCCCCGCACACGCCCCGCACGCTCATCGAGCTCTACCTCAAGATCCGCTCCTGCAGGTCCGAGGCCGAACGCGCCCCGGTCGTAAGGAACTCGCGCTCATCGAGCCCTCCGCGCAGCCGGGCCAGGTCGGCCGCCGCGAAACCCTCGGTGCACGTCCCCGAAGACATCGCGGGCGGGTGGCACAGACCCTGATGACTGCCATCGTCATCGCCATCCACAACATCAAGGAGATCGCCGCTTCGAGGGGGCCAGTGGCAGAAAGGCGGACGCCGCCCTCCGACTCACCGACGACCACGTGCTGCCCCGCACCCAAGCTCGGGCTGGCGCCTGTGTCCGCTCCTGGACCTGCTACCGCATCGAACCGAAGCGGTGTCCCGAAGCCCCTGACGTAGCCCCGCCAACGCAACCGAAGATCACATAGCCACAGGACCGGCGCAGCCTACGCGGAAGGCACCGGTCCCTGTGGCATGCCCGCACGCAGACCACTATCCCGGCTCAAGGCCCCTGGAATCCGTGCCGAGCGCTCCGGACCTATTGTCCGACAAGCCCAGCCTCAAATGACGAGATCCCGGCCAGCCACCGAAGTGTCTGACCGGGGTCTATTGGTGGGCCGTTCACGACCTGGCCTGACCTGGGACTATGACATGCATCCCGTTCCACCTTCCCAAGCCCGACAAGATTGCTTCCCAAATTGGCATGTCCACATAAGTCACTTCCAGCACCCTACTGCTGTTCCAGTCGGCAAGAAGCCAACACCGCAGACGGGTCGTTCACGAGATTCGCTGCCCAGGGTCGATGACGACAGTTGATCAGGCACGTCCCGAGCGGCCTAGATCACTCCCCGGATATATGCGCTTGCATGCATCTGGGTATATCCCCTACCGGCGGTCGTTGCTTGGAATGGCGCCCCGGACAGCGAATGCGTGGCCCAGATCCCGGCAGTCAGCGATCTTCGGCGGCGCCGATTGGCCGCCAGCGAGGGGCGGCGATGCCGATAGCGTATTGGCTGACCGGTGTCGGAGTTTGGCGAGCGGGCCCCGATCACTGGCGTCCGCCAGCGCCGGTGGCAAGGCCTGTCAGCGAGTGGTGGATTCTCCCTTTGTCGACCATGATTAGGTCGGGCGTCGGAGCCATGTCGATCTCGCCATTGCGTCTGGCCCAGTGGTACAGGCGGATTACTCCGGCTGATGTCTTCCGCGGTGAGCTTTGGAGTGTGTCTCATGTGGCTGCTTTCGCCAGTTTCTTGTAGCACGTCAGCGCGGCTGCGAGTCCGAGGAAGGCGAGGAAATGGCTGCTCTTGCGTTCGTAGCGGATGGTGAGGCGGCGGTAGCCGAAGGCCCAGGCGATGGGGGGACGATTCCGCGTCCGCACAGCCAGGCGAGGTGGTCGGCGGAGTGGTACGCCTTTGTCGCGCGGAGTTTGGCGGGGTGTCGGCGGCGTGGTCCGCGGCGGGAGCGGATCGGGGGCAGACCGAGGATCAGGGGCTTGAGTGCCTGGCTGTCGTGGGTGTTGGCGGCGGAGATCCCCACGATCAGGGATATGCCCTGGGCCTCGGACAGGATGTGCACTTGCTGCCGGGTTTGCCGCGATCGGCCGGGTTCGGGCCGGTCAGCGATCCCCCCTTTTCGCTCGGACCGACGCGCCGTCGGTGATGGCCGAGGTCCAGTCGAGCTCGTCGGCCGTGCCGAGTCGGTCCAGGACCGCTCGGTGCTGCCGGGGCCACACGCCGACCCTGGTCCAGGCCGCGAACCGTCGGTGCGCGGTCGCGGGCGAGACCCCGAACGACGGGGCAGGTGTCGCCAGGCGCACCGGCTCGTCAGCACGTACACAACCGCTGTGAACACCGCCCGGTCGTCCAACGGCGCACTGCCGCCACCTTGGCGACGTGGCGAGCACCCAGGCAACAACGGCGCGGCAAGCTCCCACAGACCATCAGGAACCAGTCGTTGCGACAGATCAACCCCCATGAGGGGCAATCATGCCGCAGGTCAGCTACTAGCCATATGAGACACGCTCTAAGCCTTCGACCAGCCAGGATCGTGGAGCCGGTAGGTCGTTCAGTAACGGTGCACAAGTTCGCCCAACGACTGCTGCAGGAAATCACTGGGGAACGCTTGCCTTATACATCTGGCCGGTGGGGTCGCTGGCGTTGGTGGGTTGGTTGTCGCTGTAGGCGTAGCCGTTCCACTGCTGGGGGTCGCCGGTGGCAAGGAGGGGGTCGGGGTTGAGGAAGTGGCCGGTGGCGGGTTGGTATTCGCGGGCGCCGAGGTTGGTCAGGCCGGTGGCGGGGTCCTGGGTGCCGCCGACGAAGCCCTTGTCGCCGAAGCCGTTGGCGACGGTCCAGTTGGTGGGTGTGGTGCCGCGGGGGTTTCCGAAGGGGTCGGTGTAGCGGCGGGTTTCCTTCAGGGTGGTGGCGTCCAGGGCGATGCCGGCGGTGCCGTGGGGGTCGGTGGCTTCGAAGGTTTCGATGGTGCCGCAGCGGACGATGGTCAGGTTGTTGGGCTGCGTGTAGTAGCGGGTGTCGCCGGTGACGTTGGTGTTGGGGGTGTAGGTGTACTCGTCGATGCCCAGGTTGATGGTGGTCTGGGTGGGGTCGCGGCGGATGAGCTGGTTGCCGCTGGTGTCGTAGAGGTAGGTGGTGTTCTTGTTGCTGGCGGTGGTGGTCCAGCGCTCGGCGATGCTGCTGCCGTCGCAGTCGGTGAGTTGCAGCTGGGTGCCGGGGGTGAGGTTGGAGACGGGGTCGTTCAGGCAGCGGCCGGAGGCGGGGTTGATCAGAGCGCTACCGGGTCCGGTCTTCCACTGCTGGCCGGTGCCGGCGTTGCAGTCGTAGAGCTGGATCAGGGTGCCGTTGGTGGTGCCGTTGGCGGCGGCGGTGACGCACTTGCCCTCGACTTTGAGGGTGCCGTCGGTGTTGAGGGTGAAGTTCTGGGGTGCGGCTCCGCTGCAGGCCGCGATTTGGATCTTGGTGCCGTTGGTGGTGGCTCCGCTGGCGTCTTCCGCGCAGAGCTTCCCGCCGCCGGAGGCGGTCAGGCCGGAGAGCAGGGGGCCGGTGACAGGGCCGGGGGTGGTGGTGCCGTCGGAGGCGAGGTGGTCCTCGCTGTCCCAGGTGAGGTTGGTGGTGCCGGCGGTGGTGGTGACTGCGGTGGTGTTGCCTTCGGCGTCGTACTGGTAGGCCGAGGCACCGGGGTTGTTGGGGCCGGTGCTGGCCTTGTTGAGCTTCGAGCCCGCGCCCTGTTTCCCGTGCCGCCGCGTATGCCCTCGAGTCAGTTGGTGACGTAGCCGCTCAGGTCGGCGACGACGTTGACCCTGCCGGTGTTGTTGTAGATCGCGATGGTGCCGTCCGGACCGATGGGGACCAGGGCAAGGTTGGGGATGGTGGTGCCGGCGCGGAAGTTGAGCGTCGACGCCAGCGGTCGGGTAGTCCCGCCGGGGTAGGCCGTCAGGTAACTCGCCGCGGTGCCTGCGGTCTCGGTCAGGTCTATCAGCACCGCGGCGGCGCCAGCGGGGATGCCGTGTACACCGGCGACCTTGAGGCGCAGTTCGGCCCCTGCTCCCAGCGGGGCCCTGGGCGCGCCGGTACCGGTGCGGGTGTCCAGCAGCCGGGTGGGCGTAGCGCTGGTGTAGAGCCCGTAGGAGCCGCGGTTGAATCCGTTGGTGAAGTAACCCACCACGTCGATGACCACGCCTGTGGTCCCGACCGCGTTGCGGACGGCTACCTTCCCGTCCGCTCCGGCTTGGACGATGACCATGTTGGACCGGGTCTCGTGTGCGGCGAAGGTGACCTGGGAGACCTCGGGAGTCGGCAGGCCGTCGTTGTCCAGGGTCAGGTAGCCGGCTTTGCTCGGGTTGACCGCGGTCACGTTCAGGATGACCTCGTGGGTGTCCGTCGCGGCGGGGAGTGTGTCGATGCCGCTGACGTTGACGGAGAAGCTGCCCCCGGGCCCGAGCGCGCCGTGGGTGTCACCGAGTCCGGAGCGGGTGTCGACCAGACGGGTGGGTGCCATCGGCGTCACCACGAATCCGCCCAGGGTCGAGGAAGGGACGAAGAGGCCTTCCTCGTCGACGATGATGTCCGCGCTGCCGTTGGCGTTGTACAGGTTCAGGGTGTCGTTCGCGCCCAGGGGCACAGTGGCCAGCGCGGAGACCGTCTGGCCTGCTGCGAAGTTCAGGACTGAGGTGGCGGGTCTGGCGCTGCCGGTGGCGTAGCCGGTGATGTACCCCGCACTGGTGGCATGGGTGACGGTGATGTTGACTACCGCGGCACGCGCGTGCGCCAGACCGTAGATGGTACTGATCCCCTGCGGCAGTTGGACGGTCACCACACCTTTGGGGCCGACCTTGCCCAGGTGTCCGCCGGTGAGGTCACGCGTGTCCAACACCCGGAACGGGTCTTCCGACCAAAACGTCGTCCCAGCTGGCGCCGCCGACGCGAGCGCCCGCACCGCCGCCGGCGTGGGATGGCGGTCCCCGGCCGCGTAGCTCGGCGAAGAACCGAGGAAGCCGGACACACCGGCCGTCAGTACCACCAAAAAGACGCATATGCGACGCAGCATCAGGAACAGTCTCGATTCACAAGCATGGCCGACAGGGTGCAGGTGCCTGCGGAGTCTAACGGCCTCACCGCGATTGATCGAGGTGAGGCCGTGACCACGAGGGCCGCTCGCGGCTGCGCCACCCGGGCATCGACGCCATGCCGACCACGACCGCACCCGGGGCACCGCCTACGCCGACTCGCTCACCGCATGGCTGGGCCCTGTGGGCGGCGGCGTCGGCGAGACTGCGCAACGATTGACGATCCCAGGTGCCCTGAAGTACCCGCTGCGCCACGCCGGGGAGCTGTTCAGTCTCGCGTCGAGGGCTCCGATGACCTGCACATTCTTGCGGCGGAGGCGTCATGACAATCCGTCACCACCGACTACAGGACAGAGCCGTTGAGTGGACAGGCCCTCCGCAAGAAGTACAAACGGCTCCAGGCGTTCAAGAAGGCCCATGCGTGCTGGAAACGCGCTGTGCGCCAGCACCCGAGGCTTTTTGCCCAGTGGGCATGGACACCGGGGTTCTCGTGATCAGGATGACAAGAGCGGAGTGACGGGAGACTCACGACGGCCCTCGACCACCCGCTGCAGAGCCGGGGTTCGCCGCTGGTACCGCCTCGTCAACCCGCTGATCTGCTCGACGAACGTCACCTTCGGACACGCGGTGTTCTCGCAGTACAGACGGCGCACCGACAAATCGATCCGCACTGCCCGACCTCCGACGGCCTCATCGGCGAGGTGCCGCTCATAGCGGCTGTGCTCCCACGACGACCACTGTCCGCACCCCGGGCATCCCACCGGACCCGCGCGAGTGCGTGCGGTCACCACCACCATGTCCTTCTTGGCCTCCACCGACTCGACAATGACCGTGTCAAGCTGCGGTAAGAGGGCCCTCAGTATCTCGTCACACAGTCGCAGCATCCCGCTACAGAGGGCCGAAGTCACGCCGTGTCATTGATTCCGATCAACGCCTACGAAAATCTTGTAAGAGCCAAGATCAAGACAGACCCGAACCAAGCCCGTGGTCCGCGTCCCCGACAGGCCCGCGCACCGTCGACCCGAGATCTGCCAGCAGCCCACCATCGGCGCACCCGTCGACCTCATGCCGAAACTGCGGCAACGACTGCCGTGGGGGCGGGCGCCCTGGGAGCTCGCCTACCGGTCGCTGCGCAGCCACATCGAAGGACTCAACGGTCGGCTGAAGGGAGTGAAGAGCTTCCTGCACTCCCGTGAGCGCCGGCAGAGCCGCGGCCGAGTCGCCCAGGCCCTGCTCGCGGCCGTCCAGGTGATGGTCGAGAACATCCACACCATCGAGTCGTACCTGCGCAAGCACCGTCTCTGGCTCGACGACGAATGCACCTTGGTCAACATCATGCCGACATTTGACCCCTACGCGCCCACCACGCTTCCGGAAGGGACCCCCGTGCCAGTCCGCCCGAACCCCGAACGGGACGGCCCACCGACAGATCCGTAGCCGATCCGGGCCCGAACGGGCGCAACAACCGCACACCGAACCGAGCCTTGGGACCACCAGCCCTCCGGTCCCAAGGCCGCTTCGCCATGCCCGCACAACCAACGCACGCTCCGCTCAGCGGACCCGCAGACTGCGCGGAAGCTTCCCGCGAGCCGCGGACACACCCATCCGGACCTGCAATGCAGGAGATCCCGCCCAGAATGATCATCTGGACGGGATCTCGTGAACCTTCCACGACCTAAGTCGTGAACGGCTCGTTGGTGGGGTGTTCACGAGTAGGGCTGAGCAGGGGCTCGGACGCTCAGTTGTTGATCGCTTCCCGCAGGCTCGGTGATCGTTTCCCGAATCGGCGCCCTGCGTGCTGTGGCGCCGAAGGTGGGCGGCTTGTGGGTGCCAGTCCTGGCTGGCGGACTCGCTGGCGCGGTCGTCGACTGCTGCTGGCTGGCCTTCGGTCGCAGAGCGGCCGTGGATGCGCCCGAAATAAATCAGCAATCGATTCAAGATCCTGGAAGCGATTTAATTCGGTTCAGCGGGGATTCTAAAATCGATGAAGTGGCATAGTTAAATCGGACATGGATCACCCGACGAGGCGTTGAACTGCGCTGATCCGGGTTGGTCGAGCCGCCCGGCGGCATGGTTGACGAATCCGTCAATGCGCTCTTTAATTACTTGAAGCGAGGGGTAGATTTCTTTCTTTGGGGATAGCCATGCCTTCTGACGTTCGAATTTCTCATGCGGTGGAGGTACTCCGAGGGCACCTCGCGGACACCGATTCCATCCACCTGACCCGCCGAGAGGTGACGGAGATCTGGCGCGAGGCTGAGCTGATTCAAGGTGAGACATGGCGTGCGGCGCGCGCGGCAGGGGGCACTGCGGTCGACGACTTTGATCTCTGGGGGGAGGCGATGAGGGCCCAGCGGACTCGCCTGAGCAGAGGGCATGCCATGGAGTTGCAGCTTGTGCTCGAAGACAGCGGCATCTACTGCGAGCCTGCCCTGGGGCGGCTGTCCTCCATGGCTGCCGTGGTTCACATCTATAGGAAGTGGCGCTGATCGGTAAGGTCGCCGGTCCGCTGATCTACTTCCTGATGCGGTGGAGCATAGCCGAGGAGGCGTCAGCGTATATGGCGGAGATAGCCGTGCCGCTGGGGCTGGTCTGCTTCGATCCCCAGGCCCGGCAGCTCAGGCCCTGAGCCCATGGCCCTGCGGCAGTCGCTTCCCAAGGAAGGTGCCAGCTACTGGGATCCGTAGCCGGCGGCCATCTCCAGGTTGGATTCGATGGCTCGGAACTGGGCGGTGAGGTATTCGGCCCAGGCACTGTTGGGAAACAGTTGGAGGTGGGGGCCGAGGGTGCCGGTGAGCATCCGGCGGAACTGGGTGAGTTCCCTGCTGACCCAGGTCAGTTCCCATGCCTCCAGTTCGGGTTCGCTCGCGCAGAAGTGGTAGCCGAGCTCGCGCGTCCAGAGCAGGGGCGGCCATCCTTCTTGCGCGCAGAGGTCTCTGAGCGTGACCAGTGCGCGACGGGTCTGCCAGCGGCTGAGTCCGCAGTCCGCGGCGAGTTCGAGCAGGGCCAGGCCGGTGGGGGCGACTTCGAGGAGCCGGGTGCGTACCAGGTCAGCGTGACGCTCCGCTGTCGCGGAGAGGCGCTTGGGCACGGCTGCTACTCACCCTTCAGGATGCGGGCCAGTTCCTCGTCCATGTCGGTCTTGCCGGTGTCGACCGCGGTCTCGATCCAGTCGAGGGTCGCGCGGACCCGGGCGATGTTCTCGTGGACGATGGTGCGTTCGTCCTGGCCCAGAGTGCGGTCGCGCAGGCCGGGGACGGCGCGGCCGGCGGCGGCGACGAAGGTGTGGCAGGCGGTGACCAGGTCCAGGAACTCCACGGTGCGGTCGATGTGCCGGACTGTTGGGGCGACGGGGCTGGTGCGCTCGAAGCTCTCGCGGGCCTGACGGCTGCGCTCGACTTGGGCATGGTTGACGTGGAAGCGGGCGGTGTCGTCGCCCATCGCCTTGAACGCGACCTCGGGGCGCCGCAGCAGGTTGGTCGCCGCTGTAGTGGCGACCGCCTCGTCGCGGGTGAACTCCTCGACCACGCGGGCCTTGTTCTCCGTGGAGACTTTGGCCGTGACCTGCGGGCGCCGCAGGAAATCGGTCGTGACTGTCGCGGCGACCTCCTCGTCGCTGGCCAGCTGGTGGATTGCGGTGATCTTCTCCTGGGTGCTCTGCGGGTTGTCGACGGTCCACCCCACCCGTCGGTTGGCGTCGTCTGCGCACCACCGGGCCTTGTCCTGCGGCGGCGTTTTGATCGCAGCGAACCTCTCCTCCTCGTCCTCGATCCGCGCCAAGATGCGGTGGATCGTGAACGAGACTCCTGGCTGCCGGCGTTCCTTCGGCCAGCGCGACGCCGCTTGCCGGTAGCTTTCCACCGTGGAGACCTGCAACCCGATGTCGTCGGCGAGGCGGAGCATGGACTGTCGGACCGACCCCGTGTCCACGGGGACGCCGCGGGGCCTGAGGGGTTCGATCTCCAGGGCTCGGTCGCCGATCGTGAACGCTCCCTGAGTCTGCTGTTCGACGACGTCGCGCAGTTCGGCGATGATCTGCTCGTAGCGGGACTGGCTGACGCTGCCGACCTTGTCGGTCTCCTGAGTCATGATTTGTCACCACCAACTACGGGCCGGGGCACGGCACTTGTGTCCGAGACAGGACGGGGCCCGCTTCCATCACGAGAGTCATCCCGCCAATCCTAAGATCGCAATAGATGACTGCAAATGACTCTCTTTGCACGGAAATTGGCGTCTGATGCCCCCACTCAGCACACACCATGCCCGCTGGATAGGCCACTGCGGTCGTTTGGGGTCATTGGCGGTCACCATCTGTGATCATGCCTATGTTCTCCTACGGTGGCGTGAGCTTTCGGACCGGAAGGGCCGGCCCGGAGTTCGCCGGTGGTCCTGCGGGTGGGAGGCAGATGATGACGACGCCGTGGTTCGAGCGACTGGACGAGGAAGAGGCCGTGGTGCGCGGCGAGTTGGCCGCGCTGCGGGAGAAGGCCGCCGCCCTGGAGGAGCGGCTCGCGCACTTGGCGATCACCCGGGAGACACTGGCGTCGCTGCAGGGCCGTGGCCGCGGGCGCATCATCAGCGGCCCGGTGCCGTCGGCACGGTTCCCGGGGCCGGCCGTCGTGTCCGAGGCGGAGCCGCCTGCTTCATCGGGGCCGCTGGATCTCGAAGTGGCCCGGGAGGGCATCTTGGTCCTGCTGGCCGGGGCGAACCGGGCGATGAAGGTGCAGGACATCGGGGACGCGATCGGCGAGCAGGCCGACCGGGTGGAGACCACGCGCGCCCGGCTGAAGAAGCTGGCGAAGGAGGGCCTGGTCGTCGAGGTGTCGCCGGCGTGGTTCGCGATCGCGCCCGCCGCCCCGCGACCTCGCCCGGAGAACCCGGAGGCAGAAGGGGCGGCCTGAGGAACAAGGCCGGGGGCGGCACCGCCGAGGGTTCAGCTCGGCGGTGCCGGATGCGTGAGGTCCGTTCAGCGGTGGCTCGCGCGCTTTGAGCGTAGTAGTCGTGCACGGCACTCGAAGCGCGGAGCCGCGAAATCACCGTGCCCGGTCGCCTGTTGGCGGTTTCGGGCGCGAATCGAGGCTCAATGCTTCCCACTTCGATCAGTCCCGCTCTGCGGCGGCCACAGCCCAGCACCGGTGAAGGCAGCCAGCCGGGCGACGGTGGCGACGTCGGGCCAGGAGAGTCCGGAGAGCAGGTCCGCGATGGCCTGCCGGTTGACCCCGGATCCCTCGGCCGTCGCCCGCAGGCTCAGCCCCTGCTCGTCCATGGCCTGGGCGAGGGTGCTGGCGATGTACCGCACGGCCTCGGCGGCCACGTCGGCGCCGGGCTGCTGGGGCCAGGCTTCCGGATCGTCGGTGAGTTGCCGCGGGGGGCGTGCGCGGGAGCGTCCGCCGACCATGTGCGCACCGTCCTGTCCATAGAAGTCGATCAATCATGGAATGGCTGCTTGTCCAGCCGGTATGTATGGACCGTGGCCCTTGATCCGCAGACGTCCGCGAAGATCACCCGCTATCGGCCTCGGAACCCTCCCGCCGCCTGGGACCAGGTCGCTCCGCTGGTGCGCTCGGTGGTCGCCGCGACGGTCACCGCGGTGCCCTACGACGTGGAGCGGCTGCTGCACATCACCGGACGCCTCGCGCTGTGGGCCGAGGCATCCGGATTGGAGCGGGAACCGGACGGCTGGCTTCGCAACGAGGTCATCGACGCGTTCGTGCTCTCCCTGCTCGGCGAGGTGGGCGCCTCGACCATCCGCACCTACCGCACCTGGCTGCTGCGGGTGCGCGACGCGCTGGCCTTCGCCGAGCGCGGCGAGCCGGCCCCGGCGCGACTGCACGCCCCGCCCAACCCCCACCAGCCCTACAGTCCGGCCGAGTTGGCCGAACTGCGGCACTGGGCAGCGCATCTGCCCCGCCAGCAGCGCGCCGACGGCCTGGCGCTGATGGGACTGGGCGCCGGCTTCGGTCTCACGCCGCGCGAGGTCGCGGCCAGTACCGGGGGCGACCTGCGTAGGTCTCCGGGCTCCGGTCCGCTGCTGCACACCGGGGTCCGCCGCCCGGTCCCGCTGGCGGCCCGCGCCGCCTGGGACCCGCTGCTTGGCGAACTGGCCGACGCGGCGGGCCGGGGTTACCTGTTCCGGCCCCGGCCCACGGTGGAGTTCGCCAAGAACCTCGTCAACTCCTGGCCGCTGGCGCACTGCCCGCCCGACCCGCTGCCCGCCCTGTCGGCGGGAAGGCTGCGGGCGACGTGGATCGTGGAGCTGATGGCCGCCCGTATCGACCACGACCTGATCGCCAAGGCCGCCGGACTGGCCTCGGCCGCCTCTCTGGCCCGCTACCAGCACCACGTTCCCCCGCTCGACGACGCCACCGCGATCCGGCTCCTGCACGGACCCGCCCGGTGACCCTGCCGCAGTCCTGGCGCGACCCCCTGAAGATTCGGGCCTGCCGTCCCAAGCCCGCCACCGACGCCCCCGCCACCTTGGCCGACTCCAAGGTCGGCCAACTCCTGCACCTGGTCCGCGCCAGCGGCAGCCTGGACCTGGTCGAACAAGAGCTGGCGGGGCGGCCCGGACCCTCCGGCCTTCCGGTCGAAGCCGTGCTGACCGGGCTGCTGCTGGCGCTGCACTACCACGACAGCGCACAACTGGCCGTCGCCTGCCGGGTCCTGCTCGATGAGCTCACCGACACCGCCAGGACCTGGCTCGGCATCGAAGCCGTGGACCGCACCGACCTCCACCAACGAATCGCGTTCGCCAAGCGCGTCTACCGGACCTTCGACCGCCTCACCACCGCACTGGACCCCGAACGCGTCGACCGCCGCAGCCGCCTGCCCCGCGACCAGGCCGACACACACGCCGCCACCTGGGAAGACACCAACCCCGAACACCTGCGCAGACGAGCAGTACTGCAGCAGATCAGCGACGCCTTCGTCCTGGCCCCGGTCCGCCACGCCCTCGACCGCGGCTGGCTCAAAGGCTGGCCCGGCGACGTCGGCGTCGACATGACCGGCGTCCCCGCCTGGCACCACCCGCCCAGCGACCGCCGCGACCTGGGCTCCATCGAGACCACCGCCGGCTGGCACTTCAGCGCCGGAGACACCGAGGGCGTCTTCGGCCACAGCCTGACCCTGCCGGTCGCCGCCAGCCGCCGCAGCAACGGCCGGCGCATCAGCCGCCACCCGCAGCTCGCACTCGGAGCCGTCCTGGACACCGGCGGCAAACGCCCCGGCCCCAACGCCGTCCACGCCCTGCAGCAGCTGCAGCACCTCGGACTGCCGACCGGCGTGCTGGCCGCCGACCGCGCCTACACCGACCAGAAGTCCGAACACTTCCAGACCCACGCCCGCAAACTCGGCTACCAACTCGCCCTGGACTACAAGCAGGAACACCGCGGCATCCAGGGCACCCACCACGGCGCCCTGCTGATCGACGGCACCCTCGCCTGCCCGCTGACCCCCAAGCCGGCCGCCACCGCCACCACCGGCCTGGACGACAAGCAGATCCGCGAGATCGACACCGACGAAGAACTGAAGAAGCGGATCGCCGCCCGAGAACCCTTCCACCTCAAACACAAGCAGGGCCCCGACCACACAGGCACGATCCGGCTGCAGTGCCCCGCAGCCGGAACCTCGCCCTCGATCACCTGCCCACGCTTCAACCGACTCCACCCACCCGCGCGTCCCGCGCCAACCGTCGTCGACCTGACCGACCGGCGGGCCGTCGCCGCCCACTCCGCCGCGAAGCCCGCCGCCCAGATCACCCAGGCCGAACGGCTCCACCCGCCCACAGCGAAGGAACTGCCCAGGATCTGCCAGCAGCCGACAATCACCATCCGCCCCGGTGACCTGGGAAAACTCGACAAGTTCCGCCAAGACCGGCCCTACCTCAGCGACGCGTGGCACGACGTCTTCAAGCCCATCCGGGCGAACAACGAGGGACTGAACGGGCGTGGGAAAGGGCACAAGGTCGACCTCGCCGAGCCGAAGCGCCGCCTCGCCCACGGCCGCGCGGCCCAGACCATCCTGGTCGCCCTGACGATCTGCACCCTGAACCTGCAGATCCTCCACGACTGGAAGCACACCACCGGCACCGCAGACCCGATCCTGGCGGCCGAGGACGGAGAACCGTCGGCCAGTGCGCCTGCGGGCAGACCCGCCGCGACCGGACGACCCCCGCCAACCGGCTAACCCGCAGTCAGGCGATGAATCCGAGAGCCAGGCCCCGCACCGCCGATGATCCACACGTCGGCGGCGGCCCCGGCATGCCCTCCGCACCCCGACCCACCCCCAGACCACACTGCTGAGCACCGGAAACCGAGCCACAGGGCCGCTCCGGCACTACAACGGCAGCCGGACGGACCCCGAAACCACGAGATCCCGCCGAGAAGGATCTTCTCGGCGGGATCTCGTCAACCGCTCCCGAGCGAACTCAAGAACAGCTGGTTGGTGGAGCTGAGGGGATTCGAACCCCTGGCCCCCTCGATGCGAACGAGGTGCGCTACCGGACTGCGCCACAGCCCCAACGAGAAGAAACTCTATCAGGTCCGCGAGGGTGGTTCTGCACGATTGCCGCGCTGGTGGGAGCAGGTCACTCGTTGGCGGCACGGGGGTGCGGGGCGTCGTCGGCGTACTGGTCGAAGAGCGGGGTGGCCGGGGGGCGCTTCGCCTTCGGGGGCTGGACCTGCGGCTGAGCCGGCGGCGGAGTGGCGGTCCCGCGGCCGGCGCTCCAGGTGTCCGGGGCGTTCAGGTCCAGGCCGCCGCCGGTGCTGCGGGGGGCGACCGGGGCGGTCACGTAGGTGGGGAGCGGGACCGGCACCGGGTCCCAGGACTCCGCGTCGGCCGCGCGGTCGCGCGGCGCGCTCCAGCCGTCCGTCTCGTCGGAGTCGTCCGTCTCGTCGCTGTCGGCGGCCTCGACCAGGGCCTGGACATGGTGCACGCCCGCACCCGCCGCGGTGCGTCCGGCCGGGTGGGCAAAGTCGCGCGGACGCGGGGAGGGGGCCGGGGCCGCCGCGGTGTCGGGCGCGGCAGCGGCGCGGCGGCGCTCGCGCTCCCGCTCACGGAGTTGCTGGGCGGCCTCGGCGGCGCGGCGGCGGTCGAGCTTGACCTCGAACCGGCGCCGCTCCTGGCGCCGCAGATGCGCGATGTAGACGGAGAAGAGAACAGCCGGAACGCCCGGGATCCAGAGCAGCGAGACGCCGCCCACCGCGGCGGCGATCATGCCGACGGTGAACGCGGCGAACAGCAGGATCACCATTCGCCGACGCCGCGCCAGCAGGGTTGCCCGGCGCTGCGGATCGGGACGGCGACCGGCGACGCCCTGCCCCTGCGGGCGAGCCGGACCGGAGCGGGCCGGGCCGGGGGACGGCTGGGCGGCGGCCGAAGCGTTCGGCGCGGACGCGGCTGCGGGCTGCGGTGCGGGCGATGCGGGCGGTGCGGGCTGGTGGGACGGGACCGGCCGCCCGGCTGCGGCACGCTCCGGCCCGGGAGCGGCGGCCGAGGGACGCGGCGACATCAGCGGTCCGGCGACGGACGGGCGCGCGGCGCGCGGCAGGGCCTGCGACGGCTGCTGCGTCAAGGGCCGCGCCGGTGAAGCCACCTGCCCCGCACGCGGCACCTGCCCCGAACCCGACGACTGCCCCGAACCCGACGCCTGACCCGCACGCGCTGACGGCCCGTTCGGCGAAGCGCCGTCCAGCGGCGGCACGTCCGCCTGCCCCGTGTCCGCCTGCTGTCCGGTGTCCGTCTGCCCGGTGACGGGCTCCTCGCGTCCGCGGGCGGCCTTCCGCTCCATCGCCGCGCGGCCGGACAGCAGCCGGATCGCGGTGCTGAAGCGCTCGGTGGGGCGGGCCTCGTTCAGCTCGTCCTGACGACGGAGCCACATCGGCACCAGATAGGCAGCCCAGGCCCCCACGATCACCGCGTAGATGAGGCCGCTACTGCTCACGCTTCACACCGTACGGGGGCAGGGGAGCCCCTCGCTGCAATTCCGGCCGGTGTGTCGCGCGATCGTGTTCATCTCACCCTATTTTTGTCGCTTTGGGCGGCAATTATTGGCAACGAGCGGCACCGAGCACCCAACTACTGGCCGAGATGTTGCTTCCCGCCGCGCCAGCGCGCCAGCAGTCCCTCCGGCACCTCGTCCGCCGTCAGCGCGAACACCAGGTGGTCCCGCCAGCCGCCGTCGATGTGCAGGTAGCGCGGACGGACACCCTCCTCGCGGAAGCCGAGCTTCTCCACCACCCGTCGGCTGGGGCTGTTCTCCGGACGGATGCAGACCTCGATCCGGTGCAGCCCCATGTCCCGGAAGCAGTGGTCCACCGCCATCGCCACCGCGGTCGGGATGATGCCGCGGCCGGCCACCGCCTCGTCCACCCAGTAGCCGACGTTGGCCGAGCACATCGACCCCCAGGTGATGCCGCCCACGGTCAGCTGGCCGACCAGCTCGCCCTGGTAGGTGACCACGAACGGCAGCATCCGCCCGGCCTGCGCCTCGGACCGCAGGAAGTGGACCATCTGCCGGTAGGTCGGCCGCGGGGTCGAGTTGTTGCCCGGCTGGGCCGGGGGCACGGTGGCCTCCCAGCGCCGCAGCCAGGACCGGTTCCGGGCGCTGGCCTCCTGCCAGGCCCGGCGGTCGCGCACCCGGATCGGACGCAGGCCCACCGGCCCCTCGTTCAGCTCGACCGGCCAGAAGGCGTTCAGCGCGGGCCTCCTGACGGGGCGTCCAGGTCGGTGCGCGGGTGGTCGCCGCCGCCGACCTGGTCCACGGCGTGCGCGAGCAGCGGCGCGAGGACGGCGAGGCCGTCCCTCACGCCGCCGCTGGAACCGGGGAGGTTGACGATCAGGGTGGACCCGGCCAGGCCGGACAGTCCGCGGGAGAGCGCCGCGGTGGGCACCCCGCCCGCACGGCCCTCGGCCCGGATCGCCTCGGCGATGCCGGGGACCGGACGGTCGATCACCCGGGCGGTCATCTCCGGGGTGAGGTCCATCGGGGTGAGCCCGGTGCCGCCGGTGGTGAGCACCACGTCGTAGCCCTCGGCCGCGGCGGCCCGCAGCACCTCGGCGACCCGCTCGCCGTCCGGGACCACCAACGGGCCCTCCGCCTGGAAGCCCATCGCGGTCAGCCCCTCGACCAGCAGCGGACCGCCCTTGTCGGGGTAGACCCCGGCGGAGGCGCGGTTGGAGACGGTGACCGCCAGCGCGCGGCGACGCGGCACCGCGGCCGGGGACGGTCCGGCGGCCGAGCCCGCCGGGGCCGGTTCAGCCGGAGACGGAGGCGGGGCCGCGGCCGGAGGCGGGGTTCTCACTGGGCGGCCTCGGCGAGAGCCTCGCGGTGCCAGTCGCCGCTCTTGCCGCCGGTCTTCGACTCGACCTGGACGGCGTCGATCCGCGCGCCCTTGTCGACGGCCTTGACCATGTCGATCACGGTGAGCCCGGCCACGGCGACGGCGGTCAGCGCCTCCATCTCCACCCCGGTCCGGTCGGCGGTGCGGACCGTCGCGGCGATCTCCACCGCCCGGTCGGTGACCACGAGGTCGACGGTGACGCCGGAGAGGGCGATCGGGTGGCACAGCGGGATCAGGTCGGGCGTGCGCTTGGCGCCCATGATCCCGGCGATCCGCGCCACCGACAGGGCGTCCCCCTTCGGCACGCCCTCGCCGCGCAGCAGTTCCACCACCCGGGGGGCCACCAGGACGCGGCCGGTGGCCCGAGCGGTCCGCACGGTGGCGGCCTTCTCGGAGACGTCGACCATGCGGGCCGCCCCCGTCGCGTCGACGTGGGTCAACCGGTCGCTGTGCGAGCTACTCAAGGTGTCGTCTCCTGGGGCCGTTGCCGTGCGGGCACAGGCTATCGCTGCCCGCCCCGAACGTCAGGTCAGCCACGGTCGCGGCTCCCGCAGGGCCCTGGCGGGCGGGGCTGCGGTGCATGCGCGCCGCAGGCGCGGAGCCCTGCGGGCAGCTGCAGTGCGCGAGCGCCGAGGTGCAGGACCCCGCCGGGCGGCCACGGCGCACGCGCGCCAAGGTGCGGCTTCGCCGCAGAGAGCGCGGCCCCGCGCCCCGCGCGGTCACTGCTCCGTTGCCGGGACCGCTTCCAGCAGGATCACCTGGACGGTCTCCCCCGCCGCCACCGCCGTGGTCGCCTCCGGCACCACCACCACCGCGTTGGCCTGGGCCAGCGAGCCGACCAGGTGCGACCCCGCGCCGCCGACCGGCGTCACGCTGCCGGCCTCCCCCGGCCTGCCCAGGACGTACCGGGCGCGGGCGAACTGACGGCGTCCGGACGGCGACTCCAGGGCCTGGGTCAGCGTGGCCCGGACCACCGGGCGGTGCACGTCCTCGACGCCCATCATCGCCAGGATGGCCGGCCGCACGAACAGCTCGAAGGAGATGTACGCGCTGACCGGGTTGCCCGGCAGGGCGAACAGCGGGATCCGGTCGTCGAGCAGCCCGAAGCCCTGCGGCTTGCCCGGCTGCATCCGCAGCTTGCGGAAGTCGATCTTCCCCAGCGCCGGTTCGGCCCCGTCCTCCTCGGCCGCCAGCGCCTCCTTGACCACGTCGTACGCGCCGACGCTGACGCCGCCGCTGGTGACCACCAGGTCCGCCCGGCTGAGCTGGTCCTCGATCACCTCGCGCAGCCGCTCGGCGTCGTCGGGCACCCCGCCGACCCGGTAGGCGATCGCCCCGGCGTCCCGCGCGGCGGCGGTCAGCGCGAAGCTGTTGGAGTCGTTGATCTGTCCGGGTCCCGGCTTGGTCCCCGGCGGCACCAGTTCGCTGCCGGTGGAGAGCACCACGACCCGCGGCCGGGGCCGCACCTTCACCGCGTCCAGGCCGATCGCGGCGAGCAGCCCGATCTGCGTCGGGCCGAGCACCGTACCGGCCGGAAGGACGGCCTGGCCCGCGCTGATGTCGTCGCCGCGGCGGCGGACGAAGTCCCCGCCGTCGGCCGGACGGAACACCTTGACCTCGCCGCTGGAACCGTCGGCCGCCCCGGCGGACGTGTCCGAGGCCGGACGCATCCCCGCGGCGGCGTCCCTGCCACCGCTCCCCCCGTCGGTCCACTCGACCGGGACGACCGCCTCCGCCCCCGGCGGCAGCGGCGCGCCGGTCATGATCCGGGCGCACTGGCCCGGACCGACCACCGGCAGGTTCGCCGTCCCCGCGGCGATGTCGCCGACCACGGTGAGCACCGAGGGGTACTCCGCGGTGGCCCCGGCGACGTCGGCGACCCGGACCGCGTACCCGTCCATGGAGCTGTTGTCGAACGGCGGGAGGTCACCGCCCGCGCTGATCCGGTCGATCGTCAGACAGCCCTGGGCGTCCAGGAGTTGCATGTCCAGCGGGGGCAGCGGCTGCACCTGGGCCAGGATGTCGGCGAGGTGCTCGTCGACGGTCCAGTAGCGCTCCGCGGCCTGGTCGGCGGCGCAGGGGTCGCCCTCCGCGGTGTGCCGGTGGCCCGCGTCCTGCTGCTCCGCCGCCGTGGTCGCTCCGTCGCTCACTGTTGGTACCCCCTGCTGCCGTGTGGTCGAGCCGTTCGGTCCACCCTGACGGACCGTACCCGTCCGATCATGCCTGATCGGCTGCCCGATCCGGCTGATCGGGCCGACCGGGAGCCGCTTGCCCGGCTACTCGTCGCCCGCGAGGAGGTCCAGTTCGCCGTCGGCGACGAAGTGCCGGAGCCAGTCGCGGAACTCCGGGCCGAGGTCCTCCCGCTCGCAGGCGAGCCGGACGATGGCGCGCAGGTAGTCGCCGCGATCGCCGGTGTCGTAGCGGCGGCCGGTGAAGATGACGCCGTGCACCGGGCCGCCCCGGCCCGGCGTGCGCTGGGCCAGCACCCGCAGCGCGTCGGTGAGCTGGATCTCGCCGTTCACCCCGGGCTTGGTGGTGTGCAGCACCTCGAACACGCTGGGGTCGAGCACGTAGCGGCCGATCACCGCGTAGCTGCTGGGGGCCTCGCCCGGGGCCGGCTTCTCCACCAGGTCGGTGATCCGGACGATCTCGTCGTCCGCGCCCAGCGAGCCGTGCCACTCGGCCGGCTTGACCGCGGCACAGCCGTAGAGGTGCGCCTGCGAGGGCTCGACTTCGATCAGCGCCACGACGCTGCCGCCCAGCTCGCGCTGGACGTCGATCATCTTGGCGAGCAGCGGGTCGCGCGGGTCGATCAGGTCGTCGCCGAGCAGGACCGCGAAGGGCTGGTCGGCGACATGCGGCTCGGCGCAGAGCACCGCGTGGCCGAGGCCCTTGGGGTCGCCCTGCCGGACGTAGTGCATGGTGGCGAGCTCGCTGGAGGCGCGGACCCGGTCCAGCTTGACCTGGTCGCCCTTGCGGATCAGCTGCTCCTCCAGCTCGTAGGCGCGGTCGAAGTGGTCCTCCAGCGGACGCTTGTTCCGGCCGGTGATCATCAGCACGTCGGTCAGCCCGGCGGCGGCGGCCTCCTCCACCACGTACTGGATGGCCGGCTTGTCCACGACCGGGAGCATCTCCTTCGGGGTCGCCTTGGTCGCCGGAAGGAACCGCGTGCCCAGACCGGCTGCGGGGATGACGGCCTTGGTGATCTGGCGCGTACGAGCTCTCGTCATGGGGATGACTGTACTGTTCCCGGGCTGCGGATCAGGGCCGACTCTCAGCATTCAGGGACAGATCACAGCCTTGCGCGAGAAGTGCGTATACCGGCTGCGACGTGGAGGTTTCCGAAACCTTCAGACCCACTTCCGGTACCGTCCCCGGCACCGTTCCCGGGGCACGGGCGGCGGCGAGCGCCTGGTCGGCGGCGCGGAGCAGCAGGGCCGCGTGACCCCCGTCCCTGGGCAGCACGGCGATGCCGATGGCCGCACTGAGCCCGTTCTCCGGAGCCGCCCCGGACCCCGCACCCGCACCCGACGCCGCGTCCACCCCGGTCTCCGACGGCCCGTCAGCCGCCACCAGCGCCGGAACCGGTACGGCGGGGAGGGCCAGCGGGTGCCGGCGCACGGTCCAGCGCAGCCGCTCGGCGACGTGCTCGGCCCCGGCGGCGTCGGTGTCCGGCAGCAGCACCAGGAACTCCTCGCCGCCGTAGCGCCCGAACACATCGGCCTCGCGGACCTCCATCGCCAGCCGCTGGGCCAGGTCCCGCAGCACCGCGCCGCCGCGCTGGTGGCCGTGCTCGCGGCGGATCCGGTCGAACCCCTCGACCTCCAGCAGCAGCAGGGCGAGCCGGTCCGCGCCGTCCGGCTGCGGGTTCCGGGCGCAGCGGGCGATCTCGCGGTCCAGCGAGAGCTGGAGGTAGCGGTAGTTCCAGACCCCGGTCAGCGGGTCGGTGTAGGAGGTGCGTTCGAGTTCGGCGCGGCTGTGCTGCAGCCGTTCCACTTCCTGCCGCAGGCTCTGCGTGTGCGCCGCGGCGATCCGGCGGGTACGGCGCAGGCTGGTGCCGACCACGGCGACGGCCAGCAGGGCGATCAGCAGCAGCGCGGCGAGGACCGCCGTCCACTGGTTCGCTGACAGGTCGGTCGGCATGGGAGGCCCTTTCTCGCCGCGTGCAGACTGGGCATGCACCGCTCACACCAGATCCGAAAGGGATGCCCCTTCGATGTTCAACGACAAGACAGCGCTGAGGACACGGCTTCTCGCCGCCCGCGCCGAGATGTCACCCGAGCAGCGGCAGCAGGCGGCGCTCGCGCTGGGCCGCCGAGCCCTCGACCTGCTGCCGGAGCAGCCGCGGGACGGACTGCCGAGCGTGGTCGCCGGCTACGTCTCGATGGGCGCGGAGCCAGGGACGCACGCCTTGCTGGACGCGCTGCGCGCGCGGGGCGCACGGGTGCTGCTGCCGGTGCTACTGGAGGACAACGACCTGGACTGGGGCGTGTACCAGGGCGCGGACGCGCTGGTGGCCGCCCGCCGGGGGCTGCGCGAGCCGGGCGGCGCACGGCTGGGCGTGCGGGCCGTGTGCGAGGCGGACCTGCTGCTGATGCCGGGCCTCGCGGTGGACCGACGCGGCGTCAGGCTGGGCCGCGGCGGCGGCAGTTACGACCGGGTGCTGGAGCGGCTGGCCGCGGCCGGGGCGAGCGGCGGCCGGGGCGGGCCGCGGGCGTCGCTGGTGACCCTGCTCTACGACGGCGAGGTGCTGCCGGAGGTCCCGGCCGAGCCGCACGACCGTCCGGTGGACGCGGCGGTGACGCCGTCGAAGACCTACCGCTTCGACAGCGCCACCGCCTGACCGTCACGACCTCACGGCTTCAGCGTCAGTGTGTCGGCCGCCGCCGCCTTCACCGCCGACTCGGTGAACGGCCAGGTCAGCAGCTGCCCGTCGGCCCACAGCTGGGTCTGGTCGTTGTAGTGCGCGTCATAGGCGTGCCCCGACGCCCCGCCCAGGTTGATCCACCGTGAGGCGTCCAGGTCGGACAGGTCCACCACCATCCGCATCGACGGCGCCCAGTCCACCTGGTAGCCGGCCGAGGCGTTCCAGCCGGTGGCGTCGACCGCCGCGGTGCCGCCGTCCAGCTGGTACGGGCCGCGGTTGAGCAGCTTGTGCACCAGCCCGGAGAAGATCGAGGAGTTGTCGGTGCCCAGCGTCTGCTCCTTGAGCGTCAGCGTGTGGATCCGGCCCCAGCTCCAGCTGCCGATGTCCTTGCCCATCAGCGCGGTGAGCTGGTTGCGGGCGTCGACCACGGCCTTGACCAGCATGTTGTCCAGGCCCTGGACCTGCGCGCCGCGGCTGTCGGTGTAGGTCCACCAGCTGCTCTCCGGGTCCTTCAGCAGCTGGGTGACCGCGGTGGTCCACTGGTCGCCGCCGTCCGGCTGGGCCTGGTCGGGGTCGCGGGTGCCGCAGATCGACTCCAGCTTGGGCGGCCCGTTGAGGCTGTCCGCCGGGACGTTGGCACTGGTCGGCGGCAGCTGCATGACGCAGTCGGTGGTGGCCCTGACCTGCGCCGGGAACTTCTCGTCGAAGGCCAGGTGGAGCAGGTTGCTCCAGACCGCGTTGTAGTACGCGGCGGCGGCGGAGCCGGAGTCCTGCTTGTCGTTCCAGTCCTTCAACAGCTGCAGCGCGTCGGTGTAGTAGGGCTTGTCGTAGTCGGCCGGGAGCTTCACCTTGAGCAGCATCGGCACCAGCGTGGTCGCCATGGTGCTGGTGTCGTCCAGCTGCATCTGCTGCATGTCGTCGGGCGAGATCCGGCCGTCGTTCTTCAGCTTGGAGGTGATCAGGCTGGTGATCTGCTTGGCCCGGGTGCCGTAGCCCCAGTCGTCGGTCAGTTCGTAGGGGTAGCTGCGGTCCACCAGCGCCTGGTTGGCGGTGACGATGTAGCCGGCCGCCGGGTTCTCCACGTAGGGCAGCGCCTTCTGCGGGATCATGCCCTTCCACCGGTACGCGGAGTCCCAGCCCGGCTCGGGATAGGTGCCGTCGTCGCCGGTGGCGCGGATCGGGATCTGGCCCGGCGCCTGGTAGCCGATGTTGCCCTGGGTGTCGGCGTAGATCAGGTTCTGCGAGGGCACCGCGAAGTCCTGGGCGGCGGCCCGGAACCCGGCGAAGTCCTTGGCCCGGTCCAGCTCGAACACGGCGTTCATGGTGCGGCCGGAGAGCGCGGGGTCCAGTGCGGTCCACTTCAGCGCGATGGCGTAGCCGCCGCCGCGGGCCGGGGCGTCACCGCCGACCGGGGCGTCCTGGCCGACGTTCTGCTCCTCGGTGCTGTGGTCGGAGATGATCGGCATGCCGTCGGCGGTGCTGCGCACGGTGACGGTCTGGTCCGGCCCCCCGGCCACCTTCAGCACCACCTGACGGGTGGTGAACTTCTGCTCCTTGCCGTCCAGCAGGTAGGTGTCGGGGCCGGTGACCTGCTCCAGGTAGAGGTCCTGGACGTCGGCGCCGAGGTTGGTGAAGCCCCAGGCGATGTCCTGGTTGTGGCCGATCACCACGCCGGGCATCCCGGCGAAGGTGTAGCCGGTGACGTCGTACGGGCAGGCGGCGCTGACGGTGGTGCAGTGCAGCCCCATCTGGTACCAGATCGACGGCATCCCCGGGCCCAGGTGCGGGTCGTTGGCCAGCAGCGGCTTGCCGGTGGTGGTGTGCTCGCCGGACACCACCCAGGAGTTGGAGCCGATGCCCTGCCCCGGGGTGCCCAGCAGCGCGGGCACGCTGTCGACGTTGGCGGCGAGCTGGGTCGCGGCCTGGTTCAGCCCCTGGACCGTCGTCCCGCCGCTCCGGTAGCCGGCGTTGGTCCCGGCCGCCGCGCCGCTTCCGTTCGGACCGGAGGAGCCCGGAGAGCCCGACGAACCGGAACCGGACGCCACGTCGCCGTCGGCCGGGGTGTAGACCGCCTGCGGGGTGCCAGCGCCCTTGACCGTCCCGGTCTTCAGGATCGTCCCGTTGGTGCTGTACGGGTAGTCGGGGTAGAGCTGGGCGATCTGCTGCTTGCTCAGGCTCTGCGAGAGCAGCGAGCGGTCGATCTCCTGCTGCATGTTGCCGCTGAGGTCCCAGGCCATCGCCTTCAGCCAGGACACCGAGTCCACCGGGGTCCACGGGGCCGGCTTGTAGCCGCTGTAGGCGGTGCCGAGCAGCGCGTACTCCAGCGAGGCCCCGGCCCCGCCCGGGTGCTGGCCGAGCCAGGCGTTGACGCCGGCCGAGAACGCCGTCAGGTACTGCTTGGTGGCGGTGTCGAGCTGGGTGTCGTACTCCTTCTGCGCGACCCCGCGCCAGTCCATGGTCTGGATGAAGGTGTCGGTCTCCACCTGCCCCTTGCCGAACATCGAGGAGAGCGTGCCCGAGGTGATGTGCCGGTCGACGTCCATCTGCCAGAAGCGGTCCTGGGCCTGGACGAAGCCCTGCGCCATGAACAGGTCGGCCGGGGTGTTCGCGTAGATCTGCGGGATGCCCTTGCTGTCGCGGGTGACCGTGACCGGGCCGGACAGCCCGGCCAGTTGGAGCGTGCCGGTGGTCTGCGGGAACGAGGACCTGACCGTCCTCACCCCCAGCCAGCCGCCGAGTGCTGCGCCGACGACCAGCAGCAACGCGAGCAGGATCACCAGCAGTCGGAGCCGGCGGAACTTCTTGGTGCGGGGCATCAGGGTCCTTGTGGGGCAGGGGCTCGTCCGCCGCCGTGCGGTGCGGCGGAGCCGACGCTAACACCTGATCCGGAATCGGCTACGACTGGTACAGAGCTCGCGACCTGCCCCATCCTTCACGTCTTACCCTGCAATACCAAGACCAGGTAAAATGTTGCCCCGAGCAACCGTCCCCTCCGACGTCTCCTGCTGTCCCCTGCCGTCTCCTCCGTCCCCCTGCCATCCTGCCGTGAGGTGCCCCTGCGTGACCGTTCACCATCTCGACACCCTGCTGCTCGCGTTCTCCGTCATCCTGCTGGTCGCCGTCGTCGCCGTACGCCTCGCCTCCCGGAGCGCGCTGCCGAGCCTGCTGCTCTACCTCGGCATCGGGGTCGCCCTCGGCCAGGACGGGCTCGGCATAGCCTTCGACGACGCCTCGTTGACCCAGGTCCTGGGCTATGCCGCGCTGGTGGTGATCCTCGCCGAGGGCGGGCTCAGCACCTCCTGGACCTCGATCCGCCCCAGCGTCCCCGCGGCGGCGGTGCTGGCCACCGTCGGCACCGGCGTCAGCGTCGCAGTGACCGCCACCGGGGCGCACCTGCTCACCGGCGCCGACTGGCGGCTCTCGCTGCTGCTCGGCGCGGTCGTCTCGTCCACCGACGCCGCCGCCGTCTTCTCGGTGCTGCGCCGGGTGCCGCTGCCGTCCCGGCTCAGCGGCCTGCTGGAGGCGGAGTCGGGGTTCAACGACGCCCCGGTGGTGATCCTGGTCGTCGCCTTCGCCACCACCGGACCCGTCGACACCTGGTACGTGCTGCTCGGCTCGATCGTGGCGCAACTGGCCATCGGCCTGGTGCTGGGCCTCGCGGTCGGCCGGCTGGGCGCGCTGGCGCTGCGCCGGGTCGCGCTGCCCTCGTCCGGCCTCTACCCCATCGCCGTGGTCGCGCTGACCCTGTTCGCCTACGCGGGCGGAGCGCTGCTGGACGGCTCCGGCTTCCTCGCCGTCTACATCTGCGCCCTGGTGCTGGGCAACTCCCGACTGCCGCACGGGCCCGCCACCCGGGGCTTCACCGAGGGCCTGGCCTGGATCGCCCAGATCGGCATGTTCGTGCTGCTCGGACTGCTGGTCAACCCGCACACCATGCTGCACGCGCTGGTCCCGGCGCTGGTGGTCGGCCTGGTGCTGGTGCTGCTGGCCCGGCCGATGTCAGTGCTGCTCACCATGACGCCGTTCCGGATCGCCTGGCGCGAACAGGCCCTGCTGTCCTGGGCCGGGCTGCGCGGCGCGGTGCCGATCGTGCTCGCCACCATCCCGGTGGTCGCCGACGTGCCCGGAGCAGACCAACTCTTCAACACGGTCTTCCTGCTTGTGGTGATGTTCACCCTGCTCCAGGGCCCCACCCTGCCCTGGGTGGCACGTAACCTCGGTATCGGCGACCCCGCGCGCGCCGGCAGGCTGGACGTCGAGTCCGCCCCGCTGGAACGGCTGCACGGACACCTGCTGTCGCTGACCCTGGCGCCCGGCTCGCGGCTGGCCGGAGTCGAGATCGCCGAACTGCGGCTGCCCAAGGGCGCGGCGGTGACCCTGGTGGTCCGGGACGGTTCCAGCTTCGTCCCGGGGCCGACGACCGTGCTGCGCCCCGACGACGACCTGCTGGTCGTCGCGACCGACCAGGTCAAGGACCGGGCCGAACGGCGGCTCCGGGCGGTCGACCGGGCCGGCAAGCTGGCCGGCTGGCTGGAGCGCAGGAGCGAGTACTGAGACCGGGCGTCGTCACAGCTCGTCGTCACAGCTCACAGAGGGCACGGTGGACTATCGCCGTGGAATACCGCATCATTGACCGTCGTTAGCACTCATCAGGCGAGAGTGCCAGGAGGAAACACAGTGCCGACGTACCAGTACCAGTGCACCGAGTGCGGCAACGGGCTCGAGGCCGTCCAGAAGTTCACCGACGACGCCCTCACGGTCTGCCCCAGCTGCACCGGCAGGCTGCGCAAGATCTACTCCGCCGTCGGCGTGGTGTTCAAGGGCAGCGGCTTCTACCGCACCGACAGCCGCTCCTCGTCGAGCAGCACGGTGAGCGCGGCCAAGCCGGCCGGCGAGTCGTCGTCGACCCCGTCCACGACGTCCTCCTCGACGCCCGCACCTGCGTCGACCTCCTCGGCGCCCTCGGCCCCGAAGGCCGGGAGCGGATCGAGCACCTCCGCCTGATCCCGCGTTTCGTATGCTGCGGGTCATGACGAACCCTCAGCACGGCACCTCCGCCGCCGGTCTCCCCGCCGCCGAGATCGGCGTGATCGGCGGCACCGGCCTGTACGCGCTTGTGGACGACCTCGTCGAGGTGTCCGTCGACACGCCGTACGGGCCGCCGAGCGACTCGCTCTTCGTCGGCGCGATGGCCGGGCGGCAGGTCGCCTTCCTGCCCCGGCACGGCCGTGAGCACCGGATCCCGCCGCACCGGATCAACTACCGGGCCAACCTCTGGGCGCTGCGCTCGCTGGGCGTGCGCCAGGTGCTGGGCCCCTGCGCCACCGGCGGGCTGCGGGCCGAGCACGGCCCCGGCACCCTGCTCGTCCCGGACCAGTTCGTGGACCGCACCTCCGGCCGCACCCAGACCTTCTACGACGGCGTGCCGCGCGCGGACGGGGCGGTGCCCGAGGTGGTGCACGTCTCCGCCGCCGACCCGTACTGCCCGGCCGGACGCGCGGTCGCGGTCAAGGCCGCGGGCGCGGCGGGCTGGGAGCCGGTGGACGGCGGCACCCTGGTGGTGATCGAGGGCCCGCGCTTCTCCACCCGGGCCGAGTCCCGCTGGTACGGGGCGCAGGGCTGGTCCGTGGTCGGCATGACCGGCCACCCGGAAGCCGTGCTGGCCCGGGAGCTGGGGCTCTGCTACACCTCCATCGCCGTGGTGACCGATCTGGACGCGGGCGTGGAGACCGGCGAGGGGGTGACCCACACCGAGGTGCTGCGGGTGTTCGCCGGGAGCATCGACCGCCTGCGCGGGGTGCTGCACGGCGCGGTGGCGGGACTGCCGGCCACGGCGGAGCGGGACTGCGTCTGCTCGCACGCGCTGGACGGCCTGGAGACCGGCCTGGGGTTCTGATCCACCCGTCAACGGCTCTGATCCGTCAACGTCGGAGGGGTGCTTCTACCTCTTCCGGGCGACGGAGTTTTCCACAGCCCCCGAGTTGTCCACAGACCACGGCTCCGGGGCTGATCCGGCTTGCGGAACGGGCCAGGGTGGGAGACAGCCCCACCGGCTCCGGCCGGTGCGGCTCCCCCTTCCCGCGCTTTCCGTATCCGCAGGTGGTGACCAGCCATGTCCGCAATGATCGACAGCCCGGTCCGGCACGTGAACCGGCATCGTGCGCACTCCCTCCGCCCCACCCCCGGCCGCGACACCGCCCCTACCGCTACCGCGGACCGAGCCGCCGAGTCCGCGACCGACCCGCTGTGGACGGCCACGGAGTCGGTGACGGAGACCTGGGACGACCGAATCTGGGACGACAAGGGCTGGGACGTCGACACCCTGGAAGCCTCCGGGGCGGAGTCGGCCGGGACGGCGGCCTCCGCCGCCCACGCACCGTCCCCCGCCACACTGTCCCCCGCCCCGGTTCCAGCTCCCGCCCCTGCTCCCGCCCCCGCGTTCGACACCCGGCCCGTGGTGGCCCCCGGCCCCGCCTCGCAGCCGGGCGACGGCCTCTCGGTGCCGCCGCGGCGTACGGTCGGGCCGTTCCCGCCGATCAGGGCCGGTGGCGGGCGGCACCGCCTCCCCGCCGCCGTACGCCGAAGGCCGGGCCCGATCGCGGCCGGGCTGATGGTCGCAGCGACCACCCTGGCCGCGGGCACGCTGCGCTTCTCCGCCCCGGCCCCGCTCCGCACCTCGGCGGACGCCGGGCACCAGTGCGGGCCCCTCCTGCCGGGCGAGCCATGCCGCTGAGCGGCGGCGCCGCCGCTCAGCCGCCGTGGTGCGGCGGCGTCTCGCGGCGGTACCACGCCTCGTCCCGGCCGGACTCGGCGTCCCCGCCCCAGCCGCGGTCCGTGTCGTCACGGCTCGGCCGGTTCAGCGGGTCGTCGAAGACCAGCCCGGGACGCCCCGTCGACGCCGCGGCCTGGCGCACCACAGCCCCGGGCACCTCGGCCTCGGGGGTCATGGCCTCGGGGGTTTCCTCATCCGGCATCGGCTCCATCCCCTCAGGCTACGCGGCCCCGCAGGGGCTACGCGGCCTCGAATCCGGAGTGGTCTGCGATCTTCCGCAGTTCCGCCAGCGCGTGCTTCTCGATCTGCCGGATTCGCTCACGGGTGAGCCCGTGCTGCTTGCCGACCTCGGTGAGGGTCCGCTCGCGGCCGTCCTCCATCCCGTAGCGGGACCGGATGATCGAGGCGGTGCGCTGGTCGAGCCGGCCGATCAGGTCGTCCAGCTCCTCCCGGCGCAGCATGACCAGCACGGCGTCCTCGGGGGACGTCGCCCCGGTGTCCTCGACCAGGTCGCCGAACTGGGTCTCCCCGTCGTCGTCGACCGTCATGTTCAGGCTGACCGGGTCACGGGCCCAGTCCAGCACGTCCTTGATCCGCTCCACCGTGGTGTCCAGCTCGGCGGCGACCTCGGCGTGCTCGGCGTCGCGGCCCAGTTCCTTGGACTTCTCGCGCTGGACCCGGCGGATCCGGCCCAACTCCTCGACCAGGTGCACCGGGAGCCGGATGGTGCGGGACTGGTCGGCGATCGACCGGGTGATGGCCTGGCGTATCCACCAGGTGGCATACGTGGAGAACTTGAAGCCCTTGCCGAAGTCGAACTTCTCCACGGCACGGACCAGGCCGGCGTTGCCCTCCTGGATGAGGTCCAGCAGCGGCAGGCCGCTGCGCGGATACCGGCGGGCCACCGCCACGACCAGACGGAGGTTGGAACGGATGAAGACGTCCTTGGCGCGAGCGCCGTCCTCGGCGATGGCGCGCAGCTCGTCCTCGCTCGCGTCACCGGCGGACTCGCTGTTCGCCAGCAGATGTTCGGCGAAGACGCCCGCCTCGATGCGGGTGGACAGTTCGACCTCCTGCGCGGCGTCGAGCAGCGGGGTCCTGGCGATCTCGTCGAGATACATGCCGACGAGGTCGCGGTCGGCCTCACCAGCGGTGGGACGCGCGTTGCGGGTCCGGTCGGCCTTGTCGCGGACGACGGCACGGGTGGCCATGCTTACTCCCTCTCGGAGGCGGGACGGGCCTGGCTGACCCGTTCTTGGCTGCCTTTCATAACGATGTAACGGCCAGAATCTGGACATCATTCCCAAGGAGGCGGTTTTTCCGCGCCGAGTGCAGTATCCTGTGGGATTTTCCCGAATATTCCTGCGGAGCGTGTTCGCTCGATCACAGCCGGACGGCCCGGGGGTCGCCTGGCGACCTGCGCTCGACCTTCACTCTCGACCTGTACTGACGTGAACGATTGTCCGCTCGCCCCTTGTTCCACGCTCGTCGGCGCATTCACGCCCGTAACGCCGACGCCGCCCCCGACCGGGCGGAGACCCGGGCGGGACGGCGGGACAACGGCGGGGACGACGGCGCAGTGGCCTTCGGCTGAGGGCTCAGCTCCCGGCGTACTGGCGGCCGGCGAAGCGGCGGGCGAAGCCGTCGCCCACGTTGGCAGTGACGGTGTAGTCGTAGCGGCCCGCAGTGCTGGTCAGCGTCCCGGTCCAGCTGCCTCCTGCGGCCACGGTGACCTGGCGGGAGCTGCCGCCGCTGGCGCCCTGGGCGACGTTGGCGCCGATGGTGAAGACCACCGCGACCGTGCCCGCGTTGGTGAGGTGCAGGGTCTGGGTGGCGCCGTCGGCGGCGTCCACGGCGTACGCCTCGGGGTGGCCCTTGGTGGTGCTGGTCCACGTCCGCACGTCGCCCTGGAAGCCGCGGAGGTAGCCGTCCGGGCCGTGCAGGTCGACGTCGTAGAGGCCGCCGCCGTAGCTGAGGGCGCTGAAGTAGTCGCTGATGCTGCCGCCGGCCGGGCAGGTGTAGCGCCAGTCGGCGTAGGTGCGGTGGTTGACCGCGTAAGCGGCGAAGCCGGCGCCGAGCGAGCCGTTGGCGACGGTCTTGAACCAGAAGCGGTTGGTGGAGGTGTCGGTCCAGGAGGTGGTGTCGAAGCGGTAGCCGACCGGCAGCGCCGGGCGGTCCCCGGTCTCCTGCGCCGGCGTGGTCGAGCTGGACGGGGCGGTGGCCGAGGGGAGCGAGTCCTGCGCGTTGCAGGCGGCGACCAGCGCGGCGGTGTCCGGGAGGTTGGTCGGGAAAGCGGTGGGGGTGGTGGAGAAGGTGAAGGCCGAGGTGAGGTCGCCGCAGACCTGGCGGCGCCAGGCGGAGATGTTGGGCTCGGTGACCCCGCTCCAACGCTCCACGAACTGCAGCACCGAGGTGTGGTCGAAGGTCTGCGAGCAGACCTTGCCGCCGGTGCTCCAGGGGGAGATGACGGTCATCGGCACCCGCGGGCCCAGCCCGATCGGGTTGCCGCTGATGAACTCGTCGGCCGTGCCGGTCGGCGGAACAGGAGGCACCACGTGGTCGAAGAAGCCGTCGTTCTCGTCGAAGTTCAGGAAGACCACGGTCTTCGCCCAGGTCGCCTGGTTCGAGGCCAGCGCCTCCAGGATGCCGTTGACGTAGTTCGCGCCGTAGGCCGGCGGGTTCGCCGGGTGCTCGGACTCGGCCGCCGGCGCGACCACCCAGGAGACCTGCGGCAGCGTGCCGTTGGTGACGTCGGCCTTGAAGTCGGCGACCGAGTCCACCGAGCGGGCCATGCCGCGGGTGTAGAGCGGGGAGGAGGTGGAGGCGTTCTTGAACTGGGTGAACCAGGCCAGCGGGTTGTCGTCGTAGTTGTCGGCCTCCTGGTAGATCTTCCAGCTGATCCCGGCGGCCTGGAGCCGCTCCGGGTAGGTGGTCCAGGTGTAGCCCTTCTCGCTGTTGTCGGTGACCGGGCCGCCGCCGGTGCCGTTGGGGTCGATCCAACCCGACCACTGGTAGAGGCGGTTGGGGTTGGTCGGGCCCTGCACCGAGCAGAAGTACTGGTCGCAGATGGTGAAGGCGTCGGCCAGCGCGTACTGCCAGGGGATGTCGGCGCGGGCGTAGTAGCCCATGCTGGTCTTGGTCTTGGCGGGGATCCAGTTGTTGTAGAGGCCGCCGTTCCAGGCCGAGTGCGTGCCGGACCAGGAGTGGTCCAGGTCCACGATGCGCTGCGCGTCGGTGGTGCTGGTGTCCAGGTGCCACGGCTGGAGCACGCTGCCGCCGCTGGGGCCGCTGGTCGTCTGGTGGAACACGTCGGAGTTGTTGGGGAAGCGCAGCAGCGAGGTGTCGCCGAAGCCGCGGACCCCGGACAGCTTGCCGTAGTAGTGGTCGAAGGAGCGGTTCTCCTGCATGAAGATCACGACATGGCCGATGTCGTTGATCGAGCCGGTGCCGGACGCGGACGTCGCGGCGGCGGCGCGGAGCACGGACGAGGGCAGCGCGTTGACGCCGACAGCGGCGGTCGCGGCGGCGCCCGCTCCCAGGAAGGTGCGACGGGAGAGCGACGGCATGGTGGTACCTCCGGAGACGCGGGTCGAGCGGGGCGCTCGAAACTCTCCGGGGGTCAGATGACGCGGGAGGCCGCCTGGCATGGCGTGGGCATGAACACGACTGGACGTTTGGTCCGTACCCGTTGCCGTTCTGTTACTTCAAAGGAGTCACCGGACCTCTCGCCGGCCGGGGCGGAAGACCCAGGAGCGCATCAGGACGAAGCGGGCCACCGTGGCCAGGGCGTTGGCGCCCACCAGCGCGCCGAGTTCGGCCAGGTGGGAGGCCCCGGGGTCGGCGGCGTGGACCAGCGCCAGGGTGGCCGTGCTCAGCACCAGCCCGATCAGGAAGGCGACCCCGCCCTCGACCTGGTGCCGCAGCGCGTCCCTGGAACCGGCCACCCCGAAGGTGAACCGCCGGTTGGCGGCGGTGTTGGCGACCGCGGTGGCGAACAGGGCGACCGCGTTGGCCATTACGGCGGGCGTGAGTTGACGCAGGATCAGGTAGAGCGCGAGATACGCCGCGGTGCTGAGCACGCCGATCACCGCGAAGCTGCTCAACTGCCACCGCAGCGCCGGACGCTGCCGGGTCGGCCGCTCCCGGGGCGGCACCGGCGGCCGGTCGCCGCCGCGCAGCGTGCTCCTGGCGACCCGCCACATCCCGCGGAGGTCGTCCTTCACCGTCCGGACGATGTCCACCCGGCTGTCCGGGTCGTCCACCCAGTCGACCGGGACCTCGTGGATCCGCAGGCCGCTGCGCTCGGCGAGCAGCAGCAGCTCGGTGTCGAAGAACCAGGCCTGGTCCTCGACCGAGCCCAGCAGCGCCTTGACCACGTCCGTCCTGGCGGCCTTGAAGCCGCACTGGGCGTCGGAGAACCCGGCGGCCATGGTGGTGCGCAGCAGCAGGTTGTAGGTCCGGGAGATGAGCTCCCGCTTGGGGCCGCGGACCACGGCCGAGTCCCGGTGCAGCCTGCTGCCGATGGCCAGGTCGCTGTGGCCGGAGAGCAGCGGGGCGACCAGCGGCAGGAAAGCGTCCAGGCCGGTGGAGAGGTCCACGTCCATGTAGCCGACGACGTCGGCCTCGCTGCTGCTCCAGACCTCGCGCAGGGCCCGGCCGCGCCCCTTGCGGTCGAGGTGGACCGCCCGTACCCGCGGCAGTTCGGCGCTGAGCGCGGTGGCGACCTGCCAGGTGGCGTCGGTGCTGGCGTTGTCGGCGACGGTGATGCCGAAGCGGTACGGGAAGGTCGCCGTCAGATAGGCGTGCAGCCGCCGCACGCTGGCGTCGAGGACGTGCTCCTCGTTGTAGACCGGGACGACGACCTCGACCAGGGCGGTCCGTCCGTCCGGGGCCGAGGGGTCGTCCCGGGCCGACCGGTCGTACGGGGCGGACTGGTCGTCCCGGGCCGCCTGGGGCTGCTGCGGTGGCTGCGCCGGGGCTGCGGACTGCCCCGCCAGCGCTGTCGGTTGGCTCATGACCACCACCGTTCGGCACCGGCCTGTGCTGAGGCTGTGGCTGGCGTAGGGCGGGGGTGAGAGTCCCGATCACGCCACGGTCACCCCCGCAGCAGGCCCTTGACCACCTTTCCGGAGGCGTTCCGCGGCAGTTCCGCGACGAACTCGACCTGCCGCGGGACCTTGTAGTTGGCCATCTCCCGCCGGGACCAGGCGATCAGCTCCGCCCCCGCCTCCTCGTCCGCGCCCGCGTCCGCGCCGTCGCCCGCGCGGGGCCCGGCGGCGACCACGAAGGCCTTGCCGACCTCGCCCAGCCTCGGGTCCGGGACGCCGACCACGGCCACGTCCGCGACCAGCGGGTGCCGGGCCAGCACCCGTTCGATCTCGGCCGGGTAGGCGTTGAAGCCGCCCACCGTGAACATGTCCTTGAGCCGGTCGGTGATCCGCAGGTTTCCGTCCTCGTCCATCACCCCGATGTCGCCGGTGCGCAGCCAGCCGTCGTCGGTGAACGCCGCGGCGGTGCCCTCCGGGTCCTCGAAGTACTCCCGCATCACGGTGTAGCCGCGCACCTGCACCTCGCCCGGGGTGCCGGGCAGCAGGGCGGCGTCCGACCCGGCCGCCGCCCCGGGCTCGGCGTCGGCGATCCGGACGGTCACGCCGGGGACGGCGCGGCCGGAGGTGGCGGCGATCAGCCCGGGGTCGTCGCCGCGCCGGCCCATGGTGACCAGCCCGCAGGACTCGGTCAGGCCGTAGGCGGTGAGCACGGTGCCGAAGCCCAGCTCGTCGTGGATCCGGGTGACCAGCTCCAGCGGCACCACGGCCGCGCCGGTGACCGCGAGGCGCAGCGAGCGCAGGTCGGCCCCGGCCCGTCCGGGGTGGTCCAGCAGCGACTGGTAGACGGTGGGCGCGCCTGGCAGCACGGTGACCCGCTCGGCGGAGATCTTGGCCAGCACCGCCCCGGCGTCGAACACCGGCTGCGGCAGGATCACCGCGCCGCGCATCAGCGAGGCGAGCACCCCGGCCTTCCAGCCGAAGGTGTGGGTAAACGGGTTGACCACCAGGTAGCGGTCGCCCTCGACCAGGCCGACCACGTCGGCCCAGGTGGCGAAGGCCCGCAGGGACTGGGCGTGAGTGGTCACCGCGCCCTTGGGCAGCCCGGTGGTGCCGGAGGTGAACATGATGTCGGCCGGGTCCTCCGGGCGGACCGCGTCGGCCCGCTCGCGCACCGCCCGGTCCGGGACCTGCCCAGCGGCGGCCAGGAAACCGCGCCAGTGCTGGAAGCCCTCGCCCGCCTCGTCCCGGTCGCCGAGCACCACCGCGGTGCGCAGGTCGGGTAGGTCGCGCAGCGGACGTCCGTCCGGCCCGGCGCCCCCGGCCGCGGCACGCAGCGCGGAGACGTAGCTGACGCCGAGGAAGGCGTCGGTGACGAACAGCAGCGCGGCCCGGGTGCGGCGGACGAGGTCGACCGCCTCCGCGCCCTTGAGCCTGGTCCCCAGCGGCACCAGCACTCCCCCGGCGCTGACCGCGCCCAGCGCGGCGACCACGTAGTCCGGGGTGTTCGGGGCCCAGATCGCGACCCGGTCGCCGGGGCGGATCCCGGCCGCCAGCGCCGCCGCCGCCGCGCGCTCGACCCGTGCGCCCAGCTCCCAGTAGCTGATCCGGGTCCGCGCGCCGACCACGGCCTCGCGGTCGCCGTGGCGCTCGGCGGCCGTCCGCACCAGTCGGGGGACAGTGCCCCACTCCAGATCTCCGCGCACCGGGACCCTCCGTTCGCTCGGCCGCCCAGACGGGGCCGCACCCTGCCGCCACTGCTTTATGACGCTTCGTCAGATTAGATCGGCGGCAGCCTTCCGGCCAGACCCGGGGACCCCTATTCTGACGGCACGTCAGATTCGGATCGGCCGGGAGAACCCATGCTCAAGGACCGCACGGCGATCGTCGGCATCGGACAGACCCGCTTCGCCAAGCACCTCGACGAACCCGAGAAGACCCTCGCCTGCCGCGCCGTCCTGGCCGCGCTCGACGACGCGGGCATCGACCCGGCAGAGGTCGACGGCCTCGCCTCCTACACCATGGAGGAGACCGACGAGGTCGAGCTGGCCAAGTCCATCGGCGCGGGCGACATCACCTTCTTCAGCCGCACCGGCTTCGGCGGCGGCGGCTCCTGCGCCACCGTCGCCCACCTGGTCATGGCCGTCGCCACCGGGCAGGCCAGCGTCGGCGTCGCCTGGCGCTCGCGCAAGCGCGGCTCCGGCGTCCGGCCGTGGACCAGCACCTCGGTCCAACTCCCCACCCCGGCCCAGTGGACCCGCCCGTTCGGGCTGCTCCGCCCGGCCGACGAGATCGGCATGCTGGCCCGCCGCTACATGCACGAGTACGGCGCCACCCGGGACCACCTCTTCAACGTCGCCCTGGCCTGCCGCAACCGCGCCAACCAGAACCCGGACGCGGTGATGTACGACCGCCCGCTGACCCGCGAGATGTACATGGACGCCCGCTGGATCTCCGAGCCGCTCTGCCTCTACGACAACTGCCTGGAGACCGACGGCGCGCTCGCCTGCGTCATCGTCAGCGCGGAACGGGCCAGGGACTGCCGCCGCAAGCCGGTCTACGTCCACTCCGCCGCGCAGGGCCTGCCGGCCCAGCACCACGGCATGGTCAACTACTGGAACGACGACCCGCTGACCGGCCCGGCCTGGACCGCCGCCCGGCAGCTGTGGAAGACCGCCGACCTCGGCCCCCAGGACGTGGACACCGCCCAGATCTACGACGCCTTCACCCCGCTGATCCCGCTCTCGCTTGAGGGCTACGGCTTCTGCGGACGCGGCGAGGGCGCGGCCTTCACCGAGGGCGGCGCACTGGAACTCGGCGGGCGGCTCCCGATCAACACCGCGGGCGGCGGGCTCTCCGAGGGCTATGTGCACGGCTTCAACCTGATCAACGAGGGAGTGAAGCAGCTGCGCGGCAGCTCCACCTCCCAGGTCCCCGACGCCGCGACCTGCCTGGTCACCGCCGGCGAGGGAGTCCCCACCTCGGCCCTGCTGCTGCGCAACTGACGTATCGTCACCACTTGAGAGGACCATGGTCGCCATGTCTGTCACCGACGCGGTGAACACCGCCGGGGGCCTCACCGAGGGCCTGCTGCTGCCCTGGCCCGACGCCGACGGGGAGCCGTTCTGGCAGTACGCGCTCCAGGGCGAACTACGGGTGCAGGCCTGCGCCGACTGCGGGCTGCGGCGGTTCCCGCCCCGGCCCAGCTGTCCGCGCTGCCACAGCTTCGCGGACGTCTGGCAGCCGACGTCCGGGCGCGGGCGGATCTGGTCCTTCGTCATCGCCCACCCGCCGCTGCTCCCCGCCTACGCCGAGCGCGCCCCGTACCCGGTCGCGGTGGTCGAGCTGGACGACGATCCGGGCATCCGGATGGTCGGCACGCTCACCCCCTCGGTCCGCCGCCCGGACGCGCCCTGGAACGCGGTGCCGCCGTCCCGGCTGCGGATCGGCGCACCGGTCCAGGCCGTATACCAGACCCTGATCCCCGGGGTCGCGGTTCCCCGCTGGGCCCTCCTCACGGGGTGAGCCCGGACCTCCCCGCCCACCCGCTCCACTAGCCTGTCCCCATGACTTGGCTGATCACAGGCGGTGCTGGCTACATCGGAGCGCATGTCGTACGCGCGATGTCCGAGGACGGCCGCGGCGTCGTCGTGCTGGACGACCTCAGCACCGGCGACGCCGCGCGGCTCCCGGCCGGGGTGCCGCTGGTGACCGGCTCCACCCTGGACCGCCCGCTGCTGGACCGGGTGCTGGCCGAGCACGGCGTCACCGGCGTGCTGCACATCGCCGCCAAGAAGCAGGTCGGCGAGTCGGTGGAGCAGCCGCTGCGGTACTACCGCGAGAACGTCGAGGGGCTGCGCACCGTCCTCGAAGCCGCGGTGGCGGCGGGGGTCCGCAGCTTCCTGCTGTCCTCGTCCGCGGCCGTCTACGGCATGCCGGACGTCGAGACGGTGACCGAGGACACCCCCTGCCTGCCGATGAGCCCCTACGGCGAGACCAAGCTGGCCGGGGAGTGGCTGGTCCGGGCGACCGGACGGGCCCACGGCATGGGCACCGTGGCGCTGCGCTACTTCAACGTGGCCGGGGCGGCGACGGCCGAGCTGGGCGACCCGGGGGTGTTCAACCTGGTGCCGATGGTCTTCGAACGGCTGGCGGCGGGGCTGCCGCCGCGGGTCTTCGGCGCGGACTACCCGACCCCGGACGGCACCTGTGTCCGCGACTACATCCACATCGCGGACGTCGCCTCCGCGCATGTCGCCGCGGTGCGGCGGTTGGAGGCGGACCCGGACGGCGAGGTGCGGCTGACGCTGAACATCGGCCGGGGGGAGGGGGTCTCGGTCCGCGAGATGCTCGACGCCATCGGCAGGGTCACCGGCCTGGACACCACCGCCGAGACCGTCCCCCGCCGGGCCGGCGACCCGGCCCGGGTGGTGGCCTCGGCGGACCTCATCGCCAAGGAGCTGGGCTGGACCGCGGAGCACGACCTGGAGTCGATGGTCAGCTCCGCCTGGTCCGGCTGGCAGCAGCGCCACCCGGGCGGGGCGGGGTAGGCCCTTCACCGACGGGGGTCCGGTTACGACGTGGCGGTCGCCGTGCCCAGGACCGCGTCCAACGCGTAGACGCAGCGGTCCTTGCTGCAGGCGAAAACCCGGCCGTCGACCGCCACCGGGGAGCCGGTGATCTCGCCTCCGGTGTCGAGCTTCCAGCGGAGCCGGCCGGTCGGCAGGTCCAGGGTGTGCAGCGAGTGGTCCCTGCTGCCCACGTGGACCAGCCCGTCGGCCGCGGCCGGCGCCCCGGTCAGGTCGCCGCGCGCGCTGTAGCGCCACCGCTCCTCGCCGGTCCTGGCGTCGAAGGCGTAGACCGTGTCGCCGCTGCCGACCAGCACCGTGCCGTCCTCGACCACGACCGGGTCGACCCCCTGCCGTCCGCCGGTCCGGGCGCGCCAGCGCACCGCGCCGGTGTCCGCGTCCAGGGCGAACACCGCGCCGAGGTAGTCGGCGGCGTAGAGGCCGCCCTCCCGGTCCAGCGTGGGTGGGGTGAACAGGACCACCGGGGCGTCGAAACGCCACCGTTCCGTCCCGGTCTCCTCGTCCAGGGCCAGGATCCTGGTGCCGGAGGTGAGGTGCAGCACGCCCTGGCGCAGCACCGGCCGGGACGGGACGTCCTCGCCGACCGGGTGGGTCCACCGCGGCCGACCCGTCGTCAGGTCGACGGCCCGCAGCCGTCCCCCGCCGTAGTAGTAGACCGAGTCGCCGACCACGCTGGGCCCGGACTGCTGGCTCTCGTAGTCCTGCTGGGCGTCCGCGGCCTGCCACATCGGGCTGCCGTCGACGGCCGAGCGGACCTGGACGCCGCCGCCGCGGGTGCCCGCGACCACCGCGGCCCCGCCCGCGTCCAGCGAGTAGGTCCAGCCGTCCAGGACCGCGCGCCAGCGCTCCTCGCCCTCGTCGGCGGAGAGGGTGAACAGGTTCGGCCCGTCGGCGGCGTGCACCTGGCCGTCGGCGACGGTCATCGCCCAGGCGACGTCGCGGGTCTTGAAGCGGCGCCGCCCGCTGGCGATGGTGAAGGCGTGCACCTCGAAGCTGGTGACGTAGAGGATGCCGTCCTCGACCTGCGGAACGCCCCAGACGTCGTTGGACATCCGGAACCGCCACGGCCGCCAGCGCGCGCCGGCGGTGGGCGGCGGCGCGACCGAGGCCCCGCCCTGGTCCGACTGGGCCGACGGCGACGGCTGAGCGTGTTGGCCGGGCTGGGCGCTCTGGCCGGGCTGGGCCGGGAGCCTGCGCACCCACCCGGTGCCGGGCGGCGGCACCGGCTCGCCCTGCGCGGGATCGACCGGCGGCGCCGCCTTGACCCCGGGCCCGATCGAGACCGAACCGCCGTCGACCAACTGCACCACCGGCGGACCCGGCTGCGGGACCATCGACTGCGGAGCCACCGGCGGGGCCGAGACGTCGGGCTGCCCGGCGTGACGGCGGCCGCCGCTCGCCGGGTAGACCCGCTTGGTCGGCAGATGATCCAGGTCACTCGCGGGCGCAGCCTGCGGCACCGGCTGCGGGCCCTGCGGGGCCTGGTATCCGACCGGCTGGGGCGGAGCGGGCTGGAGTACCGGCCCCGCGCCCCCGGGGTGCGAGGTCCGCGGATCGAACCGCCCGGCAGCCGGAATCGGCACGAACGCCGCCCCAGCTGCACCGGCCACCCCGGCCGCCGCCGCCCCCGCCAGCCCCCCGCCCGGACGCCGCCCGCGCCTGCGGTCGATCAGCTCCAGCGCCACCGGCGGCAGCCAGTCGCGGTCGTCGTCACCGTCGCTGTTGGAGAACAGGTGCGGGGCCAGCTCGGCCTGGATCTGGGCCGGGGTCGGCCGCCGCTCGGGCGCGGGACGCATGCAGGCCTTGACCAGCGGGGCCAGCTCAGGAGCCAACCCGGACAGGTCGGGCGACTCCCTGAGCAGCATGAACACCGTCTCCACCGGGTTCGCCCCGTGGTACGGCGCGTGCCCGGTCGCGGAGAAGACCAGCAGCGAGCCCAGCGAGAAGACGTCGCTGGCCCCGGTCACGCTGCGGCTGTCCCTGGCCTGCTCGGGGGACATGTACGCGGGGGTGCCGACGGCGACGTTGGTCATGGTCAGCCGGGTGTGCGAGACCCCGGCCGCGATCCCGAAGTCGATCACCCGCGGCCCGTCCTCGGTGACCAGCACATTGGACGGCTTGAGGTCGCGGTGCACCAGGCCCGCGGCGTGGATCGACTGCAGCGCCTCGGCGATCCCGGCGATCAGCCAGCGCACCGCGTCCACCGGCATCGGGCCGCACTCGGCGACCAGGTCCTCCAGCGAGGGGGCCGGGATGTAGGCGGTGGCCAGCCAGGGCACCGGGGCGTCGGCGTCCGCGTCCACCACGGCCGCCGTGTAGAAGCCGCTGACGGTACGGGCCGCCGCGATCTCGCGGGCGAACCGGACCCGGAACAGCTGGTCCTCGGCCAGTTCCGCGCGCACCGTCTTGATCGCGACACGGCGCCCTGCGGAGGACCTGGCCAGGTACACCAGGCCCATCCCGCCCGCGCCGAGGCGTCCGAGCACCTCGAAGGGCCCGATCCGTCTCGGATCGTGCGCCGTCAACTGGTCCACGTCCTCAGCCACCTCCCCGTTGGTACCGCCACGCGCGTCGACCGCGCTGGGCTGATTGTCCAACGCCGACCCGTGCCAGGGCCAACCCGACCCGACAGAATCCGGCGCCGCATCCGGTACGGATCCGCGCCAACCAGTACGCCACGGACGGCGACACCTTCGCCCCGACGCGTCGCACCGGGCCGGAAAACGTTGCGCGAGAGTTAGATTGACAAGTTGATGTGTTCAGACGGCGCGGTCGGCGCCGCCACGGAAGGCCGGGGATGACTGTGACGGGTGGCACCGCGGGACAGCTGGTCCCGGTCCTGGAGGACCTGCTCGGGACGGAGCTGCCGATCAGACTGCGGACCTGGGACGGCGGCGAGGCCGGTCCGGCCGGGGCGCCGCTGCTGGTGCTCCGCAACCGCCGGGCGCTGCGGCACCTGCTCTGGCGTCCGGACGAGCTCGGCCTCGCCCGCGCGTACGTGGCCGGGGACCTGGAGCTCGACCCGTCCAGCGACCTCTACGAGCTGCTGGGCGCGATGGCCCGGCTGGTCGAGCAGAGCAGCAGCGTGACGCTCCGGCCGAACCCCCGCGACCTGCTCGGTCCGCAGGGCCGCAGGCTGCTGCGGACCGCCGTCGGCGCCGGGATGATCGGCCCGCGCCCGCCGCTGCCACCGGAGGAGGCGACCCGGGTCAGGAAGGCCGGCGTCCGGCACTCGCCGCAGCGGGACCGCACGGCAATCAGCCACCACTACGACGTCGGCAACGACTTCTACCGGCTGGTCCTCGGCCCGTCCTGGGTCTACTCCTGCGCCTACTGGCCGACCGGGACGGACACCCTGGAGGCCGCCCAGGCGGCCAAGCTCGACCTGGTCTGCCGCAAGCTGGGGCTGCGCCCCGGGATGCGGCTGCTGGACGTCGGCTGCGGCTGGGGCTCACTGCTGCTGCACGCCGCGGAGCACTACGGGGTCGAGGGCGTGGGCGTCACCCTCTCCGCCGAACAGGCCGAGGGCGCCCGCGAGCGGATCGCCGACGCCGGGCTGGGCGACCGGCTGACGGTCAGGCTGCAGGACTACCGCGCGGTGGACGACGGCCCGTACGACGCGATCTCCAGCGTCGGCATGGCCGAGCACGTCGGCGCGGACCAGTTCCGCCGCTACGGGACGACGCTGTACGGGCTGCTCGCGCCCGGCGGGCGGCTGCTGAACCACCAGATCGCCCGCCGCCCCAACCTGCCCGGCGAGCCCTACCGGACCAGTCCCTTCATCGCCGCGTACGTCTTCCCGGACGGCGACCTCTCCCCGATCGGCGACACCGTCAGCCTGCTGGAGCAGGCCGGGTTCGAGATCCGTGACGTGGAGTCACTGCGTGAGCACTACGCGAGGACGCTGCGCTGCTGGGTCGCCAACCTCGAACAGGACTGGGACCGCGCGGTGAAGCTCTCCACGCCGGGCCGGGCCCGGGTCTGGCGGCTCTACATGGCCGCCTCGGCACTGGCCTTCGAGGAGAACCGGATCGGGGTGAACCAGATCCTGGCCGTACGCACCGGGCCTGACGGCGACAGCGGGCTACCCGCGGCACGGGCCGAGTGGCTCGGCTTCCAGCAGGGCCCAGCCGCCCCGGAGGCCCCGGAATCCGGCGCTCCGTCAGCCTGACGGACCATTTGGCACACCGCCGAATAGCGCGGAGATCTTGCCACGGTAAACTGACGGCATGACAGGACAAGTTCGCACCGTCGACGGGCGTGTCGCCGGGCGACGCGGGCAGGCGACGCGGCAGAAGCTGCTCGAATGCCTTAGCGAGATGCTCAGCACATCGCCCTACCGGGACGTCAAGGTCATCGACGTCGCCCGGATGGCCGGTACCTCCCCCGCAACGTTCTACCAGTACTTCCCCGACGTCGAGGGCGCTGTCCTCGAAATCGCGGACGGAATGGCCCGGGAAGGCGCCGCGCTCAAGGACCTGGTCGCCGAGAAGTCGTGGGCCGGCAAGTCCGGCTACCAGACGGCTGAGGAGCTCGTGGAGGGCTTCCTCAACTTCTGGCGCGACAACGAGGCCATTCTCCGCGTGGTGACCCTGGGATCGGCGGAAGGGGACAAGCGGTTCTTCAAGATCCGCATGAAGATCCTCAACGCCGTGACCAACTCACTCACGGACTCCCTCAAGGCCTTGCAGGACACCGGGAAGGCGGACAAGTCGGTCAGTGCACCGGCCGTCGCCGGCTCCCTGGTGGCCATGCTGGCCGCCGTCGCCGAACACCAGAAGGGATTCGACTCCTGGGGTGTCAAGGCCAAGGAGCTCAAGCCGAACCTGGCGCTCCTGGTCTACCTGGGCATGACCGGCAAGAAGCCGCCGAAGTAGCTCTCGGACGGCAGCAGCACCAGTCCTGGGTCGCGGGCCCCGGCCGCCTGTCCGGCCGGATCGAACCTCTGGGCGTGCCTCGGGGGAGGTACACCGGTTCAGCCCCGCACCCGCGTCCACCCACAAGGGCGGCCACCCCGGCAACGGAGTGGCCGCCCTTCGCTCGTCCGCGGCTCAGCCGGGGTCGGGGGTCGGGTCGGATACCGGGTCGGGCTCGGGTACGGCGGCAGTTGCGGGCGGGGGCGGGGGCGGGGGCTCAGGTACGGCGGCAGCTGCGGGCGCGGGCTCGGGCGCAGCCGTAGGCGCCGAATGGGGCGGGGATTCCGGTACCGGCAGCGGGGTGAGTCGGAAGACGCGGATCTGCCGCTCCACCCTGGCCTGGTACGCCGCGTACGGCGGCCACATCCGCAGCAGCGCCGCCCAGGCCCGGTCCCGCTCCTCGCCCTCCAGCAGCGTCGCGGTGACCGGCAGGGTACGCCCGCGGTGCTCGACCAGCGCCTCCGGCCGGGCGAGCAGGTTGCCGGTCCAGGCGGGGTGCCCGGCCCGGCCGAAGTTGCTGCCGACGACCAGGAATCCGCCGTCCTGCTCCGGCAGGCAGGCCAGCGGGGCGACCCGGGGCTCGCCGCTGCGCCGCCCGGTGGTCGTCAGGAACACGGACGGCAGCATGTACTGGCTGATCATCACCTTTCCCCCGCTCAGCCGGTGCACCGCCTTGTCCAGCCGGGGCAGCAGACGCGGGGCGATCCGGGCGAACAGCACGGTCGAGGACACCCGCTGGACCAGCGCTTCCTGTCGGGACCCGGACCGGGACCGGGACCGGGGCTCGGTGGCCATCGCGGCTCATCCCCTCGCCGACGCGAACAGCCGCGCCCGCTCGGCGGCCAGGGTCCGCAGCAGATGTGGTGGGCCGAACAGCAGTTCGTCGGCGGCGGCACGCTTGAAGTACAGGTGGGCGTCGTGCTCCCAGGTGATGGCGATGCCCCCGTGCAGCTGGATCGCCTCGGCTGCGGCGGTCCGCAGCGCGTCCAGCGCGTGCGCCAACGCCAGCGGCACCGCGGTCCAGACTTCCCCGGCTTCCCCGGCCTCCCCGGGCCCGTCCCCAGCCGCACCGTCGATCCCCCGCTGTGCCAGCGTCCACGCGGCGTAGTACACCGCCGAGCGGGCCGTCTCCACCGCGACGTAGACGTCCGCGAGCCGGTGCTGCACCGCCTGGAACGAGCCGATCGCCCGCCCGTACTGCTTCCTGACCTGCACGTACTCCACCGTCCTGGCCAGACACTGGTCCGCCGCACCGACCGCCTCCGCCGCGACCGCGACGCCCGCGAGCAGCCCGGCCTCGGCCAGCGCGGGCGCGGCGTCCCTGACCGGGTCGCCGAGCGGCACGGCGGGTGCGTCGCGCAGTTCGACCCGGGCCGGGGCCCGGGTGGCGTCCATCGCGGCCAGCCTGCTGCGGCTGACCTGCGGCGCGTCCCCCTGGACCAGGAACAGCGAGGTCCGGCTGCGCGGGAAGCCGCCGGTGTGCGCGGCCACCACCAGCAGGTCCGCGCGAGCCCCGTCCAACACCTGCCCGGCCCCGCCGTAGACCAGCCAACCGCCGCCCAGGCCCGCGCCCGCGCCGCCAGCGCCCGCCGCACCGTCGCCGCCCGCGGTATCGCCCGCGCCGTCCCCAGCAGGGCCCGGACGGGCCTGGATGCCCCCGGCCCGTCCTCCGCCCGCGACCGTTCCGTTCGGGAGCCCCGGGGGGCGCCGCGGCACCAGGCCGAGCGCCAGTGCCGGCGGTGCGGCCAGCACCAGCGCCGCCGTGCGTTCTCCGCTCGCCAGAGCGGGGAGCAGCGTCGCGCGCTGCTCGTCCGTCCCGTGCGCGGCGATCAGCGCGGCGGCGAGGACCGAGGAGGCCAGCAGCGGCGACGGCAGCAGCGCCCGTCCGGTCTCCTCGCAGGCCAGGGCCAGTTCCACCGGGCCGAGGCCGGTCCCGCCGTGCTGCACCGGGAGGGTGAGGCCGGGCAGGCCCAGCTGGTCGGCGAACAGCCGCCACAGCGCCGGGTCGTAGCCCTGCGCGCCGGCCGCGGCAGCGCGCACCTCCTCGATGCCGCAACTCTTCGCCAGCGCCTCGCGCAGGGTGCGGCGGACGGCGTCCTGTTCCGGGGTGAGTGCGGGATCCATGACGTCTCCAGCCTTCGCGAGCCTGCTGCCTTGATCTGACGAACCGTCATCCTAGAAGCAGCCGACTGCCGGGCACAGGGGCGCAGCACAGTAAATCTGATGTACCGTCAGATTCCCTGCCGTCCTCGTCTGTGTGCTCTCTCCAAGGGAGTTGATCCACTCGTGCCCGCACCCTCGCTGCACAACCCGGTACCGGACGACTCACCGCGACGCCGCCGGGTCGCCGTCGTCGGCGTCGCCCACTCCGACTGCGGACGGGTGGACGACGCCACCCCGTTCCAGCTGCACGCCCAGGCCGCGCGCCGCGCCCTGGCCGACTCCGGGCTGCCGCGCTCGGTGATCAACGGCGTGGCCTCGGCCGGGCTCGGCCTGCTCGCCCCGGTCGAGGTCTCCGAGTACCTCGGGCTGCGCCCGACCTGGACCGACTCCACCTCGGTCGGCGGCTCCACCTGGGAGGTCATGGCCGCGCACGCCGCCGACGCCATCGCGGCCGGGCACGCCAACGCCGTCCTGCTGGTCTACGGCTCCACCGCGCGCGCCGACCTCAAGGCCCGCCGCCGCACCGCGGGCATCGCCCTGGGCGCGCGCGGCCCGCAGCAGTTCGAGGCGCCGTACGGGCACACCCTCATCTCCAAGTACGCGATGGCCGCCCGCCGCCACATGCACGAGTACGGCACCACCCTGGAACAGCTCGCGGGCGTCGCGGTCCAGGCCCGCGCCAACGCGGCGAGCAACCCCGAGGCGATGTACCGGGCCCCGCTCACCGTGGACGAGGTCCTGACCGGACCGGAGATCGCCTCCCCGTTCACCAAGCTGCACTGCTGCATCCGCTCGGACGGGGGCTGCGCGGTGCTGCTGGCCGCCGAGGAGTACGTCCCGGACACCGTGCACGACCCGGTGTGGGTGCTCGGCACCGGCGAACACCTCAGCCACACCCTGATGTCCGAGTGGGAGGACTTCACCGTCTCCCCCGCCGCGGTGTCCGGCCGCCTCGCGTACCAGCGGGCCGGAGTCGGCCCCGCGGACATCGACGTCGCCGAGATCTACGACGCCTTCAGCTACATGCCGCTGGTCGCGCTGGAGGACCTGGGCTTCTGCGCCAAGGGCGACGGCGGCCCCTTCGTGGAAGCCAAGCACGGGCGACTGCTCCGAGACGGCGAACTGCCCACCAACACCGACGGCGGCGGGCTCAGCGCCTGCCATCCCGGCATGCGCGGACTCTTCCTGATCGTGGAGGCCGTCCGCCAGCTCCGCCACGAGTACCCCGCCGACCGCCAGGCCTCCCGCCGGGGCTCTCCCGACCTCCCCCGACTCGCTCTGGCCAGCGGCACCGGCGGCTGGTTCTGCTCCTCGGCGACGATGATCCTGGGGCGCTAGCCACCGTCACCCGATCGGGGGAATGTGTTCGCGCGGAAAGGATTCACCCCGGTCGACCCACGTAGTCTGAGTGACGTAGCTATGAGTCACATGGCCCTGAGTGGGGTCGGCCTTCGCCGTTGCGATGGTGGCCGCGCCGTCTCGCGGCTCCGCCGCACAGCAGCCAACTACGCGAAAGCGGTGCGGGGGCCGGGCATCGCCCCTCCCCTGCGGCAAGTGCGGGGTGACGGGCAGTCACAACGAGAACCCACAACGACAACCCACAACGACAACAGAGCTGTCACCCGGCGACTGGCCCGAGGCGAACTCCGCTCCCCCGGCGTAGTTGGCTGCTGTGCGCCGGAGGCGCGAGACGGCGCGGCGACCGCTGCAACGGTGAAGGCCGACCCTACCGGGCGCAGCGCTCCCACGTCACCGGCCCGGACTGCGGCCCGACCCCCCGGCCCCACCCCCGGGCCCCCACCCCGCTAGGGACAGCGAATGACCTGACCGGCATAGGCCAGGCCGCCGCCGAAGCCCAGCAGCAGCACTGGCGCGCCGGAGCGCAGTTCGCCCCGTTCGACCAGCTTGGACAAAGCCAGCGGGATGGACGCCGCCGAGGTGTTGCCGGAGTCGACGACGTCGCGGGCGACTACCGCGTTCGGGGCGCCGATCTTGGCGGCGATGGCGTCGATGATGCGCAGGTTGGCCTGGTGCGGGACGAAGCCCTCCAGCTCGGCCGGGGTGATGCCGGCCTTCTCGCAGGCCTGCAGGGCAAGCGGGGCGATCTGCGTGGTGGCCCAGCGGAAGACGGCCTGGCCCTGCTGGGTGATCGTCGGGTCCCAGCCGTCGATGCGAACGGCGTCGGCCTTGGACGGGTCCGAGCCCCAGACCACCGGGCCGATCCCCTCCTCCTCGGCGGCGTCGACCACGGCCGCGCCCGCGCCGTCGGCGAAGATCACGCAGGTGCTGCGGTCGGTCCAGTCCAGCACGTCCGACATCTTCTCGGCGCCGATCACCAGCGCCCGGGTCGCCGCGCCCGCGCGGATCGCGTGGTCCGCGGTGGCCAGCGCGTAGGAGAAGCCGGAGCAGACGGTGTTGATGTCGTACACCGCCGGGGTGGCGATCCCGAGCCGGGCCGCGACCTGGGCCGCGGTGTTGGGGCTGCGGTCGATCGCGGTGCAGGTGGCGACGACCACCAGATCGACCGAGGAGGCGTCGAAGCCGCTGGTGGCCAGCGCCTTCTCGGCCGCGCGAAAGGCCAGGTCGGCGACGGTCTCGTCCTCGGCGATGTGCCGGGTTTTGATACCGACCCGGGTGCGGATCCACTCGTCGTCGGTGTCCACCAGCTTGGCGAGGTCGTCGTTGGTGAGGACCTTCGGCGGCTGGTAGTGGCCGAGCGCGACGATGCGGGAACCAGTCATGTCTCCACTCAAGCCGGTTACCGGTGAGTCACCCGGGGCTGCCAGGGACAGTATCCGGGCAGCGTTGCTGTAGGGCTCGAACAACTCGGTTGCGGGGACCGGCCCCGCCGAGGCAAGAGCCGGTCATGAGTTCGACCCGGGACACTCGATCCAGGTGTCGTACGGGGGTCCGGGAAGAGTCGCTCAGGCGCTGAGCGAGGCGGCGTCGCCCATGACTATGACCGGGTGCTTGGTCGGGTCGAGGTCCCTGAGCAGGGTCGCCATGTCGGCCTTGGCGAGGCTGACGCACCCGTGCGTCGGACCGCCGTGGTCCACGTGGATCCAGATCCCGCCGCCGCGCGAAGCGCCCATCGGACGCGCGGTGGACAGCGGGCTGGTGCCGGGGTCGTGGTTGTAGTTGATCGCGACGACGTAGTCGAAGGCGTCGGCGAGCGACTCGCCCTCGAAGCCGGTCCCGACCGCCTTGAACGCGCTGGAGTGCAGATAGGGGAGCTTGGTGCCGGGGCTGGGGTCGAGCCCGCCCGCGTCGGTGAGGCTGAACACGCCGATCGGGCTGTGCAGGTCGCCGGACATGTGGTGGCTGGTCCAGCCGTCCTTGGCGTTGTGCGCGGACCAGGCCGTGCCCGGCAGCCAGCTGCCGTCGGCGGTCCTGGTGTAGAGGACGACCTTGGACGTGTTGGCGTTCTTGCCGGTGCCGGTGACCAGCAGCACCTGCTGCGCGTTCGCCGGGACCTGGGCGCGGAACTTCGGCCCGAGTCCGGGCAGCTGGGTCAGCGCGGTGACCGGGGTGGGCCGGGTGACCGAGCGTGAGGCGTCGGCCGGGGCCGAGGTGCTGCGCCCGCTGTCGAGGGTCGGCGCGGCGAGGACCGCCGCCCCGGCCCGCTGCGGGTCCGGGTGCAGGAAGGCGGCCACCGCGATGACCGCGACGGCGGCGACCGAGCCGACGCCGAGGAAGCTGTTGCGCACCCGGCGCTTGCGCCGCGCCCGAGCCTTGGCGGCGGCCCGGACCTGCATCCTGGTCCCGGTACGGGAGACCGGACGCGGGGCGGAGCGGGCCGGCCGGGGCGGGCGGGGGTCGGTACGGAAGTCGGCCTGGTCGGCCAAGTCGGCCAGGTCGGCGTAGTCCGGGAAGCCCGTGAAGCCGGGGTCCGCGAGGTCGGCGGGGTCCGGGTCGAAGGCGCCGGCGGTCGGAGCGGCGCCGTACGACGGCTCCGCCGGGTAGCCCTGACTCGGGTGGCCCTGGCTCGGGCGGCCCTGGCTCGGGCGGCCCTGGGCATGCGGAGCGGCGTAGCCCTGCTGGGTGGCGTACCCCTGCTGCGTGGCATAGCCCTGCTGGGCGTAGGCAACTTGCTGGGAGTACGTCAGATCCTGCTGGTCGGCGTAGCCGTATGCGCCGTATGCCCCATATGTGTCGCCACCCCGATGACCTCCGCCGCGGATCCGCTCGCCGTACTCGTTGTACTCCGCGTCCGACGCACCCTGCGCGTACTCGCCGTAGGCGCCGGTCTCGCCGTACCCGTATGACCCTGCGCCGGTGGCGTCGGGGTCACCGGGACCGGAGGAGTTGGCAGGGCGGGAGTAGCTCGACATGTACGGTTCAGTTCCTCGCGGGGTGGGTGCGCGTCCGGACGGGGCCCTGGTGGCAGGAGGGCATGGTGATGGGTCTTCGGCTACTCCTCGTGACGGCTCCGGTCAGCACCGGCAGTCGCAATCGTTACCCGCGTCACGGTACCCCCATCGGGTGACTCATCACAGGAATGGCGGCACCGCCATCACCATGCCCTCACACTCCCGCCCGACCCCCGGAACCGTGCGGCAGCCCGCCTGACGCAAGGTCACCAGCGACGATCAGCAGTCGGCCGGACGGAACACCGGGGCGGCGATCGGCGCCTGTCCCGCGTCAACCTGTGTCCCCTCTGTGGGCAAGGTCACACGCAGCCGCAGACCGACCCGGAGCACCGCCGGGTCACAGCCGACCAGCGCGGTCATCATCCGCGGACCCTCGGCGAGGTCGACCACGGCCGCGACATAGGGCAGCCGGTCCCGGAACGGCGGGAGGTCGTTCGCGTGCACCACGGACCAGGTGTAGAGGACGGCGTCACCCGAGGCCTGCTCCCAGACCACGTCCTCGCTCCAGCAGTGCGGGCAGAACTCGCGCGGATAGTGGTGCGCCCGCCCGCAGCCACCACAGCGGCGCAGCAGCAGCCGCCCCTCGGCGGCGGCCTCCCAGTACCGACGGGTGAACGCATCGGGCTCGGGCAGGTCGGCGGGGTTCGCGTCGCGGCCGTGAGCCAGGGCGGCGGCGGGGACGGTGTCGCGGGCGGAGTCAGCGTCGTGGGCAGAGGTCACCGGATCGCTCCTCACGCGCCGAAGAGGTGGAAGGCGGCGTCGAGGGACCAGGTCTGCCAGCTCATCGCCAGCAGGGCCACCAGGGAGATCAGCGCCATCATCAGGTTCTGCCCCTGCTCAGCCCAGTCGTGGATCATGAGCACCAGGTAGAGCAGGTTCAGCAGCAGCCCCGCGACCAGGGCGACCGGGGTCAGCAGGCCGACGGTCAGGCCGAGGCCGAGGGCCAGTTCCGCGAAGACGACCACGTACGCCATCGGCTTGGGGCGAGGGGCGACCACCCGGTCGAAGCAGCGGCCGACGACCGGCCAGCGGTGCCCGGTCGCGACGCCCTTGGCCCACTCGATGCCGGTGCCGCGCTGGAGCCACCCCTTCTTGTCCTTGTGGCGCCAGCTCTCCAGCCACCACAGGCCGAGGCCGATGCGCAGCAGGGCGAGCCAGTGGGCGGCGCTGAGCCCGTAGGTGTGGACGACCTGCATGGACGGTCTCCCTGGTGACGGCCGGATTTTTTCTGACGTTCCGTCAGTTCAGCGCACACCCGGAGCTCCGCGCAAGGGCTGGGACGACCTCCGCCCTCTTCCAGCCCGCGCTTCCGGACAGTAATCTGATGGAACGTCAGATTTGAACGGAGGCACCGCCATGGTGGACGCGGGGGACGAGACCGATGTCAGCGGACGGCCGGTGCACGGCCGCCCGGTGGACCTCGATGCCTTCTTCCGCCCGTCGACGGTGGCGGTGATCGGCGCGTCCGACACCGAGGGGCGGCCCAACACCGGCATCACCCGCCAGCTCCGCGCCTGGGCCGAGCGGGTCGGCGCGCGGATGTACCCGGTGAACCCGGGGCGGCAGCAGGTGGACGGCGAACCCTGCTACCCCGACCTGGCCTCGGTGCCGGTTCCCGGCGGGGAGCCGATCGACCTCGCGGTGATCCTGCTCGGCGACCCCGAGCCGGTGATCCCGCAGCTGGTCGAGGCCAAGGTGCGGTTCGCGGTGGCCTTCGCCTCCGGCTTCGCCGAGACCGGCGCGGAGGGCGCGGCGGCGCAGCAGCGGCTGGCCCGGCTGATCGCCGAGGCGCCGACCGGGCTGCGGCTGCTCGGGCCGAACACCAACCTCAACGCCTTCGAGCGGTTCCGCGAGGACCTCACCGGACCGGCCATCGCGCTGATCACCCAGAGCGGCCACCAGGGCCGCCCGCTGTTCTCACTGCAGACACTCGGCATCCGGCTCAGCCACTGGGCCCCCACCGGCAACGAGGCCGACCTCGAAGTCGCGGACTTCGTCCACTGGTTCGCGGACCAGCCGGAGGTCGGCGCCATCGCCGCCTACATCGAGGGCCTCAAGGACGGCCGGGCCTTCCTGCTCGCCGCCGACCACGCCGCCCGGCGCGGCGTCCCGGTGGTCGCGGTGAAGGTCGGCCGCACCCGGGCCGGGGCGAAGATGGCCGCCTCCCACACCGGCAAGCTGACCGGCGCGGACGACGTGGTGGACGCCGCGTTCCGCCAGTTCGGGGTGATCCGGGTCGACGGCCTGGACGAACTCCAGGACACCGCAGCGCTGTTGGCGCGGGCCAAGCCGCCGCAGGCGGACGGGGTCGCGGTCTACTCGATCTCCGGCGGGACCGGCGCACACCTGGCCGACCTGGCCTCGGTCGCCGGTCTGACGATGCCTCAACTCTCGGATGCCAAGCAGGACGAGCTGCACCAGTGGATCCCCGACTACCTGAGCGTGGCCAACCCGATCGACAACGGCGGCCACCCGGTGGGCGACTGGCGCGGCCGGAAGATCCTGGACGCGATCCTCGCCGACCCGTCGGTGGGCGTGCTGATCTGCCCGATCACCGGCCCCTTCCCGCCGATGAGCGACAAGCTGGCGCGGGACCTGGTGGAGGTCGCCGAGACCACCGACAAACTGGTCTGCGTGGTCTGGGGCTCGCCGGTCGGGACCGAGGACGCGTACCGGGAGACGCTGCTCGGCTCCTCCCGAGTGGCCACCTTCCGCACCTTCGGCAACTGCGTGCGCGCGGTGGCCGCCTACCTGGAGCACCACCGGTTCACCCGCTCCTACCGCAGCCCCTTCGCCGCCGCGCCGCAGGCGCCGTGCGCGGGCAAGGCCAAGGCGCAGCGGGTGCTGCGCCCCGGGCAGCAGCTCAGCGAGGTGGCGGCGAAGCAGCTGCTGCGCGCGTACGGGCTCCGGGTGCCGCGTGAGCAGTTGGTGACCAGTGCGGCCGGCGCGGTGCGGGCGGCCGGGGTGGTCGGCTATCCGGTGGTGCTGAAGGGCTCCGCGCCCGAGGTCGCCCACAAGACCGAACTCGGGCTGGTCCAGGTCGGGTTGACCTCGGCGAGCCAGGTCCGCGACGCCTTCCGGCTGCTCACCGACAACGCCAGGGCGGCCGGGATCGGCCGACTGGAGGGAGTGCTGGTCTGTCAGATGGTCGAGGCGGGCGTGGAGATGGTGCTCGGCGTCAACCACGACCCGACCTTCGGCCCGACCGTGACGGTGGGCATGGGCGGGATCTTCGTGGAGGTGCTGGCCGACACGGCAGTCCGGATACCGCCGTTCTCCTGCCCCGACGTCCGGACCATGCTGCGGGAGCTGCGCTGCTGGCCGCTGCTGCAGGGGGTGCGCGGCGGGCCGCCGATGGACGTGGACGCGCTGGTGGAGGCGGTGATGCGGGTGCAGCGGATGGCGATGGAACTGGGCGGGGACCTGGCCGAGCTGGACATCAACCCGCTGATGGTGCTGGAGCGGGGCAAGGGCGTGGTCGCCCTGGACGCGCTGGCGGTGTGCTCGTGAGCAGCGAGGTCCTGGTGGCCCGGGAGGGGCCGGTGCTGTGGCTGACGCTCAACCGGCCGGAGACCCTGAACGCGGTGACCGCGGGGATGCGCGAGCGGCTGGTCGCGGAGCTGGACTCCGCGTCCGGCGACCCGGAGGTGCGGGCGGTGGTGCTCACCGGCACCGGGCGCGGCTTCTGCTCCGGCGCGGACCTGCGGCCCGCGGGCGGGGGCCCGGTGGTTCCGCGCGTCCCCGGCGACGTCGCGCGGGTGCTGCGGACCGGGGTCCAGCGGATGATCGCGGCGGTGCTGGACTGCGAGAAGCCGGTGGTCGCGGCGGTGAACGGCACTGCGGCCGGGGTCGGCGTGCACCTCGCGCTGGCCTGCGACCTGGTGCTCGCCGCCGAGAGCGCGAGCTTCGTGGAGGCCTTCGTCCGCCGCGGTCTGGTCCCGGACGGCGGCGGGGCCTATCTGCTGCCGCGGCTGGTCGGCCCGCAGCGGGCCAAGGAGCTGATGTTCTTCGGCGACGCCCTGCCCGCGGCCGAGGCGGAGCGGCTGGGACTGGTCAACCGGGTGGTCCCGGCGGAGGAGCTGGCCGGCACGGCGGCGAAGTGGGCCGAGCGGCTGGCGGCGGGCCCGACCCGGGCCCTGGCGTTGACCAAGCACCTGGTCAACGCCTCGCTGGAGGCGGACCGGGCGGTGTCCTTCGCGGCCGAGGCGACCGCGCAGGAGGTCAACATGACCACGACGGACGCCCAGGAGGGCGTCCGCGCCTTCGCCGAACGCCGGTCCCCGCAGTTCAAGGGGCGTTAGCCCTCGATTATCTCGACCGCGCCGATGTAGCCGGTGGACTGCTCCAGCGCCGCTTCCGCCTCGCGGCGGCGGTAGTCGGCGGCGCCGCGGAGCACCGCGCCGTGCGGGCTGACCTCCAGGTCGAGGACGGTGGCCTGCCAGCCGTGGCCGAGGTCGGTCGGGGCGACCACCTTGAGCACGATCTGGGGACGCTCGCCCGGCAGCGACTCCCAGAGCCCGGCGATGGTGCTCGCTCCGGCCCGGGTCAGCGTGAAGACGCCGTCGGAGCCGCACTCCAGCACCCCGTCGGCGCTCTCCCAGGCGCCGGTGACCTCGGCGGCGAAGGGGTCGGGCGCGGGCTTGGGGGTGCGCAGCCAGAGCATCCAGGCGCCCAGCGCGAACGGCAGCGCCAGCGTGTCCGCCAGGGCCGACCAGCCGTAGGCGAAGCCGCCGAACTCGACGCCGGGGCCGCCGAACGCGACCCACTCGTAGGTGCCGCCGACGGCCAGGAAGAGCACGGCGCCGATCGCCAGCGAGTAGCGGTCGCGCAGCAGGCGTCGGCTGATCTGGTCGGCGACCAGGTAGATGAGCAGGATGACCAGGGCCTGGGCGCCCCAGTCACGGAGGAGGCCCCCGAGCGGCGTCGGCCCGGCCAGACCGCCGTTCTGGGTGGTCCCCCACAGGTAGAACACCGGGGCGTTCACCGCCACCAGTCCGGCGACCATCGCGGTTATGGCCCTCGCCCAGCGCTTGACCTGCTGATTCATGGCGGCTCCGTCCCCTGGCTCTCCCCGGAGCCGTGCCACAGGGTACGCAAGCACTGATCATCGCCGTCAAGGGACATTCCGCCCACTTTCAATCTGACGACCCGTCAGCTTTAATGGACATCCGACTCCGCGACCACCTCTGTGAGGACCCGATGGGCCACGAAGGCATGGCGGTGGCCGCCGTCCGCTATCTGCGGACCGCGGCTGGGCCGTCCGCTCCGCTGCCCGCCCCGGCACCGGTGCTGCGCGCCGTGGGGCCGGACGAGCGGCTGCCCGACGCCGCCGCGGACCCGCGGGTGCTGCGGAGCGTGCTGGGGCACTTCTGCACCGGGGTGACCGTGGTCAGTGCGCTGGCCAGGGACGGGGCACCGGTGGGCTTCGCCTGCCAGTCGTTCTCGTCGCTGTCGCTGGATCCGCCGTTGGTGAGCTTCAACGTAGCGCGCAGTTCCGCCTCCTGGCCACGGATCGCGCACGCGGGGCACTTCTGCGTCAACGTCCTGGCCGCCGACCAGGGCGACCTCTGCCGGACCTTCGCGGTCAGCGGGGCCACCGGCGCGGACAAGTTCGCCGGGGTGGACTGGAGCCCCGCGGACGTCACCGGATCGCCGCGGATAGCCGGGGCGCTGGCCTGGATCGACTGCACCATCCACGCCGTCCACGTCGGCGGCGACCATCTGATCGTGCTCGGACGGGTCTGCGACCTGTCGGTCGAGCGGAGCGACAGCGGGCCGCTGCTGTTCTACCGCGGCGGCTTCGGCGGGCTCACGCCGTAGCAGGGCTCACGCCGTAGCGGGGAGCAGGGGTGGGGCGGGGCTCACGCCGTTGCGGGGAGCAGGGGCGGGGTGGCCGGGGGCTTGGCGCGTAGGAGCAGGGCGCAGCTCGCGGCGATCACGCAGAGCGCTCCGGCCCCGTACCAGGCCGCGTCGTAGCTTCCCAGCTGGTCCCGGACCAGGCCCGCGCCGAGGGCGACCAGGGCGGCGCCGACCTGGTGGCCGCAGAAGACCCAGCCGAAGACGATCGGGGCGTCCTCGCCGAACCACTCCCGGCACAGCGCGATGGTCGGCGGGACGGTGGCGACCCAGTCCAGGCCGTAGAAGACGATGAAGACGACCATGCTCGGATGCACGGTGCGGGCGAACAGCGCGGGCAGGAACAGCAGCGACGCGCCCCGCAGCAGGTAGTACGTGCCGAGCAGCCTGCGGGAGTCCAGACGGTCGGTCAGCCAGCCCGAGAAGACCGTGCCGACCACGTCGAACACGCCGACCAGCGCGAGCAGGCCTGCGGCTGTGGTCTCGACCATGCCGTGGTCTCCGGCGGCCGGGATGAAATGGGTGCCGACCAGGCCGTTGGTGGTCGCGCCGCAGATCGCGAAGGAGCCGGCCAGCAGCCAGAACGGGCGGGTTCCGGCAGCCTGGCGGAGGACGCGCAGGGCGCGGACTCCCTTACGGTCGTCGGTATTTGAGGGTGGCGTGGGCCCCGGCGGCGGCGTGGCCTCCGGGGGCGGCGTGGGGAGGTCGGTGGCGCCGTACGGGAGCAGGCCCAGGTCGGCGGGGCGCTCGCGGAGCAGCAGCAGGACGATCGGGACCACCGCGAGCGAGCAGCCGGCGACCGTGAGCGAGGCGCTGCGCCAGCCGTAGTCGCTGATCAGCCAGGCCAGGACGGGCAGGAAGACCAGGTTCCCGGCCGCGCTGGCGGCGGTCAGCACGCCGGTGACGAGTCCGCGCCGGGCCAGGAACCAGCGGCCGGTGACGGTCGCGGTGAAGGCCAGCGCCATGGAGCCGCTGCCGACTCCGACCAGGACGCCCCAGCAGAGCAGCATCTGCCAGGACTGGGTCATGAACACGGTTGCGCCGCTGCCGACGGCCATCAGCAGCAGCGCGGAGCCGGCTACCCGGCGGATGCCGAAGCGGTCCATCAGCGCGGCGGCGAAGGGCGCGGTCAGGCCGTTGAGCAGCATGTTGAGGGAGACGGCGGCCGAGATGACGCCGTGCGACCAGCCGAATTCGCTGTTCAGCGGCTCCATCAGCAGGGAGGGGGTGGAACGGAAGCCCGCGGCGCCGACCAGCACGAGCAGGCAGACGGCGGCGACCACCCAGGCGTAGTGCAGGTGCGGTCCCCGCGGGGCGGGGGGAGCGGGGGAGGCGGGGCGAGCAGACGCGGTGGGCGCGGTGGGCGCGACGGCCGGAGCGGGCGGGGCAGACACGGTGGGGGCGGTGGGCACGGCGGCCGGAGCGGGCGGAGCAGACGCGGCGGGCGCGGTGGAGGCGGCGGGCGGGGCAGGCGGAGCAGATGCGGCGGGCCGAGTGGGCGCGGCGGCCGGCGCAGGCGCGGCGGGGAGTCGGGCGGGCGGGGTCTGCTGGTCGGTCACGGGGTGATTCTGCTGGGCTTCGGGTCGCCGCGGCGAGTGGCCGGAGGGACAGCTTGCGTCAGGATCGGGCCACGGCCCAGAGTGGAGCCATGTCCCAGCCCGCACCGGCCGACCAGCCCCCAGCTGCCGCGCAGACCCCCGCGCCAACCCCTGCTGCCGCCCCGGCCCGCGCCACCGCGCCAACCCCCGCTACCGCGCAGGCTCGCACCACCGCGCCGACCCACACTGCCGCCCCGGCCACCGCGACCACCCCGGCCCGCGCCACCGTGCCGACGCCTGCCACCACCCCAGCCCCCGCTGCCGCGCTAGACCCGACCCCGGCGCCGACTCCTCCCCCTCCCCCGCCCGCGGCATCCGCTCCGGGCCGCAGCCCGCATCGGGTCGCGGTGTTGGCTCTGCCGGGGGTCGTGGCGTTTGAGTTGGCTACGCCGTCGCGGATTCTGGAGTCGGCGCACCTTCCGGGGGACCCCCCGCTGTACCAGGTGCGGACCTGCACGCTGGACGGGGGGCCGGTCGGGACCAGCAGTGACTTCCGGATCAGCGTCGACCACGGGCCCGAGCTGCTCGCCGCCGCCGACACCGTCGTGGTGCCGGCCAGCTTCGAGCTCGGGCCGGTGTTCACCGAGGGGCGCCTCCCGGCGGAACTCGCCGCCGCGCTGGCGCTGGTCCGTCCCGGCACCCGGATGGTGTCCATCTGCACCGGCGCCTTCGTGCTGGCCGCCGCGGGCCTGCTGGACGGCCGCCCGGCCACCACGCACTGGCGTTACACCGACCGCTTCCGCAGCCTGTTCCCCTCGGTGCTGCTGGATCCGAACGTGCTGTTCGTCGACGACGGCGACGTGCTGACCTCGGGCGGGGTCGCGTCCGGGGTGGACCTCTGCATGCACCTGGTGCGGCGCGACCACGGCTCCGGTGTGGCCAACCGGGTGGCCCGCCGCTGCATCGTCCCGCCGTGGCGGGACGGCGGGCAGGCGCAGTACATCGACCTGCCGGTGCCCGACCCGGGCGACGACGGCACGGCGCCGACCCGGGCCTGGGCGCTGGAACGGCTCGGCGAACCGCTCGCGCTGCGGGACCTGGCCGAGCAGGCCGGGATGAGCGTCCGCACCTTCACCCGGCGCTTCCGGGACGAGACCGGGCTCAGCCCCGGCCAGTGGTTGGTCAGTCAGCGCGCTTACCGGGCACGGCAGTTGCTGGAGGGAAGCGATCTGACGGTGGATCGGATCGCCCGCGAAGTCGGCTTCGGCACCGCGGCGTCCATGCGGCAGCACCTCAGGGAGACCCTCGGCATCGCCCCCAGCGCCTACCGCCGCACCTTCCGCGGCACGGAGTGACGCCGAGGGCAGAGGCGTCAGGTGACCCGGCGTCAGAACAGCAGGACCGCACGGGCCACCCCGCCGCCGTGGGTGGCTTCGGCGGCCTGGTCGAAGGCGTCGACCGGGAAGGTCGCGGTGACCAGTTCGTCCAGCAGCAGTCGGCCCGAGCGGTAGAGGTCGGCGTAGAGGGCGATGTCGGTCTGCGGCCGGGACGATCCGTAGCGGCAGCCGAGGATGGACTTGTCGAGGAACATCTCGGCCGGGCGGAACGACGCCTCGGCGTCCGGGCGGGTCATCCCCAGCAGTACCGCCTGGCCATGCCGGTCGAGCAGGTCGACCGCGGTGCGCACCAGCGCCGTCGCGCCGACGCACTCGAAGGCGTGGTCCACCCCGTCCGGCAGCAGCGCCTTCACCGCGTCCACGGTGGACGCCACCGCGCGGGCGTCCACGAAGTCTGTGGCGCCGAAGGTGCGGGCGGCCTGCTCCTTCTCGGCGACCGCGTCCACCGCGACGATCCTGGAGGCCCCGGCCAGCCGCGCGCCCTGGATCACATTGAGGCCGATCCCGCCGCAGCCGATGACCGCGACGGTGTCGCCGAGGCCGACCCGGGCCCGGTTCAGCACCGCGCCGACGCCGGTCAGCACCCCGCAGCCGATCAGCGCGGCCGAGGTGAACGGGATCGACGGGTCGATCGGGACCGCCTGGACCGCCTTCACCACCGTCCGCTCGGCGAAGACCGAGGTGGAGGCGAAGTTGTAGAGCGGGGCGCCGGGTTGCGAGGCGCGGGTGAAGGGCTTACCGGGGTGGCCGATGGCCTTGCGGCACATGGTCGGCCGCCCGCGCCCGCACGCGACGCAGGTGCCGCAGTTGGCCAGGGTGGACAGGGCCACGTGGTCGCCGGGCCGGACGTGGACCACGCCGGGCCCGACCGCCTCGACCGTGCCCGCGCCCTCGTGGCCGAGGACGACCGGGACCGGGAAGGGGATGGTCCCGTCGATCACCGACAGGTCGCTGTGGCACAGCCCGGCCGCCGCGATCCGCACCTGGATCTCGCCGACGCCCGGCTCCCGCACCTCCAGGTCGTCGACGACCTGGGCTTCCTTGCCGTCGAAGATGACGCCTTTCATGGGAACTCCTCAGGGAGGTGACACAGAATCAGAAACCAAACGCGGGAACGGGTCAGGACTGCCAGACGACGGACTGGAGTTCGCTGTACGCGGCGAGGCCGTACGAGCCGCCGTCGCGGCCGACCCCGCTCTGCTTGAAGCCGCCGAAGGGGGTCTCCGGGTGGCGCTGCGCGGTGTTGACGCCGACGTTGCCGGTGCGCAGCCGGGCGGCCAGCGCGTAGGCGCGGGCGGTGTCGGCGGAGAAGACGTAGTCGTAGAGGCCGAAGTCGGTGGAGTTGGCGATGGCCAGCGCCTCCTCGTCGTCCTGGAACGGGATCACCGCCACCACCGGCCCGAAGACCTCCTCCCGGGCGACGGCCATGGCCGGGGTGACGTCGGCGAGCAGGGTCGGCGCGACGTAGAAGCCGGTGCCGGGGAGGTCCTGGCTGTCCGCCGCGTGCTCCTTCCTGGTCCCGCCCGCGACCAGCCGGGCGCCCTCGGCCAGCGCGCCGGAGATGTAGGACTCCACCCGGTCCCGGTGCTGACCGGTGATCACCGGGCCGACCACCGTGGTCGGCTCCAGCGGGTCGCCCACCCGCAGCGCCCGCGCGTACCGGGCCAGCAGCTCGACCGCCTCCTGGTAGCGGGAGGCGTGCACCAGCGCCCGGGTCGGCGCGGTGCAGATCTGGCCGGAGTGGAACGTCCAGGTCGAGCCGATCGCCGCGACGGCGGTGCTCAGGTCGGCGTCCTCCAGCACGATCGCCGCGCCCTTGCCGCCGAGTTCCATCAGGGTCCGCTTCATGGTGTGCCCGCCGTCGGCGGCGATCCGGCGGCCGACCGCGGTGGAGCCGGTGAAACTGATCATGTCGACCTCCGGGGAGGCGACCAGTGCCGCGCCGGTGGCCGCGCCCGAGCCGGTGACCACGTTGAAGATCCCGGGCGGCGCGCCCGCGTCCCGGAACACCTCGCCCAGCTTGAGGCAGCCCAGCGGGTCCTGCGGGGCCGGTTTGGCGACCACGGTGTTGCCCATCGCCAGCGCCGGGGCCAGCTTCCCGGCCAGGTTGACGATCGGGAAGTTGTAGGAGGTGATGCAGCCGACCACGCCCACCGGACGGCGTGCCGCCACCGCGCTGGTCAGCCCGCCCGCGGCCAACGGCGTCGCCGCGACCGGGAACGGGGCCAGCGGCTCCACCGCCGGTTCCAGTGCGCCGCGGGCGTAGCGGCGGAACCGCTCGGCGGCCACCGGGACCTGCATCGAGGAGGCGACCCGCAGCGTCGCGCCGGTCTCCGCCTGCAGCAGCGGCACGAACTCGTCGGTGCGGGCCAGCAGCGCGTCGGCGATCCGGTGCAGCACCGCGGCCCGCTCGCCGGGGCCGGTCCGGGACCAGCCCTCGAAGGCCTCCCGGGCCGCGGCAACGGCCGCCTCCACATCGGCGGCCGAGGCCTCGGGGGCGTGCCCGACCACCTGCTCGGTGGCCGGGTCGACGACGGGGTAGCTGCCGTCGCCGCCGTCCCGCCACTCACCGTTGACGAACAACTGATAGCTAGTCATGACGCTGCTGCTCTCTGCTCGCGGGGCAGGCCGAGGACGCGCTCGGCGATGATGTTGCGCTGGATCTGGTCGCTGCCGCCGTAGACGGTGTCGGCGCGGGCGAACAGCATCCGGTGCTGGACCGGCAGCAGCGGGTAGTCAGCCGGGTCGTGGGCCAGGCCGCCGACCAGCGCCCCGTCCGGGCCGAGGGTCTGCACGGCCAGCTCGCCGAGCCGCTGGTGCCAGCCGGCCCAGACCAGCTTGGCCACCGCGGCGGTGCCGGGCTCGGCGGTGCCGAGGGTGCGCAGCGCGTTGCAGCGCATCACGTGCAGCTCGGCCCACTGCCGGGTGAGCCGCTCGCGCAGCACCGGGTCCTCGGCCGCGCCGGACCCGGCGGCGGCGGCCAGCACGGCGTCCAGTTCGCGGGCGTAGCCGATCTGACGGCCCAGCATGCCGACCCCGCGCTCGAACGACAGCAGGTCCATAGCCACCCGCCAGCCGTTGCCGAGCCCGCCCAGGACATGGGCCGCGTCGGCGCGGGCGGCGTCGAAGAACACCTCGCTGAACTCGGAGTCCCCGTCCAGCTGCCGGATCGGCCGGACGTCGATCCGGCCCGGCTGGTCCATCGGCAGCAGCAGCAGGCTGAGGCCGCGGTGCCGCTGCGATCCCGGCTCGGTGCGGGCCAGCACGAAGCACCAGTCGGCCCACTGGGAGAGCGAGGTCCAGGTCTTCTGACCGGTGATCAGCCAGCCGGACCCGTCCTCGGTCGGGACCGCGGCGGTGCGGACGGCGGCCAGGTCGGACCCCGCGCCGGGTTCGCTGTAGCCCTGGCACCAGATCTCGGTCCCGGCCGCGATCCCCGGCAGGAAGCGTGCGCGCTGGGCCTCGGTGCCGTGCCGCAGCAGGGTGGGCGCGAGCAGGTGCTCGCCGACGATGCCGAGCGGCGCGGGCGCGGCGGCGCGGGCGTACTCCTCGGCCCAGACGATCCGGCGGCTCAGCGGGTCGGCGGAACGGTCGGAACCGGCACGGTCAGCAGCGACAGCGGCACCGTCGGGACCGGCACCGGCAGGACCGGCACCGTCCGCACCGTCACGGCCCGGCCAGTCCGGCCCGATCCAGCCGCCCGCGCCCAACTCCCGTTCCCAGGCCCGGCGGCGGTCGGCGGTGAAGCCCTGCGGGGTGCGCAGGTCGGCGAAGGGGCGGCCGTCGGCGAGCCGGTCGGCGAGCCAGCCGCGGGCGCGGGCGCGGAACGCCTCGTCCTCGGCGCTGAAGGAGAAGTCCATGGCGGGTGGTCGACCGCCCCTCAGGCGTTGGGCCGCTGGTTCGCGGCGGCTGCCGCGGCCATGGCGTCGAGTTGGGCCAGCATGGGCATCGGGTCGGTGCCGACCGACCCGGGCAGCACCTCGGCGATCCGCTGCGGCGTCCAGACCGGTCCGCCGGAGCCGGGGGCGCCCTCGGCGTGCACGGCGCGCAGCTCCCGCGGCTGGGCCCAGACCGCGATCTTCGGCCCGGCCACGGTGTACACCTGGCCGGTGATCTCCGCCGCCTGCTCCGAGAGCAGGTAGACCACCAGGGCGGCCACGTCCTCGGGTTCGCCGATCTCCTTGAGCTCCATCGGCACGTTGGCGGACATCCGGGTGCGGGCCACCGGGGCCACGCAGTTCGCGGTGACCCCGTACTTGTGCAGGCCCAGCGCGGCGCTGCGGACCAGCGAGATGACGCCGCCCTTGGCCGCGCTGTAGTTGGCCTGGCTGACGCTGCCGGCGTGGTTGCCGCTGGTGAAGCCGATCAGGGTGCCGTGGCCCTGACGGCGCATCAGCGCGGACGCGGCCCGGAACACGGTGAAGGTGCCCTTGAGGTGGGTCGCGATGACCGGGTCCCACTCCTGCTCGGACATGTTGAACAGCATCCGTTCGCGCAGGATCCCGGCGACGCAGACCACCCCGTCCAGCCGCCCGAAGGAGTCCACCGCGGTGTGGACCACCCGCTCGCCCCCGGCCATGGTGGAGACGTCGTCGGCCACCGCGACGGCCCGGCCGCCCAGCGCCTCGATCTCCTTGACCACGCCCTCGGCGACCTCGCTGGTCGGATCGGCGCCGTCCATGCCCACGCCGTAGTCGTTGACCACGACCCCGGCCCCCTCGGCGGCGCAGGCCAGCGCGACGGCCCGGCCGATGCCGCGCCCCGCCCCGGTCACCGCGACCACTCTGCCGTGCAGGAACTCGCCCACGTCGCAGCCCTCCTCAAGAATCTGACGGACCGTTAGATTCTAGGGAGCAAGCCCATCGCGCAACAGACCTGAGAGACCGTCAGATATCGCCCGCCACCGACCGGGAGGCCGCCCGTGCCCGCACCCACCGACTTCGACGAGTTCCGCGCCATCGCCGAGAAGGTCAACAACTGGGGCCGCTGGGGCGCCGACGACGAGATCGGCACGCTCAACCTGATCACCCCGGAGACGGTCCGTGCCGCCGCCGCGACGGTCCGCAGCGGACGGCGCTTCGCGCTGGCGCTGCCGCTGCAGCAGCAGGGGGTGCAGACCGGCCTGATCCCCGGGCGGGTCAACCCGCTGCGCACCATGGTCGCCCTGAACTGGGAGATGTTCGGCCCCGGCGCCATCGCCACCAGCGACGACGTGGTGACCATGGGCCTGCAGGCGGCCACCCACTGGGACGGCCTCGGCCATGTCAGCCACGGCGGCCGGATCTACAACAACCGCCCGGCCGACAGCATCACCCCGCACGAGGGGGCCTGCTTCAGCGGTGTGGAGAAGGCGGCGCCGCTGGTCGCCAGGGGTGTACTGCTGGACGTGGCGCGCGCGCTGGGGCTGCCCCGGCTGGCCGGGGACCACGCGGTGACCCCGGCGGACCTGGAGGCGGCCCAGGAGCTGGCCGGGACGGCGGTACGGGCCGGGGACGTGGTGCTGGTGCGCACCGGGCAGATGCAGCTCTACCTGGGCGGCGACCGGGAGGCCTACGCCTTCCCCTCCCCCGGCCTGTCGCTGTGGACGCCGGAGTGGTTCCACGCCAGGGACGTCGCCGCGGTGGCCGACGACACCCTCACCTTCGAGGTGTTCCCGCCCGAGGTGGACGGCCTCTACCTGCCGGTGCACGCGCTGGACCTGGTCGAGATGGGGATGATGCAGGGTCAGAACTGGAATCTGGAGGCGCTGGCGGCGGACTGCGCCGAGGACGGCGTCTACGAGTTCCTGCTGTCCGCACCGCCGGAGCCGTTCACCGGCGGGGTCGGCGCACCGGTGGCCCCGATCGCGGTGAAATAGCCGCGACGGGCGAATTGCGCCGGCCTACGGACCGTTCCGGAAGGGCCCGGCTGCGGCGGCGAACTCCCTTACCCGCCTTACCGGTTGAGCCACCGCAAAAGACCTGGTGGCGGGACGCCGTGTTCGTCTCGATCACGATACGGAGACCCGCCACCTGGCCTCGACGCATGGGCCCTGACCAGCGTCGATGCGATCCGCACTCGCCAAGGACCAGCAGGCTCGACAAAGCCCGCTCCGGCCCTCGACGTCCCCTCGCAACGAATCGCTGCGTCCAAGCGTGATCAGGCGGACACGTCACGTCAATGGGTTACCCGGAATTCGGATTGGTTGCGTTCGCTTTCAGACGACAGATCATCAGTCGCCCGCGATGAAGTGGCCGGAATTCCGCCCCCGTTCCGGAGCCCGCTCCGGTGGACGTCCGCACCGGCCGGGAGTCGGGAACTGGCGCCCGAGCGGTCGGCCCGAGCGGCCCGACCGGGTCGCCCGGCACGCCGCGCGGCCTTCATCGGTCCAGGTCAGAGCACCGCCCATGGATCTTTGCGGAATGTTCACGGCCCCTCCGGCGACCCCTCGCATCTGTCGGGGCGTCAGCTGGAACCCGGATCCGCCTCGGCCGGACCGGGCGCCCGTCGGGCCGAGAAGCACCGCCGTCGGCGGCGGCCGTGACCTGATTGTTGCCGAGAGACTTTACGGCAACGGCCTGGTGTGTTTGCCGCTTTTTGTACCGACTTCGCCGGTGATATACGGACGAAACCGTCAGCCGACCAGCAGGTGCTGGAGGGTCCGCGCGGTCTCCTCGTCGAGCAGCGGCGCCGCCACCGCCCGGTCCGGTTCGCGTCCGGCACGGGACTCGCGCTCGAGCTCGCACCACACCCGCTTGCCGTCGCCGTCCGGGTACCAGCCCCAGCGGTCGCAGAGGTTCTCCACCAGTTCCAGGCCGCGCCCGTTGGTGGCCTCGCCCGGTGCGTGCCGGGGCCGGGGCGGGCGGTCGCTGGCGTCGGCGACCTCGACCCGCACCGGGCGCTGCGCCGCGTCCGGGCCGACCGGGAACTGCAGTCTGAGCACCGCGCCGTGGCCGGTGTGCACCACCGCGTTGGTCACCAGCTCGGAGACCACCAGCACCAGCGCCTCGGCCAGCGCGGCGTCCGGGTCGTAGCCGCAGCCGGACAGGCGCGACCTGGTCCATCGGCGGGCCCGCCCGACCTCGGCCGGGTCCGCCTCTACGGCGATCTGCAACTGAAGCACCTGCACCGCTCACACCACCCGTACTTGCGGGATCAGCCGCGCCTTCGTCACTGTCCTGCATGGGAGACAGCGCAGGGAGCGCACCCTTGCGCATCCGTTCCAGGATGTTTCGCCGGCACCGGATCGAGCAAGCGCTTCGGGCATATTCCACCCGAGAGGACCCCCGACGGTGCATACTGCCCCCGCCCTCGCCGTCGTCGCTGCAGTCCGTTGCGTGCGCACTCCGCGAGCGTAACCGACCGGCGGCCGGATCATGGGAGCGCTGCTCACGCCCCGCCAGAACCCGGTCAGAACCACCCTTACGACAAGTGTCCTACGTACGTTTCTGCTCCCGTGCTGAGCAGCCCGGTTGCCGCTTTCTCGGCGCATTCGGCGGTTCCGCCGAACAGACGCTCCAACAGCCAGGCGCGTTTGAGCAGCAGATGGACGTCCGCCTCCCAGGTGAACCCCATCCCGCCGTGCACCTGCAGGCAGTCCCTGGCCCCGCGCACCGCCGCCTCGTCCGCGAGCAGCTTGGCCCCGGCCACCTCGACCGGGTCCAGCGGCCCTGCCCCGGCCCCGCCGGGCCCGGACAGCGCCGCCGCCCGGACCGCGGCCCTGGCCGGCTCCAGCCGGGCCAGCATCTCCGCGCAGAGGTGCTGCACCGCCTGGAACGCCCCGATCGGACGGCCGAACTGCTCGCGCTGCCGGGCGTACCCGACGGCCAGCTCCAACGCGAGGGCGGCCAGGCCGACCTGGACCGCAGCGGTCAGCAGCATGCCCTCGGTCCACAGCTGCTCCGGGTCGGCCTCCGGCAGCGGTTCGCCGGGCGGGAGCGGGGCGGTGAGCTGCCAGAGCGGCGTCAGCGGGTCCACCGCGCGGACCTGACGGGCCGTCGGCAGCAGGGCGGCCGGGTCCACCGTGCGGACCTCTCCGGCGTCCAGCACCAGCAGCACCGACAGTTCGGGCAGCCGCTCCACCAGCACCGGTTCCGCGGCCTGCCGCCGCAGCACCCCGGCCAGGGCCGGTTCCGGGCCGGGGGCGAACGCCCGGTGCACCGAGGCCAGTTCGGTGGCGACCAGCGGTCCGGGCAGCAGCGCCCGGCCCACCTCCTCGAAGGCGAGCACCGCCTCGGCCGGGCCGAGGCCGAGACCCTCCCGGTCCACCGGCCGCCGCAGCGCGAACAGCCCGGCCCCGGCCAGCGCCGTCCACACCGCGCCGGGTGGCTCGCCGTCCAGCACGGCCCGGAGCCGCTCCCTGCCGAATCGTTTCGCCAGGAGCTCCCGCACCCCGTCCCTGAGCGCGGTCTGATCCTGTGTCAGCCGAAAGTCCATCAGCCACCCGCCCGTTCCTGCTTCGGCAGCCCCAGCACCCGCTGCGCCACGATATTCCGCTGGATCTGCGAGGTCCCCGCCGCGATGGTGTAGGAGAGGCCCTGCAGCCGCGGCGCGGACCACTCCTCGTCCAGGACCAGGGCCCCGGCCCCGAGCACCTCCGCGGCCAGGTCGTACAGCTCCTGACGGGCCTCGGAGAAGCGCAGCTTGAACACCGACGCGCCGGGGCCGGGCACCCCGCCGCCCTGCGCCTCGGAGACGTTCCACTGCACCAGCCGCCACAGCGCCCCGAACCGCGCCGCCAGCAGGCCGAGCGAGCGCCGCACCGCCGGCTGCTCCCAGGCGCCGTTGTCCCGGGCCAGCCGGGCCAGCGCCGCCAGCGACCGGCGGCAGGCCACCACCTCGCCGGCGAACGCCGTCCCGCGCTCGAACGACAGCGTCACCATGGTCACCCGCCAGCCGTCGTGCTCCGCGCCGACCCGGTTGCCGACCGGGACCCGCACCTCGTCCAGAAACAGTTCGGCGAACTCCGCCGTCCCGGTCAGCGTCCGCAGCGGACGGACGGTCACCCCGGGCGCGTCCATCGGCAGCACCAGCCAGCTGATGCCGCGGTGCTTCGGCGCCTCCGGGTCGGTGCGGACCAGCAGTTCGCACCAGTCGGCCACCTCGGCGTGCGAGGTCCACAGCTTGCTGCCGCTGACCACGTAGTGGTCGCCGTCCCGGACCGCGCGGGTGCGCAGCGCGGCGAGGTCGGAGCCGGCCCCCGGCTCGCTGAAGCCCTGGCACCAGACCTCGGCCCCGCTGAGGATCGGCGGCAGCCAGCGGCGGCGCTGCTCCGGGGTGCCCTCGGCGGCGACGGTCGGCCCGGCGTGCAGCAGCCCGACGAAGTTGGCGCCGACGTAGGGGGCCCCGGCGCGCTCGGTCTCCTCCAGGAAGATCAGGTGCTCGACCGGGGTGGCCCCGCGTCCGCCCGCCTCGCGCGGCCAGTGCACCCCCGCGTACCCGGCGTCGTACAACCGGCGCTGCCAGCCGGTGTCGTAGCGGCGGCGGCCGGGCCAGTCGGCCGGGTCGGGCGGCGGGGGCAGCTCGGGCAGCACCGCGCCCAGCCACTCCCGCAGCCCGTGCCGGAACTCCGCCTCGGCGGGGGTGTCACGCAGGTCCACGCGCGGTCCCCGGGCGGAGGAGGCGGCCCGGGTCGAGGCCCCGGTCGAGGTCGAGGCCGAGCATCCGGATCGCGTTGCCCCGCATGATCTTGTAGACCACCTCCAGCGGCAGCCCGGCCACATGGTCCAGGGCGACTGCCTTGGTCTCCGGCCAGGTCGAGTCGACGTGCGGGTAGTCGGTCTCGAAGGTGACGTTGTCGACGCCGACCTGCTCCAGCGAGGCGACCCCGTGCTTGTCGCGGAAGAAGCAGGCGTAGATCTGCCGGTAGTAGTACGTCGACGGCGGTTCCGGGATCAGGTCGCGCACCCCGCCCCAGGCCCGGTGCTCGCGCCAGACGTCGTCGGCCCGCTCCAGCGCGTACGGGATCCAGCCCATCTGGCCCTCGCTGTAGGCGAGTTTGAGGGTCGGGAACTTCACCAGGACGCCGGAGAACAGGAAGTCGGTCATCGACGCCATGGCGTTGTTGAAGCTCAGCGTCGCCTGCACCGCCGGGGGCGCGTCCGGCGAGGCGGCCGGCATCTGCGAGGAGGAGCCGATGTGCATGCAGACCACGGTGCCGGTCTCGGCGCAGACCGCGAAGAAGGGGTCCCAGTAGCCGCTGTGGATCGACGGCAGCCCGAGGTAGGTGGGGATCTCGCTGAAGCAGACCGCCCGGACCCCGCGGGCGGCGTTGCGGCGGATCTCGGCGACCGCCGACTCCACGTCCCAGAGCGGGATCAGGCAGAGCGGGATGAGCCGGCCGCCACTGTCGCCGCACCACTCCTCGACCATCCAGTCGTTGTAGGCGCGGACGCAGGCCAGGGCCACCTCCTTGTCGTGCGCCTCGGCGAAGGTCTGGCCGCAGAAGCGGGGGAAGGTGGGGAAGCAGAGCGAGGCCTCGACGTGGTTGTTCTCCATGTCCTCCAGCCGGGCCTTGGGGTCCCAGCAGCCCCGGCGCATCTCCTCGCGGGTGATCCCCTCCAGCGTCATCTCGTCCCGGTCGAAGCCGACCGCGGCGATGTTCCGCTTGTACGGGAACTGCAGGTCCTCGTAGACCCACCAGTCGGTCGGCGGGCCCTCCGGGTCCATGGTGATCCGGTACTTCCCCGCCACGTAGGCGAGTTCGCCGATCCCGGCGCGCAGCGGCCTCGGCCCGCGGTCCCGGTACCTGGCCGGCAGCCAGGTGTCGAACAGGTGGGCCGGCTCGATCACGTGGTCGTCCACGCTGACCACCATCGGGAGGTTCTCCGCGGTGACGAGCACGGGCGGCGACTCGGGGTTTTCCATGGGGTCTCCCTCCGAGGTCCGGCGGCCCGAACCCTTTACCTGACGATCCGTCAGATTCAGACTAGTGAGGCACAGGGTGGGCGGCAAGCGCCCCGTCGGCGCGAGAGGAAGCGGCCATGGCCATGCTGGACCGACTGACCGACCCCGGGCACACCGCACTGGTCACCTGCGAGTGCCAGCACGGGGTGCTCGGCCCGGATGCGGTCTTCCCCGACCTGGTCGACGCCGCGGCGAAGACCGGGCTGGTCCGGAACATCCGCGAACTCTCGGCCGCGGCACGGCGGGTGGGCGTCCCGGTGCTGCACTGCACCGCGCTGCGGCGACCGGACGGGCTCGGCGCGAGCGGCAACGCCCGGCTGTTCGCGGCGGCGGCCAAGGTCGCCGCGGCGAGGCCGGGGGCCGCACTGGCGCCCGGCTCCGCGGCGGCCGGGCTGCACCCCGGCATCGGCGCGGACGCGTCGGCCGACCTGGTGCTGCCCCGGCTGCACGGGCTCGGCCCGTTCCAGGACACCGGCCTGGCCTCGGTGCTGCGCAACCTGGGCGCCCGGACCCTGGTCTGCGTCGGGGTGTCGCTGAACGTCGCACTGCTGGAACTGGCCTTCGGCGCGGTGGACGCGGGCTTCCAGGTGGTGCTGCCCCGGGACGCGGTGGCGGGCACCCCGCCGGAGTACGCCGAGGCGGTGCTGACGCACACCCTGGCCCTGGTCGCCACGGTGACCGACACCGGGGAGCTGCTGCGGCGCTGGACCCCTTGAGCGGGACCGACCGCGCGGCTAGCCTCAGGAGCTGCCTGACGATGCGTCAGATTTCTGGGAGGCCGCTATGAGCAGCAGTCCGACACCCCGCCCCGTCGCCGAGGCCCGTACCTTCTGGGAGCTGCTGGAGCGCCGGGTCGCGGCGACCCCGGACACGCCGATGCTGATCCAGGAGAGCGACCGGCCCGGCGGCCCGGACCGGGTGCTGACCTTCCGTCAGGTGCGGGATCTGGCCCTGGAGACTGCCGCGGGACTGCACCGGGATTACGGCGTCGGTGAGGGGACCAGGGTGGTCTGGCAGCTGCCGACCCGGGTGGAGACGGTGCTGGCCTCGCTGGCGCTGGCCCGGCTCGGCGCGGTGCAGACCCCGGTCATCGCGATCTACCGGGGGGCCGAGGTCGCGCAGATCCTGGACGAGGCGCGGCCCGAGCTGTACCTGGTGCCGGGCCGGTGGCGCGGCTTCGACTACCCGGCCTTCGCCCGCAAGCTGGCCGACGACCTGCCGGAACCGCCGCGGGTGCTGGTCGCCTACGACCGGGACGACCTGCCCAGGGGCGGCCCCGACGACATCGCCGCGCTGCCCGCGCCGCCGCGGACCGACCTGTCCGACCGGCGGTCGCCGATCCGCTGGGTCTACTACACCTCCGGCATCACCGCCGCCCCCAAGGGCGCGCTGCACACCGACCGGACCCTGATCGCCGGGGGCGTCGGGCTGGCCGACGCGCTGGGGATGGGCCCCGGGGACGTCGGCTCGATCGCCTTCCCCTACGCCCACATCGGCGGCCCCGACTACCTGGTCACCATGCTGGTGCACGGCTTCCCCGCGCTGCTGGTGGAGGTGTTCGCGCTGCCCGAGGCGCTGCCCGGCTACCGCAGGAACCGGGTCACCATGGCCGGCGGCAGCACCGCCTTCTACGCCGCCTTCCTGGCCGAGCAGCGGAAGCTCCCGCCGGGCGAGCGGCTGCTGCCGTCGCTGCGGGTGATCTCCGGCGGCGGCGCGCCCCGGCCGCCGGAGATGTACCGCGAGGTCAGGGACGAGCTGGGCTGCGTGCTCGCGCACGGGTACGGGATGACCGAGGTCCCGGCGATCTGCATGGGCTCCCCCGGCGACACCCCGGACCAGCTGGCGTACACCGAGGGGCACCCGGTGACCGGGGTCGAGGTGCGGGTGGTCCGCACCGCCGACGGCTCCGAGGCGGAGACCGGGGAGGACGGCGAGGTGTGGCTGCGCGGCCCGATGGTCTGCCGCGGCTACACCGATCCGGTGCTCACCGCGGAGTCCTTCTCCACCGACGCCGACAGCGCCGGACTGCTGCCCTGGCTGCACACCGGCGACCTCGGGCACGTCAGGGCGGACGGCCATGTGGTGCTCACCGGGCGGCTCAAGGACATCATCATCCGCAAGGGCGAGAACATCTCCGCCAAGGAGATCGAGGACCTGATCTACCAGGACCCCCGGGTCGGCGCGGTCGCGGTGGTCGGCCTGCCGGACCCGGTGCGCGGCGAGCGGGTCTGCGCGGTGGTCGAGCGGCGGGCCGGAGTGGAGCCGCCGACGCTGCCGGAGATCGCCGAACGGCTGCGCGCGGCCGGGCTGATGGCGCAGAAGATCCCGGAGCAGCTGGAGCTGGTGGACGCGCTGCCGCGGAACGAGACCCTGCGCAAGGTGCTCAAGCACGAGCTGCGGGACCTGTTTGCGGTGCTGCCCTGGACCGACCCGCAGGCGCGGTGAGGCCGTTCGGTTCCACGATCCGACCCTGAATTCCCCCCGGCTTGCCCCGGCGCTCCCCCCGCCGTCCGGCCGGACGGCGCTCATCCACGGGTATGAAGGCGGTGCGAGCCCCCGCGGATAGGGTCGGGGAGAAGCTCACCTCCGGAGCTTTCTCCACCGAAGGTCTGCGATGAGTCTCACAGGTACACCGTTCTTCGTCCTCAGCATCGCCCTGGTCGTCCTCTCCGTGGTCGTGCTGGTGGCGGTGTGGAACCGGATACCCGGCCCGGCCCCGGCCCGGATCCTCGGGCGGGTCGTGCTCACCCTGGTCAGCCAGGTCGCCGCGGTGGTGATGGTGCTGGTGTACGTCAACAACAGCATGGGCCCCTTCTACGACACCTGGGGCTCGCTGTTCGGCGAGGACGCCGCGGTGGTCTCGCCGGCCTCCGGCGGCGGCGCGGTACCGGCGGGCGCGGACGGGCTGCGCCCGGAGAAGCTGGCCTTCAGCCACTACAACGGGCAGGTGCTGCGCACCACCGCGGTGGGCCCGGACTCCCGGATCAAGGGCGACCTCTTCATCTGGCTGCCGCCGCAGTACAACGATCCCGCGTACGCGCACACCTCCTTCCCGGTGCTGGAGCTGCTGCCGGGGACGCCCGGGGTGCCGCAGACCTGGTTCGGCACCATGAAGGCCGACCGGGAGATGGTCCGGCTGATGGCCGAGGGGCGGGTCAAGCCGATGATCCTGGTCTCCGCCCGGATGAACATGTTCGGCGGCGACCGGGACTCCGGCTGCGCCGACCTCCCCGGCGGCTTCCGCACCGCGACCTGGCTGGGCCGGGACGTCCCGGCCCTGATCAAGTACAACTTCCGGGCCTCCCACGACGCGCGGAAGTGGGGGATCATGGGCTACTCGGCGGGCGGCTACTGCGCCGCCAACATCGCGGTGCAGTACCACAGCGCCTTCCACGCGGCGGTCAGCATGTCCGGCTACGACGCGCCGAACGCCTCCGTGGTGACCCGCAGTCCGCAGCTGGCCGCCGCCAACAACCCGGTGCTGCTGCTGCGGCGCGAGGCGGTGCAGCCGGACCTGGTGCTGCTGGCGATGGGCTCGCGCCAGGACCCGGGCACCGTCGGCGACGCCGAGGCGCTGATCCGGGCCCTGCACACGCCCAGGACCAGCCAGGTGCTGGTCTTCGACCGGGGCGGCCACGACACCCGCACCTTCATCGCCGAGATGACCCCGGGCCTGGTCTGGATGTCGCGGCAGATCGCCGGCTAGCCGGGCTGCTCGGAGCGGACCGGGAAGACCGCGCGGACCACCCGCTCGGCCGCGCCGCCGTCGTCCCAGGGGCAGAAGCGCTCCCGGAACGCCGCCCTGAGCTTGTCCGACTCCGCCGCCGAGGCGGGTTCGCCGACCGCGGCCAGCAGCACGGCCAACTCCTCCTCAGTGGTGGCGACCAGGCCCGGGGGCTGCTCCATCAGGTCGAAGTAGACGCCGCGGAGCCGCTGGTACTCCGCCCAGTCCGGAGTGAACAGCACGATCGGGCGGTCCAGCACCGCGTAGTCGAACATCAGCGACGAGTAGTCGGTCACCAGCACGTCCGCCGCCAGGCAGAGGTCCTCCACCGAGGGGTGCTCGGTGACGTCCAGCACCCGCCCGTCGCCAAGACCGGCCGGGCGGTCGGCGGTGTAGTAGTAGTGCGCCCGGACCAGCAGGGTGACCTCCGGGCCCAGCGCCTCGGCCAGCGCCTCCAGGTCGAGACCGGCGACGAACCCGGCGTGCTGCTCCCGCCGGGTCGGCGCGTACAGCACGGTGGTGCGCCCCTCCGGGATGCCCAGCCGCTCCCTGATCTCCCGCACCTCCTGCGGAGTGGCGTTCGCCAGGCGGTCGTTGCGCGGGTAGCCGGTCTCCAACACGGTGTGGTCGCCCGGGTAGGCGGTGGCGAAGGCCGCGGTGGTGTGCGGGTTGGACGACACCAGGTAGTCCCAGCGGGCGACGTGGTCGAGCAGCCGGTCGAAGTCCATCTCGTCTGCGCCGGCCGGGCGGCCCCGCATGTCCATCCCCATCAGCTTCACCGGGGTGCCGTGCTGGGTCTGCAGGTGCACCGAGCCCGGCCGCTTGGTCATCGTGCTGGGGAAGTTGACGTTGTTGACCAGGTACTTGGCGGTGGCCATAGCCTTCAGGTAGGCGGGCGTGTTGGCGATCACGTACGGGACGCCGGGCGGCAGCGCAGCCGCGCCCGCGGCGTCCCGCACCACCCACACCCCCCGTACCTCCGGGGCGAGTTCGGCGGCCTTGCGGTAGATCGCGGCCGGGTTGCAGGCGTAGCCGCGGTACCAGTACGCCGCGTACACCGCCAGCCCGTCGTCGACCGGCAGCCGCCGGTAGGCCTCGTACAGGCCGCGCCTGGCGGTGCCGCGGACCACCCGCCGGGCCCGCGGCACGGTGCCGCGGGCCGCCGAGCGCACCGCGCCCGGCAGCGCCCGCAGCGGACGCAGCCGCTGGTACGCGCCCCAGGCCTCCCGCTCCACCAGCCGGTACTGGACGCCGCGCAGGCCGCTCGGATGCCGGTGGCCCGCCGGGCGGTGCCGCCGGACGTGGTCGGCGGCGCGGCGGAAGAACTCCCGCCGCAGCTCGGCCGGGACCAGGCCGGGGGTGTCGAGAACGGTCACCGCCTGCCGGACGGTGCGGTCGAAGACCAGGTTCCGCAGCGCGGGCGGGAGGTCGGGACGGCTGTCCAGGTAGCCGAAGATCGCGTCGTACTCGGCGAAGACGTCCAGGTGCTTGGGCGACGGGGTGGTGGTGATCGCCCCGGGGCGCAGCCGCCGGTAGTAGTAGAGGTCCTGGTCCAGGAAGCTGATCCGGGCCGCGCCCAGCAGCATCGGGTAGGCGACCGCGATGTCCTCGTAGTGGCCGGGGCCGAACCTGACCCCCTGCTCCCGCAGGGCCTCCAGGTAGTCGCGGCGGGTGACCTTGTTCCAGACCGCCAGGATCATGTTCAGCAGCCCCGGCCGCTCGGCCAGGGTGAAGCTCTCCGGCGCGCCCGCCATCTGCCCGCGCCAGGTGTCGGCCTCGATCCCACCGTCCGGGTAGGCCCGGACGAAGCCGGTGACCAGGACGTCCGGGCGGGCGTCCGCGGCGAAGCCGGACAGCCGGGCGGCGACCGCCTCCAACGCGCCCTCGGCGAGCCAGTCGTCCGGGTCCACGAACCAGACGTAGTCGCCGGTGGCCAGGTCGAGCCCGGCCTCGCGGGCGCCGCCCTGGCCGAGGTTCTCCGGCAGGTGCAGCACGCTCAGCCGGGGGTCGCGGGCGGCCCGCTCGTCCAGGATCGCGCCCGAGGCGTCCGGCGAGCGGTCGTCCACCGCGACGACCTGGAGGCCGGGCAGCTCCGAGCCGAGGACCGAGTCCAGGCAGCGCGGCAGGAACTCGGCCACCCCGTGCACCGGCAGCACGAGGGAGAGGGTCACTGCGGGCCGCACGGCCGGCGTCGCGGCGGGCATCGCGGGGGGGTTCACAGCTGGGTCGCTCCAGTCGGCAGGGGATCGCGCAGCCCCCGAGCCTACCCGCACGTTTCCGGCACACTTTCGGCGAATACGGGTACGTTCCGCCCGCGGAGCGATAAGTTCTGAACAGGTACCCGAAGGAAGGGTGGTGCCCCTTGGCAACACCGGCTCCCATCCGGTGGGACCGCCAGATCCAGCGCCGCCTGGCCCGCGGCGAGGAGTCCGCGCTCGGTGAGCTGTACGACCAGTTCGCGCCCCTGGTGCACGGCCTGGCCAGCCGGATCCTCCCCGACGCCGAGGCGGCCGAGCAGGTCACCCGCGAGGTCTTCGCCCACGTCTGGGAGCACCCCGGGGAGTTCGACCCGGCGGCCGGCTCGATGCGCTCCTGGATCGGCACGCTCACCCACCGCCGCGCCGTGGAACGGCTGCGCAGGGACCAGGACGGCAAGGAGGGCGCGGACGGCTACCCGGTCCCGCTGGAGTCCTCCAGCTTCGAGGAGCAGGTCCTGGCCGAGGCCACCGCGGCCCGGGTGCAGTACGTCGTCACCTCGCTCCCGCAGGCGCTGCGGGACACACTGGTCCTCACCTACTTCGGCGGCCGGACGTACCAGCAGGCCGCCAAGGAGCTGGGGATCAGCCCGGCCACCGCCAAGCACCGGATGCGGCTCGGCCTCCAACTGCTCGCCACCGCCCTCTCCACGGAGTACACCCCATGACCGGTCCCCTGCGCCCGGGTACCTCCGGGGCTGCCCGACCCGAGTCCGCGCAGCCCGACCACGACACGCTGCGCGGGCTGCTCGGCGCCTGGGCGCTGAACGCCTGCACCGGTCTGGAGACGGCCTGGATCGAGATCCACCTGGCCGAGTGCCCCTCCTGCGCCGACGAGGGCGGGCGGCTGCGCGACGCGGCCGGCTGGCTCTCCGCCGACGAGCCGCTGGAGCCGGCCCCCGATCTGCGCAGCCAGGTGCTGACCCGGGCGCTGACGGTGAGGCCCGCCCGGATCAAGGTTCCTGACTACTCGTCAGCCTATGTCGCGGAGACCGCCCGGCTGGACGCGCTGCTGCGCGACCTGGGCGAGTCCGACTGGATCGAGCGGGCCGACCTGGTCTGGCACGGCGGCGCGCAGCAGCTGCGCCCGGCCGAGGTGCTGTCCCATCTCACCGCGGTGGACGGCGTGGTGTCCCGGGCGCTCGGCCTGGCCGACCCGGTGCCGCCCGCGCCGGGGACCTCGCCGGAGCAGGCCGGGTCCGCGCCGGTCGACCTGGTCGAGCGCACCTCCCGGCTGATCGAGGCCCAGCGCCGGCGCGGCCCGGACGCGGTGCGCTCGTTCTGGCGCGAGCAGACCAGGGCCCTGGTGGAGACCGCCGCCCTGGCCGAGTCCCAACACGGCGCGGGCGCGGGCGACGTCCTGGTGGACTACGGGGCGTTCCGGCTGCCGCTGCGGGACGCCTTCGTGGACCGCGCCTTCGAGTGCTGGATCCACGCCGACGACGTGGCCGAGGCGGTCGGCTGGCCGTACGGGCCGCCGCGCGGGGTGCACATCAGGACCATGGTGGACCTGGCCACCCGGCTGCTGCCGTCGGCGCTGAACGGCCTGCGCGAGGCCGGTCTGGCGTCGCTGACCTCGTACCGCAAGTTCTCCGGCAGCGATCCCGGCTACGGCGACCCGCGCGGGGTGAGCGCGGTGAAGCTGATCATCGAGGGGCGCGGCGAGAGCGAGTGGCTGGTCCCGTTGGAGCCGCTGCCGCCCGGCTCGGGGCCGCTGCCCGCGGACATCGACCCGGTGGCCACCCTGGCCATCGACGGTGTGGAGTTCTGCTTCCTGTGCGCCGCGCACCGCGACCCGGACCGGATGCCCTGCGGCATCACCGGCGACCGGGCCGCCGCCCGGGACCTGCTGCACGCGGCCCGGCTGCTGTCCCGGCCCTGAGGCCGCCGCCCCGGCCCCGAGGGGTCAGGTGAAGACGACGGTCCTGGTGCCGTTGAGCAGCACCCGGTGCTCGGCATGCCACTTCACCGCGCGGGCCAGCGCCTGGCACTCGGCGTCCCGGCCCAGCGCGACCAGCTGCTCCGGGGTGACGTCGTGGCTGACCCGGACCACCTCCTGCTCGATGATCGGGCCCTCGTCCAGCTGCGCCGTGACGTAGTGCGCGGTCGCGCCGATCAGCTTGACCCCGCGGGCGTGCGCCTGGTGGTAGGGCTTGGCGCCCTTGAAGCTCGGCAGGAAGCTGTGGTGGATGTTGATCGCCCGGCCCGCCAGCGCCTTGCACAGGTCGTCCGAGAGCACCTGCATGTAGCGGGCCAGCACCACCAGGTCCACCCGCTCCTGCCGCACCAGCTCCAGCAGCGCCGCCTCGGCCTCCGGCTTGGTGTCGGCGGTGACCGGGATGTGGTGGAACGGGACGCCGTAGGAGCCGGCCAGCTCCCGGAAGTCGGTGTGGTTGGACGCGACCCCGACCACGTCCACCGGCAGCGCCCCGCTGGAGGCGCGGAACAGCAGGTCGTTCAGGCAGTGGCCGAACTTGCTGACCAGCAGCAGCACCCGGGTCCGCTCGGCGGAGGGGTGCATCTGCCAGTCCATCCGGAAGGCGTCCCCGGTGGCGGCGAAGCTGGCCCGCAGCTTCTCCAGGGTGACCGGCTCCTCGGCCGAGAAGTGCACCCGCATGAAGTACAGCCCACTGGTGGCGTCGCCGAACTGCTGGCTGTCGACGATGTTGCAGCCGGTCAGGAAGAGGTAGCTGGACACGGCGTGCACGATGCCCTGCTTGTCGGGGCAGGACAGGGTCAGTACGTACTGGCCCTGGCCGGGCTGCTGCTGCGCCACCGGGGACGTCCTCTCGTGCGGATCCGCTGGGGGAACAGCCTCGCACAGGCGGCCGACGTCACGGGGGACCGTCTCAGGCTGCGACCTCAGGCCGCGACCCGGAGCAGGATGCCGAGCGCCTCCAGCGAGCGCGGCGCGGCGTCCGGGTCCTCGCCGTCGTTCAGCGACAGCCGTATGTGCGCGTCACGGCAGGCGCGGACCGCCTCGGGCCAGGCGTGGTGCCGCAGGTAGGCGGCGGACGGGGCGTCCGGGCCGACCTGGTGCAGGATCCGCAGCACCCGGAGCACCGCGGTGTCGACCAGCGCGGCCTCGGCCGAGTCCCGGAACAGCGTGCCCACGTACTTCTCGGCGGACCAGCGGTCCAGCCAGGTGTCCTCGACCAGGCGGTACACGGCGTCGGTGACGTCGCCGTAGCCCTCCCGGCCGGCCTCCCAGCAGTCCTGCTGGAAGGCGGTGTCTCCGAGCATGTGCAGGGCTGAGCGGACCCGGGCCCGCCAGCGCCACCAGGGGATGTCAGTGAGCGGCATAGCGCCCATGGTGCTGGAGCGAGTGGCCGTTCGGGAAGACTTCACCGGACTCTGCTGTGATCCCTGCATGGGAACCGATCCTATGTTCTGCTCGGATCCCGCTGTTCCCCTGGCGTTGGTTCACTGTTTCCCGTCCGTCGACCCTGCCGTGCGGCACCCCGTCGAGGCTTGCTCCCGCACGTGGACGCCGGGGCAGACGAGCGGGAGGGGCAGCACAGCTATGGGTTCGACCAGGAGGATCGGACGGCTGTCCGCGGCGGCGGCCGGAGCCGCGCTTCTCGTCGCCGGACTCACCGGCTGCGGGGGGAACGCCGACGCGTCCGAGGGGTCCACCGTGACGGTGATGACCTGGGCGCCGGTGAACAGCGCGGTGGGCGGCCAGCCCGGGGTGACCGCGCTGGCCGAGGCGATCGGCAAGCTGGTGAACGGCACCGGCGGACTGGCCGGACGGCGCCTCAAGGTGGTCACCTGCAACGAGCTGAACACCGCCGCCGGAGCCACCGCCTGCGCCGACCTCGCCGTCAGCGACGGCGTCGCCGCCGTGGTCGGCTCGTACAGCCAGTACGGCGAAGCCTTCATGCCGGTGCTGGAGGCCGCCTCGATCCCGTACATCGGCGGCTTCGGGATCACCCCGGAGGAGTTCAGCTCGCCGATGTCCTACCCGGTCAACGGCGGCTACCAGGCACTGCTGGCCGGGAACGGCGAGCAGCTGGTGCAGTCGGGCTGCCGCAGGGTGGCCGTGGTCAGCCCCAAGACCGACGTCGGCGCGTCCATGCTGAACTTCCTCAACGTGGGCCTGGCCACCGGGCACATCGACGCGGTGCAGATCGCCGCCGACCCCGGCGGCACCGACTACACCGCCGAGGCGACCCAGGCGATCGGCGCGGACCTGCCGCACTCCTGCGTCACCACCACCCTGGACCCGGCCGACACCGCCACCTTCTTCGACGACTACCGGCGGCTGGGCCCGCGGCACACCCAGCTGTCCTCGGTGATCGGCAGCTTCCAGCAGTCGCTGGTCGACTCGACCGGCGGGGACGCGGGCCCGCTCCGGGACGCGCTCGCCACCAGCTGGTACCCGCCGGACTCCAGCAAGGTCTGGGACGGGCTGCACGACGCGGTCAAGAAGTACGCCTTCACCGACAACCGGATCAACACCGCCGACCCGGGCGAGCAGACCACCTGGATCGCCTACGAGGTGCTGCGGAAGGCCGCCGCCGCGATCCAGGGCCCGGTCACCGCGTCCACGCTGCGCTCCTACCTGAACTTCTGCGACCCGATCACGACCGGCCAGACCCCGCCGCTGGCCTGGCGCAACGTCGACATGCTGGCGCTGGCCACCGCGCCGCGGCTGGTGAACACCCAGGTCTCGTTCCTGCAAGTGCGCAACGGCCAGCTGTCCCAGGCCCGGTCGGGCCCGGTGGACGTACGCTCCCTGCTGGTCAGCACGGGCGGGGCCTGACCGGCAGCGCGTTCTCTGGTCAGAGCTGGGACTTGGTACGCGAGGGCAGGCCGGTCTTCTCGGCGATGGCGTCCCACAGCCGGGACGCCTTCGTCTTGGCCACGGTCGCGTCGGAGCTGGCGCTGCTGGCGGCCTGCAGCTCGCCGCCGTCCTTGGGCTGGTGCTTGTGGGCGCAGTTGCTGCCCGACGCCTTCGCCCAGGCCGCGTAGTGGGTGTCGGCGCTCTGCGAGGCGGTCCAGCCCTGCTTCAGCGCCGTGACCAGCTCGGCGCCGCCGGGCAGCCCGTCCGTCTGCAGCGTCCCCAGCTGGGTGACCAGTTGTCCGCGCATCCCGGCGGCAGTGGTCAGGTTCTGTTCCGCCTGGCCCAGGTTCTGGCAGTGCTTGATGTCGTCCACCGCGGCGATCACCGACGTGCGGCTGTTCGAGGCACTCTTCAGCAGGTCCGACAGCGCCTGCGCCTGGGCCTGGTTCACCCCCGAGCCCGCGGCCTTCGCGGAGGCGCTGCCGGAGGCCGAGGGGCCCGGGGTGCCGGCCGCCGACGCGTTCCCGCCGGAGCCGCTCAGCGCCGCGCCCACCGCGATGCCGACCACCGCGCAGGCGGCCACCACGCCGACGGCGATGGCCCGGGGGCTGAACCGGCGGCCAGGACCGGCCGGAGCCGACCCGTACGGCGCCTGCGGCGGCGGGGCCTGGTAGCCGCCGTACCCCTGCTGCGACTGGGGCTGCTGGCCGTAACCGGCCGACTGCTGGGTGTAGTCCTGCTGCCCGTACCCCTGCTGCGCCGCGCCGTACGGCTGCTGCGGCTCGGCCGGGAACGGCGGCATGAACTGGGTGGACTCCTCGCCGCCCGGCTGCGGCTGCTGGTACGGCTGCGGCTGGTACTCGCCGTAGTACTCGGGCTGCTGCTGCGCCGGGGCGTTCCAGGGCATGTCGGTGGACCGGACGACCTCGCCGGGGATGGTGGTTCCGCCCGGCTGAGCCGACTGCGGCTCGGGTCTGAACAGGTCGTCCGGCGTCAGCTCGTCGTTGTTCGGTCGGCGGTGGTTCAACACGATCCCTCGGTGAGGACGGGTAGCTCCCGCCCACGCTACCGGTTCACCCGCACGAGTGACGAAGAACCCTCCGCTTTCGGCCGGTTCAGGCCGCTGCCTCGGCCAGTGACCTGGCCTGGAACTCCCTGACCGCGCGCTGCTCCCGGTAGGGCTCCAGCTTCTTCCGGAACTCGTCCAGGTACTCCGCACCCCGGGCCGAGCGCAGCCCGGAGAGCAACTCCACGGCGCGGGCCGCCGTTTCGCAGGACTGCTCGACGTCGCGCATCCGCAACTGGGCGGTGGCGAGCAGCACCAGGTCCACCGCGCGGCGGCGGACCCGGGTCTCCGGGTGGCCGCGCAGCGCCGACTCCGCCTGCCGGGCCGACTGCTTGGGCTGGTCCAGGTCCCGGTGGCAGTGCGCGAGTTCGTCGGCCAGGTAGGCCGCGTCGAAGTGGCCGATCCACTCCGGGTCGTCGTCGGGACGGCTGTGCTCCATCGCCTCCACCGCCCGTCCGGCCACCGCCTCGCAGGAGCGCGCGTCGCCGAGCAGGGCGTGCCCGCGTGCCTCGGCGACGTAGAACATCGCCATCGCGGTGGGGGTGGCCTCGCCCCGGGCGCCCTCCTGTGCGGCGCGGGCGAGTTGGGCGATCTCCCGGGGGTTGCCCAGGGCCGCGGCGAGATGGCTCATCGAGGCGGCCAGCACATAGCCGCCGTAGGCGCGGTCGCCCGCCGCCTGGGCCAGCCGCAGCGCCTGGATGTAGTACCGCTGGGCCAGGCCGGGCTGGCCGGTGTCGATGGCCATGTACCCGGCCAGCTCGGTGAGTCGGGCCACCGCGGCGAACAGCGCCCGCCCGGTGTCCTCCCGGTAGGTCCCGGCCAGCAGCCCGGAGACCACGCTGTTGAGGTAGTGCACCACCACCGGGCGGACGTGCCCGCTGCCGAAGCGGTGGTCCAGGTCGACCAGCATCTCGGTGGTGGCCCGGACCGCGTCCACGTCGGCCTGGCCGACCCTGGCCCCGCCGGCACGGGCGACCTGCTGGTCGGGGCGGGTGATCAGCCAGTCCCGGCTGGGCTCCACCAGGGCCGAGGCGGCGACCGAGGCGCCGGTCAGGAAGTCGCGGCGGCTGACGTCGCTGCGCCACAGCTCGCACGCCTGCTCGACCGCGCCGGAGAGGCTGGCCGAGAAGTGCAGTCCGATGCCGGAGGAGAGGTTCTTGCCGTCCGCCATGCCGATCTCGTCGACGGTGACCGGGCGGCCGAGCTTGCGCCCGATCGCCTCCGCGATCACCGCGGGGGCCTGGCCGCGCGGCTGCTGGCCGCGCAGCCAGCGGGCCACCGAGGTCTTGTCGTAGCGCAGGTCGAGCGCGTGCTCGGCGCCGCACAGGTTGACCCGGCGGGCCAGCCCGGCGTTGGAGCAGCCCGCCTCCTGGATCAGTGCCTGGAGCCGTTCGTTGGGCTGTCGTGCGACCAGCGGTCTGGCGGCCATGGACGTGCCTCCCCCTTGAGCGTGGTGGTCACCCCGACAGGTCAGCAGCATTCCCCGAATCCGGGCCCGCGAAGCCTGCACACCCGTCCGGGCGGAATCTCCCGCCGCGTCAGTCCAGTGCCGCGGCATGGCATTTGAGACAATACGCCCAGTCCGGCGCGCCCTCGCCGGAGGCATACCCGCTCCGACCTCGCAGACCCGGTGTGCGCCCCGTCGATGCACCGACGCGCCCCCTCTCGGATGATCACACTCTGCCGGGCGGCGCACTTTCCCGGCGCCGCCCGTAACCCGCTCCGCCCCGGCGAGTTGTGCACGGCGTGGAAGACACCCTGGGTACCCTGCCCGAATCCGTCCCTCAGGACCGCGCCCGCGACCTGCTCGAATCCGCCGTCCGCTACGCCGAGGAACGCCACTGGGAGGTCGCTCCCGGCTGTCGGCTGATCGAGGACGACGGCCCGCTGCGCTGCTCCTGCGGCGACCCCGGCTGCCCCGCGCCCGGCGCGCACCCGACCGGGCGCGACTGGGCCCGCAAGGCCAGCGCCGGCCCCGGCGTGGTCCGGCGCTGGTGGACCGAGAACCCGTCGGCCTCGGTGCTGCTGCCGACCGGACGCGCCTTCGACGCCATCGACGTCCCGGAGGTCGCGGGCTGCCTGGCACTGGCCCGGATGGAGCGGATGGGCGTGCAACTCGGCCCGGTGCTGGCGGTCCCCGGCGGTTCGGGGCCCGGCGCCGGGCGCGGCCGGCGGCTGGTCTTCCTGGTGCTGCCGGGATCGCTGCCCAAGCTGCCGGACCTGCTGCGCAAGCTCGGCTGGGGCCCGGGGCGGCTGGACCTGGTCGGCCACGGCGAGGGCGACTGGGTGGTCGCCCCGCCGACCCGGGTCGGCAGCTTCGGCTTCGCCCAGTGGGCCAGGGAGCCCACGGCGCTGAACCGCTGGCTGCCCGAGGCCACCGAGCTGATCAACCCGATCGCCTACGCCTGCGGCCGGGAGGCCCCGCTGCCTGCGCCGATCCCCTAGGGCTACCCGCGCGAAGGAGTGGAAAAGCCCCACTTTCGAGTGACAGCGCTCAAGGATTGCCGGGTTCTGCCGAGGGGATGAATGCCCTCGTAAGGCTCCACGGTTCGGGGACGGCAGAGCAGGGACGGAGGAAGCGGCGGCCACGGGAGTGGGGCGGGGCCCGGAGGGGAAGCCGGGCGGGGGAACACAGGGCGGGGACCAAGAGGGTGGGGACACAGGGGGAAGCGGAAGGACCCGGCGGCGGTGGCCCCGGTACTGGCGGCGCTGGAGGAGGCGTTGCTGCCGCTGGGCGCCCGCCCGCACTGGGGCAAGCTGTTCACGGCGACCCCGGCCCGTGCGGCGGCGCTCTACCCGCGGGCCGACGACTTCCGGACGCTGG